>CAYSSA010000244.1:0-5660 GCA_964433485.1 uncultured Tepidisphaeraceae bacterium | reverse complement strand
GAGCTTCACCGGCTGCTCGGGGACCGCTTTCAAGGCCTCGAATGCGTACATCCGGCCATCGCCACCGCCGAAAAAGACGAGTTTGCGCCCGTTCACCATTCCCAGGGCCGGTGAAGACCATTGGCCGTGCAACATGCGATCCACAATGCGTGTGTCGTCGGTGGCGACAACCCGACCGGTCTTCTTGTCAATGGCAATGAGGTTGGGCGCCTCGGGCGCGGGAAACTTCCGGTCCTTCTCCTTGTATGGATTGGCGAAGCTGTTGCGGTCGATGCCGTTGGAGGTCTGTACGTAAAGAATGTCGCCGTCAATGACCGGCGATCCGTTGGCCGCGTCACAGGGGAACACGCCGAGTTTCTCGTAGGTCTCCAGCAGCCAGACGACGCGCGCCTGTCCATCCTGCCCGTTGGCGTCGAGGCAAACGACATCGAAGCGGTTGCTGACGAAATAGACCCGGTCGCCATCGACGGCGGCCGACGAACAGACCCCCATCTTCGCCGGAATCTCGTAGATGCCCAGGGAGAAACCGTCGATGGCCTTGGGGAACTTGCGCGAGGGCGCCCGCCATTGCCACAGACGCTTGCCGGTGGCCGCATCGAAGCATGCGAAGACACCGGCGTCTGCGTCGCGACCTCCAACGTAGACCCTTCCGCCAACCACGGTCGGCGTGGAATAGGATGCGGCGCAGAACTTGGTTCCCCAGAGCATGTTCCTGCCGGTGGCGGGATCCATGGAGCCGTCCTCGCGCCGCTCGCCGGGCTCGAATGACTCGGGCAGGTCTTTCTCCAGCGAGATCATGTTCTTTCCATCGGTGCCGCACCACTGCGGCCAGTCGATGGCCTGCGCGGGACTGCCGGCAGGCAGAACAACCAACAACCCGATCAGCAGCGTCGTCGTCGCGCAAGCTCGATTCATGGTC
The DNA here is from genome assembly GCA_964433485.1 of uncultured Tepidisphaeraceae bacterium. Classification (GTDB taxonomy): domain Bacteria; phylum Planctomycetota; class Phycisphaerae; order Tepidisphaerales; family Tepidisphaeraceae; genus JANYKD01. Next base: position 4,741 of record CAYSSA010000244.1, on the reverse strand, counting down.
GGCTCCGGAATGATTTGGACAAAGATGCAACGCGGCAGCCGATCCTAATACCTTCGCAATCGGTGGTCGTTAGGAACCAACGCGACCAAGCGTCTCGACCATCGGGATCAAATCGCCTAACATACGCATGTCATGATCGACACCCAGACACTGCCGGACAATGTCCTGACGACCCAGCTCAAGAAGGTGGTCAACTGGGCGCGGCGGTCATCGCTGTGGCCCATGCCGTTCGCCACGGCCTGTTGCGGGATCGAATTGATGGCAACGGCATCGTCGCGATATGACCTGGCTCGTTTTGGCGCCGAGGCCATGCGCTTCTCGCCACGACAAAGCGACCTGTTGATCGTGGCCGGCCGCGTGGGCATCAAGATGCTGCCCGTGCTGCAGCATATCTATCAGCAGATGACCGAACCCAAGTGGGTGATTTCCATGGGCGCCTGCGCCAGCACGGGAGGCGTGTTCGACACCTACGCAACCGTGCAGGGAATCGACCAGTTCCTGCCGGTGGACGTTTATGTGCCGGGTTGTCCACCCCGACCGGAAACGCTGATCGAGGGAATCATGGCGATTCAGCGGATCATCGACAGTCACGGCCTGCCGTCGTCGGCCGATGTGATCGAGCTCGTCAGCGCCGACAACGCCCGTTGAGCCGAGTTTCCGGCCCGCGCCCCAGCCCGTGGAGTTGACGATTGGGGGCCGAAGCCCGCGACCATAAGCGCGGCGAGGCACGCGCCGTTGTCTTTCCCGCATTGTGAATGGACGGAGCATCCGACGATTGCAGCAGACCTGCCGACCGGTCAGGGCGACGACTGTCGAAAGGAGCCGGCATCCGCAACTTTCGCCTGGGTGTGGCCGTGTTATAACACATCATCCATGAAAATAACGGAGCCGATACATGAAAACGATGAAGGCATTGGTCAAGGCGAAGCCGGAAGTGGGACTGTGGCTTGAGGAAGTGCCCGTTCCGACGATCGGAATCAACGATGTGCTGATCCGCATCGACCGGACGGGAATCTGCGGCACGGACGTGCATATTTACAAGTGGGACGCCTGGGCGCAGAAGACCATCCCAGTGCCGATGGTGGTGGGGCACGAGTTCGTGGGAGAGATCGTCGAAGTCGGGGCGAACGTCGCGGACTTCAAGCCCGGCGATGTGGTTTCCGGCGAAGGGCATGTCGTGTGCGGGCGCTGCCGCAATTGCCTGGCGGGGCGCAGGCACCTGTGCGCCGACACCAAGGGCGTGGGAGTGAATCGGCCGGGCGCGTTCGCGGAATACCTGTCGTTGCCGGTGACCAATGTCTGGCATCACGGCCACGAGATCGACCGTGATGTGGCCTCGATCTTCGACCCGTTCGGCAACGCTGTTCACACCGCACTGTCGTTCCCGGTGCTGGGTGAGGATGTCCTGATCACCGGAGCCGGACCCATTGGAATCATGGCGGCGGCGATCGCCAGGCACGCCGGGGCGAGGTTTGTCGTGATCACCGACATGAACCCTTATCGCCTTGAACTGGCCAGAAAAATGGGCGCCACCGTGGCGGCCGATGTCTCGCAAACGAACCTGCGCGAGGTGCAGAAGCAACTCGGGATGAAAGAAGGGTTCGACGTGGGCCTGGAAATGTCCGGAAGCCCGGCGGCTTTCACCGACATGATCGCCAACATGGCGCACGGCGGCAAGATCGCCCTGCTGGGGATTCCCGAAAAGCCCATGGCGATCGACTGGAACACGGTGGTGTTCAACATGCTCACGATCAAGGGCATCTACGGCCGGGAAATGTATGAGACCTGGTACAAGATGACCGTGATGCTGCAAAGCGGCCTGGACATCAGTCCGGTGATCACGCACCGCTTCGACTGCGCCGACTTTCAGAAGGGTTTTGACGCCATGCTCAGCGGGCAATCGGGCAAGGTGGTGTTGAAATGGAAATGACCGCTCGGCCGGCTAGGGCACGCCCGCGGCGCTGCGAGCGGCGGCGCCGTTGCGCCGCTGGGCCAACATCCAGCGAATGACGTCCTGATCGCTGTAGACATCGTCCCAGGCGTTGTGTCCGAAGCCGCCGTACTCCGTGTACTTGGCGCTGCCACCGGCATCGTTGATGCGTTTGCACATGTCGGCCGATCCGCCCGAAGGAACGAACGGATCGACACTGTTGTGAAAGCACCAGATGGGGATGCCGGTCAGCTTATCGCAATAATCCCGTGCAGCGTGACCGGCAATCGGCACCAGCGCGGCGAAGCGGTTCTTGTAGTTGGCGCCGATAATCCAGGTCCCCTGGCCGCCGTTGGAGAGTCCCGTGAGGATCACGCGATCCTGATCCACGCTGTACCGTCGCGAGACGTCGTCGAGCACGGCCATGCAGATGCGCTGTTTCTCGGCGTCCTGCCAGTCGCTTGAGGACTGGGGAAAAATGGTGATGAAAGGCCAGGTGGCGGCGTTGTCGCGCACATGCGGGCCGATCCCCACGCCCAGATTCTTGGTGGCATCGCCGCCGGCCTCGAGCACGCCATGGAGAAAGACGATGGCCGGATACTTTTTCTGAGGCGAATAGTCGCGCGGAACAAACACGCTGTAGAGACGCGAGGTTCCGTCAACGGTGACGCTGAATTTGGAGAAGCCGGTGCCCTGGGGGAAATCCTTGGTGGAATCCAGCACGGCGCCGCCGGAATTGCAGCCGGTCAGCCCGGCGAGCAAACCAACCGTGAGCAGGACTGTAAGACCTTGCATTGCGCGACACATGAACGCCTCCTTGGAGCGTTGCGGTTTTCCTTTACTCGGCCAGCGTGGTGGTTTTACTTGAAATTCGCCGAGGATGGAAGAAGACGGGGGCTACGACCGGTGATGTCAATCATCTGCCGCTTCGGGGTCATTCCGAACAACGCGGGAAATCTCTGCGTTTCTTCAAGGAAGGAATTCGAGCCCGCAAGGTTCGTTCCTGGCGGCGCCACGCAGAGATGCCCCGCTTCGCTCCGCATGACCGATCCAACCCCTTCGCACAGAAACGGTCGTGGACCAGGAAGACGGTCCGCCGCCATCAGAGCCGGCCGCTTGCTTGCGGCGGTCGTCATGCTTACCTTGTGGGTGGAACGAATGGACTCGTTTACCAGGAGAAGATGTGAGCACAACTCCCGCCAGTGTGGATGCCGCGTCCAACGCGGCAGAGCATGCCTCCAGGCCCCCCGATCCGCCGCGCCCGCTCACGCGGGGAATCCGTCGCCGGACCTGGGGTGAAGTGCGCGTGCGGCCGGCCTGGACCCTTGCGCTGGCGCTGCTCGCGGTGGTCATCTACAACTCGACAACGGAGATCTCGCGTTACCGCGAGGCCCGCTGGCTGGTGGAACACGGCATCAAGGGCGAAGCCCGCCTGGACCGGATCTCGAATGAAACCGTCCGGGGCAAGCGCTTTGCGCCGGACCCGTCGCTCTCGGTGGATCTGACGGTGATGCTGCCGGGGCGTGAGCCCTACAGATTGCTCAACCGGACGCTGCCCGACAACCGCAACGTCATAGAAACACAGACCATGATCCCGATCCACGTGGATCCGGCGAAACCGGAAAGATTCTCGACCGGGACCTCGCCCTCGCTGGCGGCGGACCTGCTCGTCAGCGCCATTCTCGCACCGACCGCGCTGCTGTTGCTTGCCTATGCCTGGATCGTCCGGAGGCAATACCTGCGAATCTGGCGGCTCGGCGAAGCGGCGTTGGCCGGCGTGCTGGAAGTCGGCCAGTCGCCGCTTGCGCCGTTTTCACAAACATTGTATTGCGCCCGCCGAGACCAGAGGAACGCCATCACGTTCTCGCTGCTGATACCCAACCGCGCGGGCAAGCTGGCGCCCGGCGACTGCCTTTGGGTGATTGTAGATCCGCGGCACGCCGAACGAGCCATTCCGGCCGGGCTCTATCAACAATCCTGATCCTCCCCACCTTCATGAATCGCATCTGGCGACAACTCGCCATCGCGTCCAACTGGCCCGTGTTTGTTGCGGTGCTGGTGCTTTCGGCGGTGGGCATCGTCTCCATCCAGGCACACTCGGGAGTGGACGTTCACGCGGCCTCTGACGCTCATAAACAGATGCTTTTCGTCGGCATCGGCTTTGCCGTCATGCTGGGAATGCAGGCCGTCTCATACCTGATCATCGGGCGGTTCGCCTGGCCTTTTTATTTCCTCAGCCTGGCGATGCTCATCTACACGATTCTGCCCGGAGTGCCCACGAGCGGCTTTTTGGGCGTGCCCGAGATCAAAGGCCAGCGCAACTGGATCAACATGGGCCCTTTGAAACTTCAGCCGGCCGAACTGATGAAAGTTGCCTTCTGCATGGTCATGGCCCGCTATCTGCGCTTTCGCTCCAACTTCCGCACGCTGGGAGGGCTGGTTCCACCGTTCCTGCTGGCCGTGGTTCCGCTGATGGTTATCCTCAAACAGCCGGACCTTGGAACCGCGATCCTGTTTGCCCCGGCGCTGTTCGCGATGCTCTTTGTAGCCGGTGCGCGCGGTCGGCATCTGCTGGGCATCGTCGGCATCGGGCTGGCGCTTATGCCGATCGCCTGGTACTCCGGCCCTCGCGAGAAGACCGGTCTGGAGTTTGAGGTTCCCGTGCTCAAGCACTTTCCGGCCCTGATCAAGAAATACCAGAGGGCGCGCGTGTACGCGCTGTTCTGGCGCGATCAGGCGATTCTGCGTGACACGGGATATCAGCAGGAACAGGCCGTGACGGCGTTTGGATCGGGTGGGCTGGGTGGGAAA
>CAYSSA010000243.1:0-6808 GCA_964433485.1 uncultured Tepidisphaeraceae bacterium | reverse complement strand
CGGGGAACTGCCTCTTGATGGTTCTGGCGGCCGTTTCGTAAAGCCGCAGGAAGTCGTCGTCGGTGCCAGTCCACATGGCGGGGCGATTCTCCGGCTCGTTCCAGATCTCCCAATAACGGATATCGTGTTTGAAGCCGTCGGCCCACCCGTGGTTGTAGTGGCGGATGATCCCGATGCACACATCGGCCCATCGCTGTGGGTCCGATGGCGGATGAACGCGATATTTGCGCTTTGTGTGTTCAATGCTCTCACCAAGGCGGTAGACGACCTTGGCCCCGGTAGCAAGTACGGCCTTCAGAAAATCGTCGGTGCGGCGAAAGTCGTAGCTGGCGGGGTCGGCCGGATCGGCCCGAAAATCACGGAAAATCGCATGGATGTCCACAACATCGGGGTTTGGCCACTCGCAGTCGTGCAGCCGGGCATACGGCACGCCGATCTCGCGGTGATAGGCCGACATGTCGATCAGTTCGCCGCCCAACACCGGCCCGCCGTTGACGCCGTGCAGCGGCCGGATAACTCCGATGACCGTCGCGGCATCAACATTGAGTTCCGCCGCACCGGAGCCGAAAGCAACAAAAAGGACACCGAGCGGGAGACACAGAGAACAGATAAGGAGTCGCATACTCACTCTAACCACTCCAAAACCCGCCGTTGACGAATCCCTACCTGGCCATTGGAAGAGCGGCCTGCTCGGCAATCAGAATTGGAGAATCGAACACCGGGAGCTTTCGGAACTCGGCCTCGTCGTCCTTCTGCGACCAGAGCAATGGATCGATGGCGTAGACCTTGCCGCTGAGCATCTCCACCCACACCGGCTCGGTGAACCGCACGCCGGGAAGCGACAACCCGACTGCCTCGATCTCCGGCTTTGCGCCGGGATTTGCATCGCTGCGCCAGAGCGTAACAATATGGCCGCCTTTCTCGTTCCGATAGGCGAAAAGGGAATATCGACCAGGCTTGGGGTCGTCGGCGATCCGGCCCTTGAAGTTGTCGATGCGCTTGACGCTGTTGTCGAACACGGCCGTGACATGCTGGACGGCGCGATAGGCTTGCTTGACATGGTGGACGGTCTTGTCGTCGTTGACGGCCAGCAGGCCCTTGTAGTTCATGCGATCGGGATACTTCATGTCGCAGATCGAGAAATAGGATGAGGGAATATCGCGGCCGAGGTCGCCCAGCAATCGGCGCAATGCCCATTTGGCCTGCCGCTCTTCATCCCACTCGTAGTTGGCGATGGCGCCAAAGCCCCCCTTCATGGATGGCGCGCCGTTCTCGCCCTGGCGAAGTTTGAGATCCGGTGAATACGACCGCACCAGATCTCGCAACTTGCCCACTGCGCTGTAACTGGCACAGGGATTCGTAGAGTATGGATGGTAGGTCACCTCGTCGATCAGACTCAGACCGTTCTTCTCTTTCAGGCACTTCAGCACCCGCTCGGCAAAGGGCATGGGAATGCCCGGCAGCGACAAGCCCAGGATCTTCGCCTTGGGCTGCCTGGATCGTACAACCCCGGCCGTGCGCATCAGGAAATCGGCATAGCCGGTCGCGCTCTCGGCGACATCCTTGGATCGTAGCGAAGGCTCGTTCCAGATCTCCCATTCATCCACATGCGATTTGTACCGGTCAACCAGGGCAGCCACATAGCGATCCCATGCGGCCAACGCCTCTTCCGACCGCGGCCAGACGCCACCCAGGCCGGTTTCACCACCGTCCTTGTAGATGGGATTGCCATAACAGATGCACACCCATGGCTCGACGCCCTGATCGACCATGTCGTTCACGATCTCGTCGAGCCAGGTCCAATTGTATTTGCCCGGCTCTTTCTCCGTCTTGGCCCAGCCACTTTGTATTCTGGCTTTCTTGGCCCCAAGCGGCCCCAGATGTTGCTTCCAGTGGGCATAGACCGTGAAATCGCGATCCATCGTCTCGGCGCCAATGGACCAGTTGGAACCGGCGATCTCCCTGGCATGACGCGGGCGCAGCGAGCCGATCGGGCGAAAGCCCTCGCCAGGTTCAGCGGCAACGGCCGCATGCGATAACACCGCCAGCACGGCAAGAGCGACACACCCGACATGCACGACTCGAGCAGCCATCGTCCTGGCTCCTTGTATGTGTGAAGTTGCACTCTACACACACGCGATGACATGACAAGGGGCGACCTCGCGATCCAAGACTGCGTTCATGGACGGGTGTAAACACAAACCGTTCAAGCCGACGCCGCCTGTGTGTCTTTCTGAAGATGAGGGATGCCAGTCAGCCAGACGACACCGGCAAGCGCGCTGACCACCGCCACAATGACGAAAGCCATATTCCAGTTGTCCCTGTTGGGCGTGCCCTCGATGATGCCGCCGAGCAACGGAGGGGAGATCGCATCGCCCAGCGCATGGATCAGGAAGATATTGACGGCAAAAGCCGTGGCCCGGATGGAAGGATGTGTGACGTTGGCGAGAATGGTGTTGGAGGGGCCGGTATTGAAAAAGAGGAAGAACACGGTGAGGAAGATCACCACCCAGCAAAATGGGAACGGCGTGACGAGCATGAGCAGTATCAGCGGCGAGGCGATCAGTATGCCGATGCCGGAAACCAGGAAGTACGAGCCTGAGAAACGCCGCCGCAGTTTGTCCCCGGCCATCCCGCCCAGCAACGTGGCGCTGATGCCGCCCAGAACGGTGATGCCCCCAAAAACCATGTTGACCTCCGCAAGCGAACCGGCCTTGCGGTGCTCCAGGTAGGCGGGCATCCAGTAGGAAATGCCGCCAATAGCAAAGGTCAGAGCCGTCATCCCGGCGGAGTCGAGAAGGTAGGAGCGAATGCGGAACAAACGAAGATAATCGGCCAGCGTGGCCCGTTTGGCAGTGGAGGGCGCGCTGCTCGGCCGGGTGCCTCGCGGAGGGTCTTTCCGCCTGAGCGCCAGAAGCCCGAGTACGATTCCGGGAATTACGGCCGCATAAAACGCCGAGCGCCAACCGAAATGCGTCTCCATGAACCCGCCGAGCGCATAACCCAGCGCTGAGCCGACCGGAATGGCCATGTAGAACCAGGCCATGACGGCGCCTCGCCGTTCCACGGGGAAGTAGTCGGCGATGAGGGTCGGGGCAGCCGGTCCGTAGCCGGCTTCGCCGACTCCAACGAAGACGCGGGCGAACAGAAGCATCGAGAAGACGGCCGCCAGACCCGTCGCCCCGGTGGCCAACGACCAGAGAACGACAGCCAGTCCGACGATCAGCCAGCGAGAAAAGCGGTCAGCAAGGACCCCAAAAACCGGTGCGGCCAGCATGTAGGTGACAAGGAAAGCAGTGGCCAGGGCGCCCGTCTTCTTCATCGCGTTGGGGTCGCCCTTGAGCAGGTCATCGCGAATGGGTCGCTCGACCGCCGCCAGAATGTAGCGGTCGATGTAGTTGAGCAGATTGATCAGCAGCAGCAGAGCCAGCGCCCCGCGCGCGCCGGGCACGGGTGAGGTTGCTGCGTACAATGGACTGTTCGCGGTGGCGGTCTGCATCGGCGCGAATCATACGGCACATGAAGCCCGATTGCGACTTGGATCAGGTTGACCAGACAGGAAGTGAATAAAGACACCCCCGGCGACTTGCCGGGGGTGTGGGACTTGCAAGAAAGAACAGCCGAATTGCCGCTCAGGCTAACGCGATGGAAGATGCTCACCGACCGAGCAATTGCAGCGCCGCCTGCGGCGCGGAATTGGCCTGGGCCAGCACGGTGCCGGCAGCCTGGCTGAGGATCTGAGCCCGCGTCAGGTTCGAGGTCTCCTGCGCGAAGTCGGTGTCGCGGATGGCGGAAGCGGCCGCCGACGCGTTCTCGAGTGCGACGCCGAGGCTGTTGATGGTCGAGCCGAGCGTGAACCTCTGGAAGGCGCCAAGTCGGCCACGAAGCTGGCTGACCTGTCGGATCGACTTGTCAACGATCTGCTGGGCGGTGATGAGGTTGCCGCTGCTGAGGGAATTGGCCTTGCCCGAACCCAGCGAATTCAGGTAGCCGCTGGTGATGTCGCCGAGCGAGCCGGTGGTGACCGCGCCAATGCCGATGGAGGCCTTGCCCCCTTCAGTGACCTTCGAGCCCAAAGCGAAAGTAGCGCCGCCGCCGGTGATGTTGAAGTTGTCGTTGCCAGTGGTGTTGAACGCCGTGCCGAGATCCACGGAAATGTCCAGATCCGACGACCGGTAGGAGACGTTCAGGCCCTTGGCGGTGGCGGCCGCGCCATTGACGGTAACGGCGGCATCGCGGCCATAGGCCTTGGCTGCGGTCGGCACGAAGGTACCGGACTGAGTGGTCAGGCTGACGTACTGGTCGGCTCCGAAAGCGGTGGAATAGAGCCCCAGGTCGCCGCCGGAATCGATGGCGGAAACTCCCGTGGCGTTCTTGAGCGAGTTGATGGCGGTGACCATCTGGGCGATGGTGGTGCCGCCGGCGAAAGACACCTGCTCAGTGCCCTTGTTGCCGGCGATTTCCAGTGTTACGGCGTTATTGGCGCCGAGGGCGCCGCCCGTGTAACCCAGAGTCGCGGTGCGGGCCGACTGAGTGACGGCGACGACCACGTTGACCGACTGATTGTCGGGCAGGCGGGCCGCGTTGATCTTCACATTCGCGAAGTTTGTCGTGTTGACGCCGCTCGTGGTATAGTCGTAGTTGCCGTTGAGGAGCTTGATCCCCTGGAAACTTGTGCTCTGAGCGACGCGGTTGATTGTGGAAAGGATCGAGTCGACCTGCAATTGGTTCGCGGCGATTTCCTCGGCCGACAGACCGCCCGAGTTGGCTGCTTCGTTGACCAGGCCCTGGAGCTCGGTCATGAGCGAGCTGATTTCGGACAGACCGCCCTCGGCGGTGCCAATGATGTTGCTGGCCCGCTGGGCATTGGTGATGGCGCCGTTGATACCGGTCTGTTCGGCGCGAAGGTTCTCGGAGGCGATCAGGCCGGCCGGATTGTCCTGGCCGCGGTTGATCTTCAAGCCCGTTCCGAGGCGTTCGAGGCTGACGTTCAGTTGATCATTGTTCTTGCGCAGAACTCGCTGCGCGATAAGCGACGTGACATTAGTGTTTATTCTACTCATCTGTCTCTCCATGACGGCCGCGGTTCTGCGGACCGCGGCGTTGATTGTGGGCGGCCGGTTCTGCTTGTCCGGCTAGACCCGATTGTCATTCCCTTGAACAAGGCCGTTTTCGCTGACGGATCAGGGCACGTTCCGCAGCAGCCTTCGGAAGTCCGTCTGGCGGACTTCCCGGATGATCCATGCCTGACCTCCTTTCTCGCAAGTCCATTCGTCGCGTGTTGCCCGTGCGGCAATTACGAATCGCGGCGAAAACAGGAAGCTAATCGTCAGCAATAAAGGGGGTACTTGAGATCGCTTTGGCTCAATGCGCGAAAAATTGCGCCGGTTCGGCGCGACCAATAATGTGCGCCGCCGAACCGGCGATTCGGCTCGCCGGAAGGGCTTCTTATCGGACCCCGCCGCCGCGTTCGGCGTCGCCGGACCCCGCTGCGCATTATCGGACAGCGTCGCCTCCGAACGACAGGCGCCCCCGTCGCGGATCGCCGCGACGGCGCATCGCCTCTTCCGTATGTTGACAATTGTAGATTTATTTGCGCGCTAAAATCTGTAAATGAGACGCCCTGGCCGCCGCATCCGGGTCGCGCCAAAGCTCCTGCTCCAGACGCAGCAGCCGCTCCATCGCCCCCGGCTGCTCCAGGAGTCCCCTGTGCTTCCGCACCGGCAGCACCGTCTTGCCCACAATCGAAATCACCTCGAATCCCGCCGCGGCAAACAACCCCCGCAGGGTCGCCGGTGTGAAAGTGTGCAGTTCGAAACGTTCCTTCGCTTCCTCCGTGAGCCAGTGGGTTCTGGAAGTTCGGACAAACCGCTCCAGTTCGTCGAGCTGCCGTTGCTCCAGATAATGGTCCAGGGCCGCCAGTTTGCCGTCGGCCGTCGCGATCACCACGCCTCCGGGAGCGCAGACCCGGTACATCTCCCTCGCGGCCGCCGGCGGATCGGCGCAGATCGACAACGGATCCCCCATCGCCAGCGTGAGCGAGAAAGCCGAATCCGCCAGCATGGGCATGCCCGTGATGTCGGCGACGAACAGCTCGGCCTTCCTGGCACGCGAGCCCATGGCATCCACCTTGAGCCGGGTCTGGTCGATCATCGCCGGTGAATGATCCACGAACGACGTGGCGAAGCCCGACTTCAGCAGCCTCATGCCCCACTTGCCCGTGCCGCAACCGAGATCCAGGCACCGGGCGGACAGATCGCGCGGCAAATGCGGCTTGACCGCGCGCCACGTCAGCTCGTCATGGAACTCCCAGTAGAGATCGTCGTACATCTGGTCGTAGCGCCGGGCCACGCGATCGTGATACCGCCGCGAGGGATTGCCGTGGGAATGCCTCATTGCCGCTCCAAGTTGATGTGATCGAGCTCCGCCTGGGCCATCGCGATCTTCGACTGGCCCCGAAGCCGCGGAAGCGCCGCGCCCAGCAGTTCCCTGGCCCTTGCGTCGTTGTGAAGATACCGCGAACAGATCACCCCCAGCATCAGTTGAACCTCCTCGATCTGGTCGAACTCCGGGTAACGCAGCAGGAACTTCTCATACGCCTCGGCGGCTTCGGCGTAGCGCTGCTGGCTGGCAAGCTCGGCGGCCACGTCCAGCTGCGCCTGTCGGGGCAGAAACTGCGAGGGATCCAGACGCGACAATTCCAGATAGAACTCGGCCGCCAGCGCCGCCCTGCCGCACCGGAGCGCGTCAACGGCATGCACCCGCAGCGACGACAACATCAGCGCATGGGCGCCTTGAGACCCGATCG
>CAYSSA010000242.1:1944-6925 GCA_964433485.1 uncultured Tepidisphaeraceae bacterium | reverse complement strand
CTGCCCCGCCGGTCATTCCGAGCCAAGCGAGGAATCTCCGCGCAAAATGACCAAGACCCTTCGCGCTGCTCGGAACGACGCAAGTGGCGGCGAAGCCAAGACTCTCATTGGATGTGGGCAGGCCGCAGGTCCGTGAACGACTTGGCATGACCAGCCGAACACTCTTCATACGGCAGCAGTCGCGCAGCCCGCGCATGCGGCGGATGCAGGCGTGAGGGTCTGCGCCTCTTTCCCTATGGGCCCAATGACCTACAATCTGCCTGTCTGCTTATCATCGGCATGTCACGCCTGTCACAAGGAGCAGCGATATGAGAAACCACCGAAATCTGGCCGCGTGCGTGGGACTTTGTGTTCTGATTGCCGCGACAAGTGTTGAGGCGGCCGACTGGTCGCAATGGCGCGGACCGAATCGAGACGGGATTTCGCAGGAGACGGGGCTGCTTAAGGAATGGCCAAAGGAAGGGCCGACGCTGTTGTGGCGGGTGAATGATCTTGGCCGGGGATACTCGACACCGGCCGTCTCCGGGGGGCGGATCTATGTGATGTCCAGTCAGGGCGTGGAAGATGAGTTTGCCAAGGCATTGGATGGCAAAGACGGCAAGGTTGTCTGGTCCACGCGCGTCGGCAAGGTGGGCAATCCTCAGCAGAAGCCCAACTTCCCGGCTGCACGATCAACGCCGACCGTCGATGGCGATGCGCTCTATGCCCTGGGCTCGGATGGCGATCTTGTCTGCATTGAAACGGCCACGGGCAAGATTCGTTGGCACAAGAGCCTTCGAGGCGATTTTGGCGGCAAGCCGGGTACCTGGGCATACGCCGAGTCGCCGCTGATAGATGGTGACACGCTCGTCTGTGCCCCTGGGGGCGGTCAGGCGACGCTGGTGGCGCTGAACAAGAAGACGGGTGAAGTGTTATGGAAGTGTGCGTTGCCGGAGGCCGATGAGGCCGCCTACACGTCGGCGGTGGTCATGGATACCGCCGGGACACGGCAATACGTCCAAATGGTGCAGAAGGGTCTGGTGGGCGTGGAGGCAAAAACAGGTCGGGTTCTCTGGCGCTATGGCAAGACCATAAGCAAGTACGGCGCGACCATTCCATCGCCCGTTGCGGGAGATGGGCTGGTGTATTCAGCCGGATCGGGCACCGGCGGCGGAGCGATTCGACTGGTCGCCAAGGGCGGCGGGGTGGATATCGAGCAGGCTTACTTTGATGCGAAATTGCCGACAGCGATTGGTGGTTCGGTGCTGGTGGGCGGCCACCTGTACGGCTGCTCGGCCCAGATGCTCGTCTGCGCGGATTTCAAGACGGGGCAGATCAAATGGAGTGATCGCAGTGTGGCGCCGGGATCGCTCTGTTTCGCGGATGGCATGCTGTATCTCCACGGCGAGAATGGCGAGGTGGCCCTGGTGGAAGCGACGCCGGATGCCTGTCGCGAGCGTGGCCGATTTATGCCGCCGAATCCTCCCAGGCGGATCGATGGCATGGAGAAGGCGTGGACGTATCCGGTGGTGTGCGATGGGCGGCTGTATATCCGGGATCAGGAGGTGCTGTGGTGTTATCGGGTGGCCAAGTGAGGGAGCGCTATTGCGCGCGAATGTAGTTGCGGCGATCCCTTCCACATCCCTGGTTTCGGGCGATGTTGTGGATGAATTGGCAGGAGCTATCAATCTGCATCAATGAGGTGATTATGAAGCGTGTGTCCATGCTGGCGTTGCTGGTGGTGGTTCCCGTGCTGGCGGCCGAGCCTCCGGCGACGATCCATTTCGAGCGAGATGTGGTCTACGGCGAGGCCGGCGGCGAGCAACTCAAGCTCAACATCGCCTGGCCGAAAGACCCTCCGCCCGCGGGCGGCCGGCCGTGCATCGTCGTGATTCATGGCGGGGCCTGGCGGGCGGGCGACCGCAACGGCCACAACAATCTCACATGGAGCTTTGCCGAGAAGGGATATGTGTCGGCCACGATCGGCTATCGCTTCGTGCCCAGGCATGTTTTTCCGGCGCAGGTTCAGGATGTCAAGTGCGCCGTCCGGTTTCTGCGAAAGAACGCCGAGAAATATGGTATCGACAAGGCTCGGTTCGGCGCAACGGGTTTCTCGGCCGGCGGGCATTTGTCAATGATGCTGGGAACCATGGACCAGGCGGACGGTCTGGACGACAGCGGCGGCAGCGAGGGCGAATCAAGCAAGGTGCAGGCGGTGGTTTCCTATTTTGGTCCGACCGATATGACCCAGGTCTATCCGCCGGCTTCGGAGAAACTCATCACCGATTTTGTCGGCGGTCCGCGCCAGCAGAAGGCCGAAGCCCTGAAAAGAGTCTCGCCGGTGACGTACGTGAATGCGGGCGATGCTCCCATGTTGCTGCTGCAGGGCACGAAGGATCCACTGGTCGACCATTCGCAGGCAATCATCATGGTTGAAGCCATGACCAAGGCTGGTGTGCCTGGCCGCGTCGAATTGCTGATCGGAGCCGGCCACGGCTGGGGCGGCGCGGAAATGCGGCGTACAAGCGATGCGACGCTGGCGTGGTTTGATCAATACTTGAAGAAGCCGGCGGGGAAATAGCCTGCTTCTTACGCCTATCGTGGTGCGGGTTTCCGGCCAGCCGCAGGCCGACAACACCACAATTACGCTGCGAGCGACCATGCTTCAGCGGTCCTGAGCCGGCTTCTCATGCCTCTCGCTGAAGACCCTGTCGCAGGGCATTCAGACGGTCGGCTGCGCTGTCGGGGAGAGCTTGCTTGGCCGGTGCCCAGAGGATAGGAGCATAGGTGAGATACGCACGCCGTAAGTCATTTATGGACAATAACTTATTCCGAAATCAGCTTGGACGTATCGTGGCTGGGCAGGGGGATGGTTCAGTATGGCCGAACCTGGATCTTCACTGCTAGACCCAGGATGTCCTCGATCATGTCAAACTTGCGCCTTTTGGCAAAAAGGCGGTTGGCTTCGCGCCGATTGCTTTCGACAAAACAGCGAATTCGCAGGCGTTTGCCTTGCAGGCGCAAGGTCAGGCCGCCGGTTTCAACCCGGCGGCTGTCCAAGGCGTCCGCGGCACGGAAGATTGCCAGGAGCGTTCGGAGCATGCCCACGCGAAGCTGAGAGTCGGTCCAATCACGAATCTGCCGTTTGCTCGGAGGCGCTTTGCGGTGGAACCGGGCCAGAAACGCTGCGATGCGACGTTCCTCAGACGAAAGCGGCAGGCTCTGCGTGCGGAGAATCATTCGCGCGCCCCGAACGTGATGTCCGGCCTGTCCGTCAATGCGCCCGACATCATGCAGAAGGGCGCCGATTCGCAGATGCCGTCGCCAGGCGGAGGCCAACCCATGCAATGGAGCCGTCAGATCGAAGATGCGAACGGCGATACCGGCCACCCGCTGTTCGTGGCTGGAGGATCCGAGTTGACGCACGACCCAGTGTTCGATCGACTCCATTCGCTCCGCGAACGTCGGTACCCGGACAACAGTTGTGTGGACCAAAGCGGACTCTCCTGTCAGACCTAATTTTAATTATCGGCGCGCCGGGTCTTGATCCTGTTTCTGTTTCTTTAAGATCGTGCGAACTTCTTGTGGACCAAGCGACCACAGGAGCTTCCAGTCCGCCTTTCGCTCCAGCGCCACAATACATGGCTTGCCCCAATCCATACTCTCGTCGGCGTGCTTCCATCCGAGCAGGTCGGCTGCGAGTCGGCCGAGGTGCGGCAGGTGGCCGACGATCATGATGTCGCCGCGGACTCGCTGGAGTTCCGGGATGACATGACGCGGCTTGCTTGCCGGTCTGACATCCTTGCGAACCACCAGCCCTTTGCGGCAGCGGACGCCCGGAGCCAGAATCCCGGCCGTCTGGGCGGATCTCGCCTTGGGACTGTGCCAGATTGCCTCGATGCCGAGGTTGAAGCGAAGAAGCAACTGACGCAGCAGTTCCGTCTCTCGCACACCGGCGGCCGACAGGGGCCGATCGGGATTGGCCGATTTGCTCAGCGCTTCCGCGTGCCGCACCAGATAGAGTCTCATGGCGACGCCTCATTTCCCTGTGATGCAAGTCATGTTCAATACTGCCAGACTACTGGCGAGTCGCTGAAAAGGGAATCGTGACGTGCCGATGATGGCGACGTCGTCCGCACCGCGGCGGCCACAGCCGGCACAAGCGGACGGGCGACCGATTTCGCGGAGGCAAATGCCTTGAAGGTGCCCAACACGGCGAATCTATTGGTGTTGCCTGCGTTATCGCCGACCTGGCCGGACATCAGTTGGATGGTATAGGTGCCGCGGTCGGCCAGATCCCATCGGCCACCAGGCGCGGTGAAGGAATACCTCACGACGACCTGGTTTCCCGACACCGTTCGGGATACATAGGCGGCGTACTGCGAGAATCGTTTGGGGCCGACTACGCGAACATCACGAGCGCCGAGTGTTGTTGTGTCCACGCCGGAGACATCCGAAAAAGTCACGTAGAAACTCAGGTTTCTGCCATTGGCTTTGGGCAATGCGGGAAGGCGGAGGCGCGACGAGGGAGGTGTGGTATCGGCCGCCAGCGTCTGGGCCGCATCGTGTGTCGCGAGAATCGAGTAGGGCAGGGTGGTTCCCGTCGGCGTGCCCGTCACCTTGAGCAGGTAATCCTGGCCCGCAAACGATGGATAGCTGAGGCTCTGTCCATTTGCCGTCGGCGAGGACTGGGCGACCAGGTTTCCCTCGGCGTCGTAGAGCTGGATCATCAGGTCGCCATTGGACTGGCTGTAATTGGCCGAGATGACCAGCGGGTTGATTTCGGGTACGCGATCGACCTGAAGGCGGTACCAGTCGACATCATCGGGCGTGATGGTCAGACCACCCTGCGGCAAGCCCACGGCGATTGGGTACGCCTTCTGGGCGGTGTCATTCGGTTCGGCCCAGTCAGCTCCAACGCCGTCCGGAATGGGGGCATCGATCGTCAGCCGATAGGCCGGATTGGTGTTCTCCGAGGCGCTGACGACCTTCAAATAGTATT
>CAYSSA010000242.1:0-1934 GCA_964433485.1 uncultured Tepidisphaeraceae bacterium | reverse complement strand
GGCGGCGAGTCCGGCCAAGGAGACCGATTCGCCGCCGCCGCTGCCCGTTGAGGAGGCCAGAAGGTCGCCGTCGGCATTGTAGAGATAAAGGTCGAGGTTTCCCGAGGCGCTGACGAAGTCGATGGCGGCCTGGTCGCCGGGCGCGCCGGTCGTCAGGGTGTTGAAACGATACCAGTCCACATCGGTCGGCGTATTGATGGACAGAGCTGAAAAGGACAGTCCGTGAGCGCTGAGGGTCCGCAGATCCGTGGCCATGGAACGGACATCGTTCGATTCGGCCCAGTCCCGTGGTCCGACGGTGCGACTGGCGGGCGCGAAACCGTTGCGAACCGCCCGGAGGTATTGCAACCAGCCGGTGCGAGAGGCAAAGGGAAGGTTGGCGTACGAGGAATCAATGCCGTCCTCCGGGGCGGGGAGGTAGATCGTGAGTCCGGTGGCGCCTTTTCCCGCGGCCGAATAGTTGTTAACGACCGTCGATTGGAGCGCTGTCAGCACGACATTCGCCGCGGTCTTGATGGAACTATTGGACACATAAGTCTTTACGTTCTGCATGAAAGAGCCAAGATCATGCATGAACGAGTAGTAGTAACTGGCGGAGGCTGCTCTTGCGGCGTCAAGGTTGGTGAAATCCGCCGCGGTTGCGGAGTTCAGCACCGCCGACACAAAACCCGCGATGGCCGCGTCAAGCGTATTGCCGCTGGCGACGGTCGTCGAGAGGGTCGAGA
The DNA here is from genome assembly GCA_964433485.1 of uncultured Tepidisphaeraceae bacterium. Classification (GTDB taxonomy): domain Bacteria; phylum Planctomycetota; class Phycisphaerae; order Tepidisphaerales; family Tepidisphaeraceae; genus JANYKD01. Next base: position 1,209 of record CAYSSA010000242.1, on the reverse strand, counting down.
TGGCACTATTCGAGCGAGCGGTTTGGGTGATCGTGCTGGCGAACGATCTCGGCTCGGTCATGCCGACCAGATCCTGCGCCAGCCGGGTGTAGTTCCAGCCGTCGGCGCCTTCAATTTCCTCGGAGGCAACCAGATAGTCCACGGACGAGGAGACGGCGTTGAGCACTTCGGCCGTCGCCATCAGGCAGGCGTCAAAGCCAAGCACGCTGATGTGGACCGACATCGCGGCCAAAGCCTGTCGGATGGCCGTGAGCGACAGACCAACATTATTTCCGGTGGAGTCATCGTAGGCGGCGCCATAAATGCCGGCGCCGTGGTTCCAGATCACCAGTGCGTAGTGCTGCGCGGGCAGCGTTTGCGCGCCCCAGTTGACAAAATCCACCAGGGTCTGGGGATTGGACATGTCTTTCTCGCCGACGGAAGTCAGCGTGGAGGTCAGGAGTTGGGTATTGGTGTCGTGGCGTATAACCCCGCGGCGCGTGTCAGTCCAGTTGCCATTGGAGGAGTCGTAGCCGCTGATGCGATCCACCAGAACGCCCCATTGCAGATTGGCATTGGCCGGGGCGGCTTCGATCTGGTTGAGGTTGTAGACGGCGTTTGATTCGAGGTTGTTGTCGGCGTCCATGTAGACCAGAACGGTCCATTGCGGCAAGGATGAGGTGTCCTGAAACGGCGCGCTGATCGTCAGCGAATAGCTGGGATTGGTCGCCCCTGACTGGCCGTCCACGACGAGGTAGTAGGTGCCCGGCGCCAGGCCGGCCAGCGAAACCAGTTGATCGCCGCCGCTGCCGGAGGAGGTTCGCAACGTGTTGCGAGCTGCATCCTGCAGGACCAGTTGAAGCAATCCCTGAGCGGCGGAGAAGGCGATGCTGGCGTAATCGGCATTGCCGCCGGTCATGAGCGTGGTGAAAACGAAGGTGTCGGCCCGGGTGCCCGAGCCGTTGTTCTGTACCGGGTCGTGGATCGACAAGCCGGAAACCGTCTGGCTCTGGCTCAGACGCACGGGTTCCTGCGCTTCGAAGCTGTCGGGGCGCACCGGGCCCGAAGCTGGGGCGTCAATGCTCAGCGAATAGCCGTTTTTTGCGCCGTTATAACCGTAGACCACAATGTAATAGGTTCCTGGCGGCAGATCGAGGTCGATGCGTTCGAAGTCGCTGGTGCCGTCGGACTTCCGCAGCAGGTTGCCGTTGGCATCAAGCAGCTGCATGT
>CAYSSA010000241.1:4347-7010 GCA_964433485.1 uncultured Tepidisphaeraceae bacterium | reverse complement strand
CGTGTCGCCCTTGCCGGGATAGCGGATGGCCAGACCGTTGTTGCCGCCGGGAGGCAGCTTGAATTCCAGCTTCACTTCAAAATCGCCGTACTCCTCCTTGGTGTAGATCGTGCCGCCCTTGCCTGGCTTGCAGACCAAGGCGCCATCCTTGACTTCGTACTGGTCCACCGGACCGTCCCAGCCCTCGAAGTCCTTGCCGTTGAAGATGCTCCTGAATCCATCGTCGGCGGCCTTGCCTTCGTCCGCAAGCATCGCGCCGAAGACAATGCCGCCGAGCCGCATGAGCGGTTTGCCCACCGCACCTCCCGCCGGTATCTCGCGGATATAGATATTGCGGAAGCGCATTTCCGAGCCATGTGTCTGAAGCTCGATTGGCCCCGTTGGCAGCACTGGCTTGGACCGGTCGAAGTAATTGTCCAGGACCTGCCCGTCCACGGTCTGCTTGCCATTGAGCCAGATCCAGACCTTGTTGCCGATCATCTTGACCCGCAGCGTATTCCATTGCCCCACGGGATTGTCCGCCAGCACCAGCGGCCACTTGCCGGGGTTGTCCTTGTTGTTGTTCCACAGCGCTCCTGAGCCCTTGTCGGCGCCGTTGCCCTTCTCGCGGACGTTGCCCGGATCCCAGATCTGAACCTGCGGGAAGCTGCGCAGATAGATCCCGGAGTCGCCGCCGGGACTGACCATCAGCCAATCAATGTAAAGCTCGAAGTCGCCGTAATCCTTGTCGGTTGTCAGATGGACGCCCCTGCCGTTGGAGACGATCTCGCCCTTAGCCACGTCCACACGCCAGTTCTTGTCACGGTCGGCGTTCCAAGCGGCCTGCTTCTTCTCCTTCTGTTCCTTGGTGAGTTTCGCCTCTTCATAGGGGCTGTAGGTTCCCTGCCGGCCGCGCCAGCCGGAAAGATCTTTGCCGTTGAACAGGTTGGTAAACCCTTCGGGAGGCGTGTTAAGAGGTTGATCGGCGGCCAACGCCGCGCCACAAAACCCAGTCAGGAGCAGAATTGCCGTTGCGGTGAGAATCCGATTCATAGAGCAGTCCTTGGTTGGATGGGATTCGGCCCAGACTTCATACGGGCCATCATAACCATACTTACCAAGCAGAAAAGCACGGGTTGTCATCCCGTGCTTGAGTGTCGCAAGGTTTGACGGTTGTGTCAGTCGCGCGGCAGTGTCGCGGTGGCGCCAGCCGATCTGGCGGGTTTGCCGACGTGTTGCACCGGCTGTATCCTCGGCTGCACCGGCGGATGAAGGTTCGGGTCGGCGGCCTCATACGCCGGCTGGGGATTGACGCCCAGACGCGTCAGCCCGGTATTGACGGCCAGGTCATTCGGATTCAGCCGATGCGCCTGGAGCAGATAATACGTTGCCTCCTGGCGCTGGCCCAGTGGATCCAGCAGATACAGGCCGGCCTCCTTGCGAATGAAGAAGTCCCAGTTGTCCGTAAGGGCTGCCTTGCGATAGGCGATCAGCGCGTTGTCCGCGTCGCCGCGCAGGCGATAACACTTGGCCAGCAGAAACCAGTTATTGGCCGTCGGGTTCTCGCCGGCCCGCTTCTCTATCTCGTTCAACTCACCCTCGCGGTCATCGTAGCGGGCAACGGCAGAGGCGTAGGTGTCCAGGACCAACTGGCGGAATTCATCGTCGCGCTTGCCCCAGGGCAGCGCTTCCATCAGATCCAGCGCAATTCGGTATTGCTTGAACGCCGCCTGGTGCTGCTTGAACTCATCGTAGCAAACGCCAAGATAGAACTGCGAATTATAGTCGCGGGGATCCTGCTTCACCGCATCGCGAAATGCCCCGGCAGCCTCGGTGTACATCCGTTCGCTGTAGAGGCGCATCCCTTCCTCATTCGAGCGGCGCGCGGTCGTATAGACCTCGGAGCATCCCGCCAGCAGCAGGACAGCGCCAATCAAAAACGCTGGAGCACAATCTCGACCGAGAGTCCATCGCATGGCTACCTCCCTGTAGCAGCCCAGTTTTATGCGCTCGCGGCTTGCCTGGTCCATCAGGCAGGCGGGGCGGGCGACGATCCTAAAAGCCTAACGACGTACCCGCAGATTGACAAGTCCACTGGGCAACGTCCGATAGTCTGTATTTCATTATCGGCCGTAACGCCAGGCTTTCTCCAATGATGTGTCGCACCTTTCATGTGGATTTGACACTCCGAGGCCTTGGACTTAAACTCGCCCCGCAGTTTGAAGTTGGTTCCTTTGGGCCGTTTCCTGCTCTTGCCCATGCCGTTGGGGCCTGTGACGCCTTGTGCGGAAAACATGCCTGCGGTGTTGCGCTAAAGCATTGTGGCGGCCATAGTTGTAATCGAGGTCGACTTTGACTGCCGCCGTCGTCATACCCGCTCGCTACGCTTCCACTCGTTTTGCCGCCAAGATTATCGCCGCAGAAACCGGCCGTCCGCTGGTGCAGCATGTGGTCGATCAGGTCCGCAGGTGCAAACGGGTGAGGGAGATCATCGTTGCGGTGGATGACCAGAGAATCAGCGATGCGTTGCGGCCGTTCGGCACAAGATGCCTCCTGACCTCACCCAATCATACCTCTGGCACGGACCGCGTTGCCGAAGTCGCGAGTGGTTTATCCGACGATATTGTTGTCAATGTTCAGGGTGACGAACCGGAAATCGAACCGGGCATTGTCGATAACCTGGT
>CAYSSA010000241.1:928-4286 GCA_964433485.1 uncultured Tepidisphaeraceae bacterium | reverse complement strand
ACCCGACGAACCCGAATCTCGTCAAGTGCATCGTAAATCTAGCTGGATACGCAATTTACTTCTCGCGTTCGCCCATTCCATATCATCGCGAACCAACGACGAACACGGCCCCGCCGTACCACCTGCATCTGGGGATTTACGCCTATCGCCGCGAGTTCCTTCTTGAATACGCATTGTGGAAACCTACGCCACTGGAACAGGCGGAGAAATTGGAGCAGCTCCGCGCCTTGGAACACGGGCGGAAGCTCTTCGTACTGAAAGTAGCCCGTGCCACGCACGGCATTGATACACCTGAGCAATACGCCGAATTCGTCCTTCGCCATCGGCAAACACAGAGGCGTCAGCAACAGCAATGAAACCGACGGCTTCTCATCTCGGACAGCAGCGACAGAGCGACGCAGTGACGCAGCGACGCAGGGATAACTGGTTTGCCCCCGTCGTCGCTCCCCCGCTTCGTCGCTTCGTCGCTCAAATCACTCCCTTCGTCGCTTCATCGCTAAGTCGCTTTCACAATCCCCATCCCACACAAACTGGATTACCCCTATGAGCCAGGATCTACTCGCCAGCGTCGGTCAGTCCAAGGAAGAAACGGAGTTCTACACACCGATGCCGCCCGGCTATGTCAAGGGCCGGCACAAATATGTGATCGTCGTCGGCACCGTCATATCCGGCCTTGGCAAGGGCATTTTCTCCTCGTCGCTGGCCAAGCTGCTGCAGGACAAGGGGATCAAGGTTGCACCGATCAAGATGGAGGGCTACTACAACATCGACTCGGGCACGCTGAATCCCTATCGCCATGGCGAAGTGTTCGTGCTGGATGACGGCATGGAAACCGACATGGATCTGGGCACCTATGAGCGCCTGCTCGATCAGGACCTCTCCGGAGCCAACTTCACCACCAACGGCCAGATCTTTTCATCCGTGCTGAAAAAGGAGCGCGAAGGCTCATATCTCGGGCGCGATGTTCAGACCATTCCGCATGTGACCGGCGAGGTGAAGCACAAGTTGCGCGAATTGGCCGTGAAATCCAACGCCGATGTGGTGTTCGTCGAAATCGGCGGCACCGTGGGCGACTATGAAAACAACATCTATCTCGAAGCCTGCCGCGAACTGGCCTACGAGGAGGGTGAGCACGCCGTCGTCTTTGTCGCGCTGACGTATGTGCTCGAACCCGGCGCGCTGGGCGAGCAGAAGTCCAAGGCCGCCCAGCTCGGCATCAAGCGCCTGATGGAAATGGGCATCATGCCGGCCATCATCGCCTGTCGCGCCTCCAACCCCGTCAACGACAAGGTGCGTCAGAAGATATCCATGTACACCAACGTGCCTCTACGGCGCGTGATCTCCATGCACGACGTCGAGAGCATTTACCTCGTGCCCGATGCCTTGCGCGACGCCGGCATCGACCGCGAAGTCCTGACGCTGCTGAACCTCCACGACCACGTCAACCAGCGCCACGAAGACCAGGCTCGCAGCAAATGGCGCTGGTTCGTCGACCGCATCGGCCGGGCCAACAGCCACATCACCATCGGCATCACCGGCAAGTACGTCGCCCTGCGCGATGCGTATGCCTCGATTATCAAAGCCGTCGAGCATTGCGGCGTACACCTGGAAACGGATGTGCAGCTCAAGTGGATCGACACCACCAACATCGACGATGACAACGTGGCCAAGCGGCTGGCCGACTGCCACGGCATCATCGTGCCCGGCGGCTTTGGCGTTCGCGGCACCGAAGGCAAGATCGAGTGCATCCGCCACGCCCGTGAGTCGCGCATGGGCTTCCAGATGGCCGTGATCGAATTCGCCCGCCACGTTTGCGGCCTGAGTTCGGCCAATTCCACGGAGTTCGATCCCGACTGTCCCGAGCCTGTGATCGACATCCTGCCCGAGCAGAAGAAGATCGAAGGTCTGGGAGGCAACATGCGTCTTGGCGGCAAGGATGTGATCCTCAAACCCGGCACCATGGCCGCCAAGCTCTTCGGCGGAGTCTCCCAGACGCGGCTGCGTTTCCGCCACCGCTACGAGGTGGATCCCCGCTACATTGGGACCATCGAGAAACACGGCCTGATCTTCTCCGGCAAGGCCCCCAATCACCCCATCATGCAGATCCTCGAACTGCCGCAGGATGTCCATCCTTTCTTCCTCGGCACGCAAGCCCACCCCGAACTGACCAGCCGGCCATTGCGTCCCAGCCCCATGTTCCTCGGCTTCGTCCAGGCCGCCCTGAATTTTTCCAAATCCCCGACACGCCATGAGCAGACGGTGTGACCTTTTCCAGTACGGGCATACCGGTTCTCGATGCAGTGGCGATGCGTATCCCGGTGACCACAGCGTCGGCTAGGAAAGTCTGATTTGAAACACCCTTGAATCGTCAGAGCGCGGTCGTGGGAAAAGCGATGCGGACAGCAACGGGTGATTCCTGCTTTTCTGACTGGAAACTCCAGACTCTATTCGGGCTGTATTGCAAACATCTGCGCGAAATGACCAGCGTATGCAAGCAGTCCTTACTGACGGCCGAAACGAATTTGACCAGTGGCACGGATCACCACCCCCATTTATCATGTCCGCCATGGATCTTCCGATCATTCTCGTCACCGAAGGTTCCGACCCCACGCCGCTGGCGTGGCTCAAGGAGCGAGCCAACGTCATTGAGATCGCCACGTCCCATCCGGATTTTGAGAGCCGGTTGGCTGAGGCACAGGGGTTGGTCGTGCGAACGTACACGATGGTCAATGATGCGTTCCTGGCCAAGGCGCCGAAGCTCAAGGTTGTGGGGCGGGGCGGGGTTGGACTGGATAACATCGACATCAAGGCATGCCGGGCCCGCGGAGTGGAGGTCGTCTACACGCCCGATGCCAACACCCGGGCAGTGGGCGATTTCGTCTTTGGATACATCCTCCAACTGCTGCGGCCATGGTGCTTCTTCCGCGAGCGGGCGTATGAACCCAGGGAGTTCAAGAAGGTGCGCGACGCGGTTCGTGGACGGCAGCTCGATGAGTTGACCATCGGGATCCTGGGCATGGGCCGGGTCGGCCGGCGCGTCGGGCGTATCGCCGCGCTGGGTTTTGACATGCGCGTCATCTACAACGATATTCGCGATGTGGCCGCCGAGCTCGACTTCAACGCCATTCCCGTTGAGAAACCAGTGCTCTACAGCGAGTGCGACATCCTGACGATCCATGTGGACATGCGGCCGGAAAACCGCAATCTGGTCGGCCGCGAGCAGATCGCCCTGATGAAACCGGACGCCATCCTCATCAATGCGGCCCGCGGCGAGGTGCTGGACGCGGTCGCCCTGGCCGATGCCCTGCGGGCGAAGAAGCTCTACGGCGCGGCGCTGGATGTTTACGCCCCTGAGCCC
>CAYSSA010000241.1:594-897 GCA_964433485.1 uncultured Tepidisphaeraceae bacterium | reverse complement strand
GGGGTTCGACAACGTGCTATTGACACCCCATCTGGCATCGCGAACGAATACCGCCACCGAGAACATGAGCTGGGTTGTCCGGGACGTGTACGACGTGCTGTGCGGGCGACCACCGCGTTATCCGGCGCCATGAGTCCGCCGTCGCGCCTTCAGGCGGCTTCCGCCGCGAACAGCGGCGACGGAATCACCCGCGCGGTTCCGCGGTCAATCATCCTGCCCGCCAGCCAGAGCGAAGCCGGGTGGTGCGGCGAGACTCCGGCGAGCAGTTCCGCAACCGCGTCGGCCAGTTCGGCCGGCGTGACG
>CAYSSA010000241.1:0-577 GCA_964433485.1 uncultured Tepidisphaeraceae bacterium | reverse complement strand
TCATCGGCACAACCCACGGCGACGACCGAGAACTCCGAGAATCTGGCATCGCCGCGGACCACACTCAGCACCCTCCGCGCCGTTTCCTCACCATCGCAAAGAGCGGCGGTGGCGCCCGACTCGGCAAGCCGGTCGAGACTGGCGGGGTCGAGCGTTGAAAGGTGGCTTGATGGGGCAAGCCGCTGCGCCGTCAATTGCGCGGATGTCAGAAGCGTGGCTCGCCCTCCGGCGGCCTCGACAACCTGTATCCGCCGATGTCCGGACAGCAGCAAATGACGTGTCAGAGTCGCCGATGCGTACGCTGCGTCGAGCGAGACGGTATGTGTGCGAAGCGGCGAATGCTCAGGCCCGATGCGCACGATGTGCAGCCCGCGCACGATCAGCCCGCGAATGAGCGGGTCGGGCGCCGAGGCCGAGAGGTCGATCACCTTCTTGAAGCGATCGAGAAAGCTGGGCCGCATGGGCGCGGTGGCCAACTCGCAGTGCAAGTCCGGGTTGATTCGCGCGAGCGCCCGCACGATGGGCGAGTCTGCCCGCGCAGGGTCGATCAGCACGAGCCACTCTGTGTCCGGAGGCG
>CAYSSA010000240.1:2356-7024 GCA_964433485.1 uncultured Tepidisphaeraceae bacterium | reverse complement strand
ACTCAGGGCGTGCAGGCGCAGACGGTGGCCAATGCCTATGCGGCCATCGAGGTGGGATTGGAAATCATCCCGGTCATCAACAAGATCGATCTGCCCTCGGCCGATCCGACGCGGGTGGCGGAGGAAATCGAACAGGTGCTGGGGTTCAAGGCCGAGGACTGCATCCTGGTTTCGGCCAAGACCGGTCAGGGTATTGACGAGTTGATCGGCAAGCTCTGCGACATGCTTCCAGCGCCACGCGGACTGGCGGATCAGCCGACGCGTGCGCTGATTTTCGATTCGATCTACGATGATTACCGAGGGGTTATCGTCTACTGCCGGGTGTTCGACGGTGAGCTACGGAAGGGCCAGAAGATTCGCTTCATGGGAGTTGAGAAGGAATACCAGATCACCGACCTGGGGAAGCTGTGTCCGCGGCCAAGACAGGTAGATCGCATCGGATGTGGCGAGGTGGGCTACATAGTGGCAGCTATCAAGGATCTGCACGACGTCCGGGTGGGCGACACCGTGACCGACGCCGTTACACCGGCGGTCGAGCCGTTGCCGGGCTACAAGCCGATTCAACAGATGGTGTTCTGCGACTTTTACCCTTCGGGCAAGACGCAGTATGACGAGCTTCGCGACGCCATGGACCGGCTGCAACTCAACGACTCCAGCTTCAGCTTCACCCCGGAAAGCTCGGACGCGCTGGGTTTTGGATTCCGTTGCGGATTTCTGGGGCTGCTGCACATGGAGATCATCCAGGAGCGGCTGGAGCGGGAGTTCAATATCGAGATTGTGCAGACCGCGCCGACAGTCACGTATGAGATCATGATGACCGACAAGTCGATCAAGCGGATCGATGCGCCCAGCGAACTGCCGAATCTGTCGCAGGTGGCCGAGATTCGCGAACCGTTCATTCAGATGAACCTGATCCTGCCGGCCGACTGTGTGGGCGGGATCATTCAGCTTTGCGAGGACCGGCGGGGGGTTTACAAGAAGACCGAGTACATTGGCGCAACGCGCGTGATCCTGACCTATGACATGCCATTGTCCGAAGTGATCTACGATTTCTACGATAAGCTGAAGAGCATCACGCGGGGCTACGGGACAATGGATTACGAGGTGACGGGCTTCCGTGCGGGCGAACTGGTGCGGATGGATATTCTGGTCAACGGCGACCGCGTGGATGCGCTGGCCATGATCGTGCATCGCGACAAGGCTGAGGCTCGCGGCCGCAAACTGCTGCTGCGGCTGAAGGAGGAGATCGACCGGCACTTGTTTGAGATTCCGCTGCAGGCGGCCATCGGCGGCAAGATCATCGCTCGCGAAACGATCAAGTCGGTGGGCAAGAACGTGACGGCCAAGTGCTACGGCGGGGACGTCACCCGGAAGCGCAAGCTGCTGGAGAAACAGAAGGAAGGCAAAAAGCGCATGAAACGCGTGGGGTCGGTGGACATTCCGCAGGAGGCGTTCATGGCGATCCTGGAGAGCGAGGAGTGAAACAGGTTCGCAGCAACCCAGCGTAGGAGCAGTCGGATCACCTGTTTCAGCGAAGTCCATGATTGACTGCACCTTTTCCGACAAAGACATTTCTGGTGGCAGGCCGTGTTTCGTGGGCAGGTGTGCTTCAATCGACTCCCTGTTTGGCTGGCTGGCCGGATTGAATCCAAGGGTCGTTGTCCACGTTTGAGATGGGCCGTCTAGCCATCTTGGATTCGAAGATCTGAAACGGATGGCCAATGGTCTGACTATGCGGCGTTGGGCGATGCGGATACACTCGGGGTATCGAACCAAGGGAGTGATGTCATGACGCAGTTGGTGATTACCGCGGTGGGGCCGGATCGGCCGGGGATTGTTGAACAGTTCACGGGATTGCTTCAGAAGGCCGGGGGCAACATCCTGGACTCGCGCATGGTGAATCTGCGGGGACAGTTTGCCATGGTGCTGTTGGTGGAGGCGGCGCCGGAGGCGGTTCTCGGACTGGAAGCGGGATTGCCGGAGAGGGCCGAGGCCATGGGGATGAAGCTGACCCTGACGCGGCAGACGGAAGTGCGATCGGCCGTGGCGGGGGTGCCGATGAGACTGAAAACCTATTCGATGGATCAGCCGGGCATCGTGCATCGAATTACGCGTGTGCTGCACGCCAACGGTGTGAATATAGAGGAGTTATCGAGTCGCCAGGAATCGGCGCCGTTCGACGGCACGCCGCTGTTTCTGATGGAGATGCGAGTGACGGTGCCCACGGCGGTTGCCATCCGCAAGTTGCGGGGCGAACTTGAGTCGCTTTGCGACAGCCTGAACTGCTCGCTGGATTTCGAGCCTGCTCAGGCTTAACGCCCGCAACAGAAGCATTGCGCGAAGCTAACACATCACAGCAGGTCGAACTTCAATAAGGAGAACACAATGGGATGCACCGCTCGTCTGGCGTTCATGGTGTTGCTTGTTCTGGGCGGCCGCGTATTTGGCCAAACCGGTCCCATCACGCTCGAGTCGCTTCTGCGCGACATGGTCGACCGTGACGTGGTGGCCAGGTGGCCGGAACCGTCGTTCACGGTCAAACAGGCCAGCAGTTACGACCGCGCCTCCAAGACTCCCGATGAACCCAAGGGGTGGTACGCGAACAACGACGCCAGTCAGTTCGTGCGTCACGAAGACCGCGACGGACGGCGCGAGTATGTCATGATGGACGTGGAGGGGCCCGGCGCGATCGTGCGATTCTGGAACACGGCGGCCCACAGCGGCGGAACCCTGCGGTTCTATTTTGACGGTCAGGAGAAGCCCGGCATCGAAGGCAAGTCGGGTGATATTCTCATCGGCAATGCTCTGGTTGAGAAACCTCTGGCGATTTTCAACGCCCCTGTCAGCCGGACCCAGGGTGGGATGAATCTTTATCTGCCGATTCCCTATGCCAGACGCTGCAAGGTGACCTACAGCGAGGACGACCCGAAGAATCCGCAGGCGCCGGCCAAGGCCCGGTATTACAACATCGAATACCGCACCTATCCCAGCGGCACGAACGTCAAGACGTTCACAATGCAGGATCTGAAGGCGGCCAAGCCCTTGCTGGACCTGGTGAACAAGGCACTGGCCGAACCGCAAACGATGCCGGCGGCAAGTTCCGCCACGTTGAGGAAGGATCTGGCCCCCGGCGAGCAGGCGAGCGCAGATCTGCCGTCTGGTCCGGCTGCGGTGCGGCAACTGACGATGAAAGTGACGACAACGGATGCTGCGGCGCTGGAGCACGCCATGCGCACGGCTATCCTGAGGATCAGTTTCGATGACCAGCCTTGCGTATGGGCGCCGGTCGGGGATTTCTTCGGATCGGGGGTCGGGTTGAATGACCACGCCGGTTGGTGGAGGTCGGTCAAGAAGTCCGATGGAAGCATGACCTGCTGGTGGGTCATGCCCTATCAGAAGAGCGCGAAGGTCACGATCGAGAATGTGGGCAAGTCGGCTATGTCTGTGGAACTGACGGCGGCAAGCAATACCTGGACCTGGGACGCCCGTTCGATGCACTTCCACGCCAACTGGCGCAGTCAGCACGCGATTTCGACTCGCCCGATGTCGGACTGGAACTACATCACCATCACCGGCAAGGGGCTTTACCTCGGGGACAACCTGTCGGTGTTCAATCCGGTTCCCGGCTGGTGGGGCGAGGGCGACGAGCACATTTTCGTTGACGGCAGCACGTTCCCGACGCATTTTGGCACGGGCACGGAGGACTACTACTGCTATGCATGGTGCAGCCCGCATCTGTTCCAAGGCCCTTTTGCCAACCAGACCCGCTGCGATGGGCCGGGCAACGCGGGCTACACGTTCATCAGCCGGGTGCGTTCGCTCGACGCGATCCCGTTCCAGAAGGATCTGCGGTTCGACATGGAGGTCTGGCACTGGGTGGACACGAAGGTGGACTACGCGGCGACGACCTACTGGTATGCCCTTCCAGGCGCGACGAGCAACCGCACGCCGCAACCGGAGGAGGCGGCCATGCCTATTCGCGAGAATCCTCTGAAAGCCCGCAGCGCGAAGATTGCCGGCGCGGTTGAGTGTGAGACGGCCGAGGTGGTCGGCAAGTCGGATGGTTTGCCGACGGAAACGCAACAGATCGGCGTTTTGCAGGATGGCAATTGGAGCGAGGGCAAGCAGTTGTGGGTGCGTGGACGAAGAGTCGGAGATTTCATTGAGTTGAAGATCCCCGCGTCAGGTTCTGGCGCTCGGAAGTTAACGCTGTATGCGACCAAGAGCTGGGACTATGGGGTGCTTCGCTTCACGGTGAATGGGAAAATGGCCGGAAATGACTTTGACTCCTTCGCCCCTCAGGCGGTCGCATCAGGTCCGATTGACCTTGGACGATTTGAGCCGAAGAATGGCGCGTTTGTTCTTCGCGTTGAAGTGGTCGGCGCCAATCCTCAATCGAAGAACAGCAAGTCGTTCTTTGGATTGGACTGTGTGGTGGTGGGAAAGCCCGAATGACCCGGCTGGCGAGGAACTTGTCGGGATCTGCAAGGTCGCAACGCCGTTGCGCCTGTGACGGCCTGCCTTGTCCGGTGCGATTGTCGGCGGGTTTTCGAAAATCCGTCGACAGTTATAACTGACTCTCGGTCGGGGAAGATAGTACAATCTCCCGGTAAGAGGATCTTATGACGGTGCGTTTGCTGGCAATCATCGTTGGAATCGCGGTCCTTG
>CAYSSA010000240.1:1201-2346 GCA_964433485.1 uncultured Tepidisphaeraceae bacterium | reverse complement strand
ATGTCCTGGCTAATGCGGCGCCGCCGGGCGGGTCGGAGTCGACTCCCGCGGCCGTTGTGGAATTGTACGGCAAGATCGACGACGCGGCGAAGCGGAGTCTGATTACGCGGTTTAATCAGGCCGTTGACGCCGGAGCCAAGGTCATCATTGTGGAAATTGACACCTATGGCGGCTTGGTGACCAGCGCATTGGAGATATCACATTTTCTAAAACAACAGACAAGCGTTCACACCATTGCCTTCATTAACACCAAGGCGTATTCGGCCGGAGCAATGATCGCACTGGCCTGCAATGAGATTGTGATGAATCCCACGGCGGCCATCGGCGATTGTGCGCCGATATCGCCTGCGCCGGACGGCTCGATACGCACCATGGGGCACGACGAGCGAGCCAAGGCGACCAGTCCGATCATCACCGATTTTCGTGATTCGGCGACCAGGAACGGCTACGACCCCACTCTGGTTCTGGCAATGGTTTCCGCGAAGGACGTGGTTAAATGGCTGGAGCATTCCGCGACCGGGCAGCGGCGGTTTGCCGACGAGAAGCAGGCGGCGGAGTTGCTGGCCGGGGGTGAATGGGTGACCTTTGCCGCCGATGGAGTGCCCGATCCGCTGGATGGCCCCGATACGCTGCTGACGCTGGATACGGGCCTCGCCATCCGTACCGGGCTTGCCCGACAGGCCTTTTCCGATGTCCGGGCGATTGCGGCCAATCGCGGGCTTACGATTGCCCATACTTATGCCCGCGGCAAGTGGGAGGCCGCTGTTGATATGCTGGGCGACCCTGCGGTGCGATCAATTCTGATCGGCATCTTCCTCACCTGCCTTTACATTTCACTGCATTCGCCGGGCCATGGGATGGCGGAGGTCATCGCGACGGTGGCTCTGGCGACGGCGGTAGGCGTCCCGCTGCTGACGGGGTATGCGCAGTGGTGGGAGATCGTGATTATTCTTATCGGGATCATCCTTGTGGCCCTGGAATTGTTTGTGATTCCGGGCTTTGGTTTGCCGGGCATCATCGGGCTGGTGCTGATGCTGGGCGGCCTCCTGCTGACGTTCGTGGCGCCGGAGCCCGGGCGTTCTCCTTTCAGCCTGCCGACGCTGGCGGGAACTTGGCGTACCGTGCAAACTGGTCTGGCGGCCATC
>CAYSSA010000240.1:882-1180 GCA_964433485.1 uncultured Tepidisphaeraceae bacterium | reverse complement strand
GTCGCTCTTGCGTCGATACCTGCCGCAACTGCCGCTTTTCCGGCGGCTCGTGCTGACGACCGCCGTGGGTGAGACGGAATCGGCGATGGCGGGGAGTCTTAGCCACATCGATCCATCCGAGCAGCTTCCGGCGATCGGGGCCCGTGGGATTGCATTGACGGATCTGAAGCCCGGCGGTTCGGTGGAATTTCGGGACTCTGCCGGCGCCGTACACACGGTATCTGTGGTGAGCGATGGAGGGTATGTGGCTCGCGGATCGCAGGTTGTCGTGGCGAAGATCGAAGGGCCGGCGATTCTG
>CAYSSA010000240.1:0-853 GCA_964433485.1 uncultured Tepidisphaeraceae bacterium | reverse complement strand
AGATGACGCTCATTGGATGGATCATTTTCCTGGGCGTTGCGGGCCTGTTACTGCTGGTGGCCGAGTTGATCCTGCCCGCGCACGGTCTGCTCGGCGCGCTCGGCGTTCTGTGCTTTCTGGCGGCAGTGGGAATCTGTTTCCGGCTGAATCAATGGTTTGCCCTGGCCCTGTTTCTGGCGCTGGTGGCGGCAACTCCGGTGGCGTGGAGCGCGGCCGTGCGGATCTGGCCAAGGACTCCCGTCGGGCGTCATATCGTGTTGCAGCCGGTGGAGATCAACCGGGATCCGTTGCCATTTCGAATTGGGCAGACTGGATACTCGCTGAGTGAACTCAAGCCTATGGGCGAGTGTGATTTCGACGCCTTCGGCGTCCAGCCGACTCAGACTGGAAAAAGCTCGATGCGAATCGGGGTTCATTCGCGCCGGCGCCAAAGTGGTGGTCGTCAGTGCCGATGGCCGGCACGCCACCGTTCGTGAAATAACGGAGACCTCGAAACTCTGAAAGACTCTTCAGAAAGGAACGGGACATGAGAAGCCTTTACGCAGCTTCGGGAGCGATCGCCGCGGTGGCAATGGTGGGAGGATGCGACAGCGGCCCTGGCGGCAGCCCTAATCCGCTGGTCATCGGTGTCCTGGTTGTGGTCTGCATCGTGCTGCTGGTGGTCTTCGCCGTACTGGCGCAGTTCATCGGGTTGTATGTTCGCGCCATGGTCAGCGGCGCGCATGTCACCTTTTTTGAACTCATCGGCATGCGACTGAGAAAGGTGAACGCGGTGATCATAGTCAACTCCCGCATTCAGGCGTTGCGGGCGGGGTTGAACGTGTCCGGCGCCGAGATGGAATCGCACATGCTC
>CAYSSA010000239.1:5035-7075 GCA_964433485.1 uncultured Tepidisphaeraceae bacterium | reverse complement strand
GATGTTGCGGATGATGTTGGGCGCATCGGCGGGGGCGCGACCCCAGACCACCGTGAAGTCGGCCTCCACCAGGTAGCCGTCGCTGCTGTAAAAGGAGATCGAGCCGCGATTCTGGGTTGCTATCGCCTGTGGCTGGCCAGTTTTTGGGGCCTTGGAACCCTGGCCCGATCGCGCCGGCTGGGCTGCGCGGGGTTGTGCGGGCTGGGATGCGCGGCCCTCCAGAGTCACGGCGTCGTATCCGACCGGGACGATGGTGATCTGAACCATCCGTGGATTAACATAGTAGATACCGGGTTGCAGCACCTGGTCGAGAATACCACGGTGGCGCTGACTCAGCTTGACCGGCTGTCCGGCTTCCGGCTTCTCCGCTGACAGGATTGCCTGGCTCACCGCGGCCGGCACCTCGTTGACGAGCAGTGTCACCACGCCGACCGATCCTGGGGGAACCACCACGGCCGGCACCGGTGTCACCTGGTATCTCTTTGGATTGATCTTATAGATTCCGGGCGTGAGCACTTCCTTCTGAACGCCCTTGAAGCCGGCATCGACGACAACCTGGTCGGCCGGGGCATCCTTGCCTTCCAGAAGGGCGACGATGCCGACCTGGGGCACTGTGGTCGGATCTTTGATGTGCCCGTCCGAATCCCATTCCCATTTCTCAGGATCGCCGGCGCCGATGTTGACCAGCGGGGTCAATTCCACGACATGCGTCACCGGATTGAGGAAATAGCGGCCGGGTCCCAGCACTTCCTCCTGGACTCCCTTGAAGCCCGATTCACCGGCCGGGATGGTGATCCGTCCCGGCGGAAGGGCCTTTCCGAACTTCTTCATCACCACCAGTGCCTGGTCCGGTGGGACGTATTGGCGCATGACACCCCACTTAAAGGCCATCCAGGCAACCCAGCCGATGACGACCAGTGACACAACAGCTTTGATGATCGTTTTCATGGCTTGTCCTCCCGTGTGGCAGGGCTCTTGTTGCTCTTGCCGCTCAAGGCCGGCGGCACGGTTCTCTCCACTGGCGATGGCGCGGAGTGGATCGGCGCAGCCAGCTCTTTAAACAGGTCCGCGAACGGTCCGTCGGTGTTGGTCAGAATTGACTTGATGGCCGGAGCAAGTTTCTGAAGGAAGAAGTACTGGGCGTAGGCATCGCCATTGCCGAAGGCCTCCACCTGCTGACGCAGTGGCTTGGCTTCGGCTTCCTTATTCAGCAGCACAACGGCCGCTTCAGCCTGGCCCTTGGTGACCATCGCCTCGGCCTCTTTCTCGGCCGCCTGCAGTTTCAGTTTCGCCACCGCAAGTTCCTGTTGGGCCTTTTTCAGGGCCACGTTCATGTCCTGCTGGGCTTTGGTGGTGATGGTCACCACCTGCTTGTTGGCCTCGCCGATCTTGGTGTTCTGCTGGGCCATTTCCGTTTGCGTCGTCAGATCCACGGAACTCCTGGCCACCAGAATCTGCTGTTCAATAGTCTTGATCTGCTGCTTGGCGATCTCGCGTTCGTTGATGAGGTTCTTGATGTCGTCGGGTGGGATGATGTCCCGCACCAGAGCCTGGAGAATCTCGATTCCCTGCTTGGCGCACGCCGCCTTCAGCTTGCCCTCGAAGTCCTTCTGAAATTTCAGTTTTGTGTCGCCGCTGATGAAATCGCGGGCCTGGAACTGACTGCCTACCAGGCGGCAGAAGCTGCGGGAATAGGGCAGAATCACACTTTCGTCGAGGTATTCGATCAGGCTGCCGCCCTCGGCGTACTGCACATAGATCAACGGCAGCATGTCCTCTTTGATGCGCCACTCCACGAACCCATCCATCTTGATGTCAAAGCTGTCGGCCGACGGGAAGCGAATCGCGTCATCACCGGACATCTCAAATCGCTGCGACTGCATGCTGACGGGCGTGATGCGCTCCTTGTAGGGATTGATCAGCAGGCGACCTTCCTTCTCGGCGATGGGCTGCACACCCTGCTCCGTCTCACGAACCAGATACTCGTTGGGACGGGTCGCCGGTCGGCCGGCCGTGATCGTTCTCACGCCGCGATGTCCC
>CAYSSA010000239.1:0-5025 GCA_964433485.1 uncultured Tepidisphaeraceae bacterium | reverse complement strand
GGGGGAATGGACACCGGGTTGACCTTCATGACTTCGTACGCATGTGGATTGGAGTATTCGGGGTATTTGCCAGGTTGAAGGACGATCGGCAGCGGCCCACGCTGATCGCGTTGTGGATCGGCGAGCACCTGCCCAGGGTCCAGTGGCTGGCCGAATTTCTTGATGACCACACCGACCTTGTTTTCGGGAACCTGTACGATCTTCTCGATTGACCGTTCGTAGTCCAACGGGCTGAACGCGAAATAAACCCCCGGCAGGAATACCTGCTCCATCACGCCGTTGCAGTCGCCATACTTCTTTTCCCATTGCGCGTACTCGGCGCTGCTCTTATCAGGCGGGCGGGGAACAACGTATTCGTTGCCGGGCAGGCTCTTTGAGCCATCCTTTTTCAACAGCACCAGCACTTCGTCCGGTCCGACCACGACGCGCACGAAGAACCAGAAATAGATGGCGTAGACGATCAGCAGCGTGACCACCAACGAGGCGATGTTCTGAGCCAGGCCGGGTGGTCGGCGCGGGGGTCGGGAGCCTGGTTCCAATCCCGATTCCTCCCACGGGGAAGATCCGCCATCATCCGAGCCGCTGTCCTTGCCCCGGGGTATCCCCGGTATTCTGTAACGAGCCATGCCACCACCTCTTTCTCAGGCTATGGATTCACAACCTGTGTCCGCAGCGCGGGCAAAACCCCGCGTGCGGTTCACAACTCCGACCACAGCGTTGACACATCCGCCAACTGCGGTAATCGAGTCGGCTTCGACGAAAGACCACCACCCGCAGCACGACGAAGACCGCCACCGCAATTACGATCATCGGAAACAGGGGCATTACCAACATGCTCATTCGTCGGCCTTTCACACGACCAGGCGCAGTATCGTATGCGGCTGGTCGTCTGTCCATTATAAGCGTCTGTCAATGTTGGAATGCTCAGCCGCCGGTTTTGAAAAACCACGGGCTGGCCTTACCATCCCAGCTTGGTCATGATCGTGTTTTCTTGTCAAAGCTGCCGGACACCGCTCAGTGCCGACGATACTCAGGTCGGAGTGCTGGTGCGGTGCCCCACCTGCCAATCAACCATGAACGTCCCCTCGCCATCCGCCGCGGGGGTTACGGCCGCGCCCGGATCGGTTCCTCCGCCCGGGGGGTATGGTTCGTTGTTCATGACTCGCGGTACGGGCAGACGCTATGGCTTCAACTGCGCCCATTGCTCGTCGCGCCTGGAAGCCACCGAATCCATGGCTGCACAGGAAGGGCAGTGCCCGACCTGCGGCAACATGATCACGATTCCGATTCTGGACCGCTACGGCCGGCTGATCGATCCAAAGACGCGCGAGGTCATCAAGCTTCCGCCGCACCCGGTTCATGCCTATGCCGCGGCGGGTGATCGGGCTCCGCGCATACTGCGCCAGCCTGATGGCAGGCAGGTGATCCTGTGCCCGCGATGCCAGGCGCAATCACCCATCGGCGCCAACAACTGCCGCGCGTGCGGGATGCCGTTCACCATGGAAGGCACCACGGTCGAGGCATCCGGCGCCAGCAATGGCTTCTGCGTCGCCGCACTGGTCCTGGGCATTGTCGGCATACCGGCGGCATGCACGGTTGTTCTGCCGCTGCTGGCGATTGTCTTTGGCGGCATCGGGTACGCTCAGGTTTCGCGCGCCGACGGAGCGCGGGCTGGCAAGGGACTGGCCATCGCCGGCATTGTCTGCGGGCTTATTGGTTGTTTGCTGGGCTTGATTGTTCACTTCAGGTAGAACACCTTCCGACATGCGAGCTTTTTTTCATCACATCCCTTCCACCGAGGCACGCGCTGCCTGCATTTCTCTTGGGGTCGGCATCGCCATTCTCATCATCAAGTTCATTGCCTATTTCCTCACACAGTCCACCGCGATCTTCTCCGATGCCGTCGAGAGCATAGCCAATGTCCTGGCCTCCGGCGTTGCCCTTTATGCCTTGAGCGTGGCCCATCGTCCGGCCGACGAGGAGCATCCCTGGGGGCACGGCAAGATCGAATTCCTTTCCGCCTGGTTTGAAGGCAGCATGATCCTGCTGGCAGGCGTGTTCATTGTGTTCCGTACTGTCGACGCCCTCATCGCCCGCAAACTGGTGCAGGATCAGACGCTTGATTATGGACTGATCCTGATGGTGCTTTCCATGGTCGTCAACGGTGGCGTTGGCCTGATGCTCATTCGCACCGGGCGACGGCAGAAATCCCTGGCCCTGCAGGCGGATGGACGGCACCTCATGAGCGACGTCGTTACCAGCGCCGGGGTGCTGGTGGCGCTGGGCATTGTCAAGGTGACCGGGTGGACGCTGGTGGACCCCATTACCGCGATGCTGATGGCGGCCTATATCATCTGGATGGGGGCGGCCTTGCTCAGGCGCGCGGCCGCGGGACTGATGGATGAACAGGACGTTGCCAACACCCGGCGAGCCAACGAGATCCTGGCCTCGCACACGGGCCCTGGCGGGCGAGAACCACGCCTCTGCGGTTTCCATAAGCTTCGCCACCGGCACGCCGGGCGCTATCTGTGGATTGATTTTCACGTCACCATTCCCCAGGACACTCCGATCAAAGCCGCCCATGCAATCGCCAGCGCCATCGAGTTCGAGATGGAGCAGGTGTTTGGTCTGTCTGATGCCACCGCGCATGTGGAAGAGTGTACGGATGCCGACTGCCCGAGGTGCCGGTTGCGCGAGTCCTCCAGCGCGTCCGGGCAGGCATGATGGCTTTTCGAAGTCAAGTCACGCCCATGCGACGGGGGTGCGGCCGCCGGCCTATAGTGCTGGTGTCTGGCGGTGGAGTCTCTCCCCGCCAGCTCCGCTTTTTGCCGACGCGACCATCGATGTGCCACTTGCGATTCCGCATGTCAGTCGTAGACTGACCGTGAACGGGCATATATGACCGCTGTCTCACGATCGATTGGAGACTCGACATGCGATACGCTTGGGCATTCGCGGCGGCGATCTGGGTCGTTTCCATGGCCACAACGGCGGCCGAGCTGCCGATGGGACTGGCGGCGAAGTATCCCGGAGACGAGGGGTTGGCCAGAGATCCGGCCGTTCTCTTCTCCGACGATTTCGAGGCCGGAGACCTGAAGAAATGGGACGAGGTCAAGCGACCGGTAAACTGGTCGCGGGACAACCCGCACGCGGGTTCCGGGTGTGTGGAACTGCCGATGAACCGCGGCAAGGACACGGGCGGACATCTGGTCAAGTGGTTCATGCCTGGCGCCGAGAAGGTTTACGTTCGCTTCTACGTCAAATTCTCCGATGACTTTCAATACTCGCACCACTTCGTGCATGTGATGGCCGCTCCGGCCAGGGAGAAATGGAAACCATTCGGCAAGGCCGGCATCAAGCCCGACGGCACCTATTTCACGGTTGGCATGGAGCCGTGGTTTGCCTGGGGCGAGAACCCGCCGCCGGGAGAGGTCAGTTTCTATGCCTATTGGCCCGACATGGAGATTGACCGCAAGATGAACAAGTATTGGGGCAACAGCTTTTTCCCGCCGGGCCCCGGTCGCGGAAAGGCCGCCGGTCCAAACCGCGTCATTCCGCCCTTGGGCAAGTGGCAGTGCTGGGAAATGTTGATTGAGGAAAACACTGCGCCTGACCAGGCGGATGGGCGGCAAGCCATGTGGATTGACGGAAAACCGGTCGGGGAGTTCGGCGGCATGCGCTGGCGAACCGACATGAATCTGAAGATCAACATTCTCTGGCTGATGAATTATGGCTACGACGACGGCGATCCAACGAAGAAGTATTGGAAGGACAAACAGACAGTGGTGTTTGACGACGTCGTTGTCGCAAAACAATACATCGGTCCGAGACAGGCGAGGTAACCCGCGCTCCGTCGCGCCGGCGAAGCTTCGCTCTCATGCCACAGGAGGGGCCATGCGCCATCGCATCGTATCCTCATTCATTGTTCTGGGTGTTGTCACGGCCTGTTTGGCGGCGGAGCCCGCCGAGAGACCGATCCCTCCGGCCGCCGGTCCCCACGTCAACCCCCAAGCAGATGATTTTGCTCAAGCCGTTTCGCTCAAGAACAGCGAGCGGCTCGTGGGCGCCTACTACTTCTATTGGTATGACAGCCGCACCCGCGCTCACATCATCAACCACGATGGCACCGACGCGCTGACAACGCATCCGCCGACGCTGGATGACTTCTCATACAAGTCCGTTGCCTGGCATCGCCGCCAGCTCGAGGACATGATGCATGCGGGGATCGACGTGCTGTTGCCGGTATTCTGGGGCGCTCCATCAGAACATGGAACCTGGAGTTATGAGGGCCTGCCGCCGCTGGTTCAGGCCCGCGAACAGCTCCTGCGCGAAGGCAGGACTCCGCCGCGAATCGGGATGTTCTACGACACCAGCACGCTGCAATACAACCGTTGGCATGCCCAAATCGACTGCACCACTGACTATGGCCGAGAGTGGTTCTACGCCACAATCCGCGATTTCTTCTCCATGATCCCGCCGAAACACTGGGCCATGATCGACGGCCGTCCGATTGTGCTGCTTTATTCGGCTGCCTTTGCCAGGAAACATGATCAGTCGGTGATCGACTACACTCGTCGGCGGTTTGCCGCGGAGTTCTCGGGGCGAAACCCCTGGATTGCCAGGGAAGTGTCATGGCAGGTCAATGCCGATTCCACGGTCGCCTGGGGCGGCGCACTGGGATTGCGGAACCCCGGCATCGCTTCGATCGGACCAGGCTATGACCACTCGGCAGTTCCCGGCCGCGAACCGCTTGTCGTGGATCGGCGGGGTGGCCGGTTCTACGAGGACAACTGGGTGCGGCTGCTGCGCCGGCCGCCACGGTTTGTGATGATTGAGACATGGAACGAATTCCATGAGGGAACCGACATCGCTGAATCGCGCGAATATGGTCGACAGTATCTCGATCTGACGCGAAAATACACCGCCATGTTCAAGAAGGGCGAGGCGCCACCGTGGCCGGCGGGCAGGTACACCGATGCGGCGAGTGTCAGTGTGCGGCTTGGCGAGAAAACTCTGCCTGATGGT
>CAYSSA010000238.1:1950-7083 GCA_964433485.1 uncultured Tepidisphaeraceae bacterium | reverse complement strand
TGTCCGAATCGCCTCGCCATTCGGTCTTGTTGGCGGTCCGATGCACCTCGTTCCAAGTGGCTCCGTCGGCGGATACCTCGATTGCGAACGATCTGGCATATGCCTTCCACCAGGTGACGATCGCTCCGCCAACTTTTCGTTCCGAGCCAAGGTCAACCGAGAGCCATTGCTGGCCGGTTTTGTCACCGGACCAGGCGGAATAAAGGTCTCCATCGACGGCGCGAGCGGCATTCCTGCCGTCGGAGGAGGCCGTGACGGCGCGGCCCCTGGCCAGATCTTTCAGGCCAACCACTACGCGCGCGAGGTTCGAGCAGGAAGACCTGCCGTCGGAGTCACGGGCCACGGCAAGGAGATTGTGCGGGCCGGAGATCGCCCCTCTCCACGCAAACACACAGTCGCCGTTTGCACCGGGCTTGACCTCGCCCAGTTTTCTGGACTGGTCCAGCAGTTTCTCGATTTCGTTCTCTTCGCGCAGCTCCCAGTTCTTCCACGCGCCCGGAACAAGGAAGAACTCCACGATCATGAGGTTTCCGTTGCGGTCGGAGGCGCGGGCTTTGATCGCCACATCCCCTTTCTCGATCATGTCGCCATCGGATGGCTCCGTCAGTTGTACGTCGGGCGGCACGTTTCTTGTCGAAAACAACGGCAATCCATCGAGCGTCGTGATGCGCGGGTGGTTGAAGGTCTGGCGCATCCAGGGCTCCGGGTTGCCATTGCCGCCCGCGTACCAGGGCAGCGCGTAAAGCCATGCCGGCCCGGATTTCTCGATCAGATCCGGGCTGGGAATCGCCGAGGTTTCGGTTAGCGCGAGCAACTTGCCGGGCGCTACCTGTTGCATGATCTGATATGCCTTGGGATAGGTGTCCGTCGTGAAATTGCCCCATCGACCGCCGGGGTAGATGTCGATGCCGGCCAGATCAACATACTTGTCCCCCGGATAAAATCTCCTGCGGTGTTCGATTTCCTGCTGGAGCGTCGCTTTCGACGGCGTTCCGGCGGCATGCACTCCGGCGCTGTATACCCATATGAGATTGTGCAGATGTCGCTCTTTAACGAAGTAGTCAAAGATGATCCGCCACAGGGCGGCCGTGTTTTCGGGATGTGTGTGATCGGTCCACCAGAACCAGCCGCCGTCGATTTCGTGCAACGGTCTCCACAGCACGGGCACGTTCGCTTTGGCCAGTTGGTCGAGATAGTCGGCCGTTCTTCGCAGGTCGTCCATCACCGCCGTGTGTTCGGCCGTACCGGGCCTGATGGCCTTGCTCATGTCAAAAGGGCCAGACTTGTTCTGGCCACCCCAGGCCGAGCCATTGGGGTCGCCGGGCTTCTTCCAATGCCATTGGAGGGTAACGATGCCGCCTTTGTCCTGTGCCCAGTATCGGGCCTGATTGATGTATCCCTGCAATACCTGGTTATAGCTCGGTCCCCAGGCGGGGGAGTTCCATCCGGAAACATCCCAGGCGCACACGGCCGGGGCGCGGCCGGTTACCTGGCAGGCCATGCGCCAATTGGCGTCGCGCCAGTTGGACATGCCGGCGAGCGTCTTACGGCCGTCAACTGATTCGAGATACTCGAACAGTTTTCGTGCTTCCGGCGACAGGTCGGGGTCGGCCGGGGTGGACGCGCGCATGGCCGGTGTCAGCGAACCGAGAATTGTGGCGGCAATTGCGAAAATGCGAGGAGAAAAGCGCATTGTGATGCTCGGGTTGGCGTTGGGATTCGATACCGGGGCACGCACGAAGCGTTGCCGAGTATCTGTCGCTTCAGGGACTTGTGTGGGATCACACTCAGGGTTTCAATTTGTCGTGTTCTTGCGTGAAACTGGAGCTTTGGTTTCGTCGGGAGAGGAGATATCGCAGGAAATGCGTCAAGCCCGCGAATCGGTATTGGGGATCGACATAATGCTGGATTACGTAGAATGCGAAGTAATAGGCCCGCGAGAAACACCAGATCGCGAGCAAATGAAGCAAAGCGCCTTTCCAGGAGATACCTTCGAGAAAGAGGAGGCTGGTTGCAAAAATGCCGCCAAACAGAAGCAATGTCCCCTTGAAGTAGAGCAGTCGTCGGTTGGTGATATCCATCGATGCTCCGTGTGGCGGGCCTGGGATTTCACTCTGCTCGCATCGGCGCGCCACAGGCGCAAACAAACGGATTCATGGCCGGCAAGGAGACTTCGGGCGGTCTGCGGATCTCGATCTCGCACTTGCAGCGCAGGCACCGCCAGATTTCCCCGCCGATGGCCGCTTCCCGCGGGGGATGCGGCGACTCGTCCGCTTCGGTTACCTCGCCTTTGCGGTCCATCGCCAGATTGGCCAACTTGTCGGCCAGTGAATTGCGGTGGCGCAGACGGTGCTCGAACCTGACCTGGGCGAAATCATGCAGCCTCAGTTGGGCATCTTCGTAGAGTTCACGCAACTCAGGATGCTTGACTCGATATTCCCCGCGCATCTGTTTGATGATCAGTTCGCTGTCGCCTCGCACCTCCAGGCGGGTTGCTCCGAGTTCCTTGGCTTTCTCCAGACCGAGGATCAGCGCGCGGTATTCGGCGGAATTGTTGGTGGCCCGTCCGATGAACCGGCCGAGGGTAAGCAGGGGGGTTCCGTCGGCTGCGCGGAGAACGATGCCGATGCCCGCCGGTCCGGGATTTCCGCGACTGCCGCCGTCGAATTCCAAGGTAATCTGCTCTTGCATGCTATTGCCATATCAAGCGACGGTTAAGGCCGGGTGAAGGAATCATGTGAATTTCAGAGGGCACCCGGCTCTGCGGGATTCGGTCGCGGCTCGTCGGCACTTGGGGTTTGGTTCTGTTCCGGGGCTTGGGCCGGTTCGTCGGGTTCCGGAGTGATGGATCGCATCACGGAGATGGCATCGACCTGTCGACCGGCAACAGCGCCGATGCCGCTGTCCTTGGCGCGGGGCTCGCGCCGCTCGCGCTTGATGATGGCGGCTTCAATCGGCAGTTCCTCGGGAATGTAAAGCAGGCGATGGCAATTGGGACAAGTGACCAGTTCATCGCGCGAGTGCAGGCGATTGTAGATGTTGACTACCAGACCCATGTGGCAGGCGCCGCAGGAGTATTCCTCGACGCGGCGACTGGGTCGGGTCACCGCGGCGAGGGCTTCGCCTTCGTGATGCTTGGCCAGGCGGTCAAACATGTTCAGGGCGCTGGCGGGAAGGGCTTTGGCCGCTTCGTCGCGCTGGGGCTGAAGCCGGTCCACCTCCGCCTGCAGCTCAGCCAGCCTGCCGCTGAGCTGCTGACGGATTTCGCCGAGCTTGCGGTTTTCGCCTTCGAGCTGGGCCGTGAGGTCGGCCAGTTCCTTCTGCGACTTCTCCACCTGTCCCATGGCGTTCAGGGCTTCGTCTTCGAGTTTGCCCTTGTCTATCTTTCTGGTGTTGATTTCAGTCAGGAACGCCTGGTATTCCTTATGGTTCTTGGCGCTCTGCTGTTGCGCGCGCAGTTTCTCAATGTGTGACTCAAGAGTTTTGATTTCCAGATCGGTGCGAGCGTATTGGGCTTGTTGCTGGCGAAGCTGGACCTGTGAGGCCGATACGCGTTCGGTCAGATCTTTCACGCGCCTTTCGGCAAGCCGGACGCTGCGGGATGCGTTCTCCAGATTGTTTTGCGCCTCTCGCAGGCGCTTGTCCGCTTCAAACAACTTCACCAAGGCGATGTTCGTGGGACCCATTCGTTTTCTTCCTCACAAGACTGTCGGTACAACGCCGTGCCGATGCGCTGTGGCCGACACGGTGTAAAACGAATCATTATGGCAATTTCCCGGCAATTGAAAAGGGCGGGACCAGACGGAATGGTCAGGAATGACATAACATCCGCTGGCGTCTCCACTTGTCAATTCGGCGGCGACCGTTTATCCCACACGTCGTGCATTCATTCGGATTTCGACAACTCGGCCTGATTCTGGTCGTTGGCCTGCTGTTGTGGCTGTCGGTCATAGCGGTGTGCCTTTGTGCCGGATCGAGTGGAGGATTCGGCTGGTCCGCTTCGGTAATGCCCGAGCGAGTTGAGTCCGTGCTGCTGGCATCTCTGGTCGGAGCGGCTCTGGCGGGCGCCGGCGTGGTCTGTCAGGCGGTGTTGCGCAATCCCCTGGCGGATCCGTATCTGCTCGGCGTGTCGAGCGGAGCAACGCTGCTCGCGTTTATCTGGCGATCGACGGCCAGCGCCACTTACCTTGGCGGGATCGCCTTTGCCCTGGGCCACCAGGGCCTGGCGTTCGTCGGCGGAATCGGCGCGGCGGCCGCGGTCTTCCTGATCGCCGGTCGCCGAGGTCGGCTTGACCCGATCTCGCTGTTGCTGACGGGGGTCATTGTCAACACGGTTGCCGCGTCGGGCTACCTGTTGCTCAACGCCCTGTGGCGCGACCGGCCCGGCGCCGGCGATCCCATCAACCTGCTGGTCGGCAGCTTGCACACGACGTTGCTGCCGGCCGACCGGAATATCGCGGCGGGGATCGTCGCGGCGGGGCTTATTGCGATCCAGGCATTGGCGGGTCAGCTCAACGCCATGGCTCTCTCGGAGCCGGAGGCCGAATCGCTGGGTGTTCGCGTACAGCGTCTGCGCTGGCTGTCGCTTGGGATCGCATCGCTGGTGGCAGCGAGTGGTGTTGCGTTGAGCGGACCGATCGGGTTTATTGGCCTGATCTGCCCGCACTTGGCGCGTCGCGTCGTCGGGTCGGATGTGCGGCGGCTGTTGCCGGCCAGTGTTGTCGGCGGGGCGGTCGTGCTGTGCCTGGCCGACGCGGCATCGCGGTTGCTTGCCGGATATCGCGGCATCGGCACAGTCTTGCCCGTGGGTGTGTTGACGGGTCTGCTGGGCGGACCGTTCTTCCTGTGGCTGTTGCTGGGTCGCCAGCGGAGGGCGGAAAATGCTGATTGAAGCGGACAATCTGAGCGGTGGCTACTGTAGACGCCAGATCATTTTCGACATAAACCTGCGCCTGAGCCCCGGCCGGATCATCGCGCTCATTGGGCCCAACGGGTCAGGCAAGAGCACGCTGCTGCGTATACTGGCCGGACAACTTGCGTATCGGGGTACGCTTCGCTGGTTTGGGCGGGATGATTGGCCGCGAAGGCAACTGGCTCCCCGCCCCCGCCGGCCCGTTCGCCCTCTTCATGCGG
>CAYSSA010000238.1:0-1940 GCA_964433485.1 uncultured Tepidisphaeraceae bacterium | reverse complement strand
TGGCTATCTGCCGCAGTTTCCGAGTTATGAACCCGAGCAGAGCGCCGGCGATGTGCTGCGTCTGGGCAGGATCCCTCACCTTGGCGTTTTCGGGTTTGAGACGGAGGCCGACACCCGGTGTTTGCGCGACGTGGCAGGCTTGCTGGGGCTCGATGCCATGCTCGATCAGAGCATTGAGGAACTCTCCGGCGGGCAGAGACAACGGGTGTTCATCGGGCGATGTCTGGCTCAGGAGCCGCGTATTCTGCTGCTGGACGAACCGACCAGCGCGCTGGATTTCAAGCACCAGGCGGACTTGGCCAAATTGCTGAGGCGTCTGGCGGTCGATCGTGGCATGGGGATTGTGATCGCCTGTCATGATCTGAACCTCGCTGAGGATCTCGCGGACGAGATGGTATTGCTGCGAGCCGGTCGCGCCGCGGCGGCCGGATCGCCGGAGAAGGTGCTTGTTCCGGAGGTTCTTGCCGGTGTGTACGAGACCGCGATCGAACGGCGGCCCTCGCTGCGAGCATGCTTGCGACAGCAGGCTGATCCAGGCTGACAGGTTCCGTGGCATTTCCTGGTCGCACATTGCGTCGTTGTCATCCGGTGGTTTGTCGGCCTTTCAGGTAGGTGGCTGTGAACCGGTGGCATCAGTGGAGAGACGGTATTCCACGACGTGGCCGAATCTGCCGGGTCGCGTTCTTCCGTTTTGCCTTGCGCCTCTATACAATCCCCCGGTTTCAGATTTGGAGTAGCTTGTTTCCTTCCTCCTTGTTTCCGCCCCAGAGGTAACGAAATGTCCGAGTTCAAGGATCAGTTGAAGGAGAAGTTCCGACCCGACGCCGACAGCGATCTTGATCGTGAGATCGCCGAAGCTCTTGGCGATCTGTCCATTGAGGATCTGCTGGCCCACGACCGGCATGAGCAGTCGCGCGGTGAACCCGCCGCTGCGCCGGGCATGCGCAAGGGCCGGGTCATCCGCGTTGACAAGGACGATGTGTTCGTCGATTTCGGTGGAAAGTCCCAGGGGGTCTGCCCCCTCGCTCAGTTCGAACAGGAGCCAGCGGTCGGCCAAGAGCTTGAATTCCGTGTGGATCGCTTCGACAAGGAGGAAGGACTCCTCATTCTGTCTCTCAAGGGCGCTGTGGTCGCCAACGTAAGCTGGGAGAACCTGGAGGTTGGCCAAGTCGTCGAGGGCATGGTGTCGGGGATGAACAAGGGCGGCCTGGAGGTCACCGTCAAGGGCATGCGCGCCTTCATGCCGGCCGGGCAGGTGGATGCGGTGTTCCACAAGGACATTTCGATCTTCATCGGGCAGAAGATCACCGCCGAGGTAACGCAGTTCGACAAGGACAAGCGCAACCTCATCATCTCCCGCCGCAACATCATCGAACGCGAGAAAGAGATTGCGAAGAAGAAGTTGCTGGAGGAACTGGCCGAAGGACAGGTTCGTCGAGGCACGGTGCGCTCGGTGATGGATTTTGGGGCGTTTGTCGATCTGGGTGGTGTGGATGGTCTGGTTCATGTCTCGGAAATCAGCCATCGCCGGGTGAAGAACCCCAAGGAGGCACTGAAGGAGGGTGATGTCGTCGACGTCAAGATCCTGAAGATCGACCGCGAGACCGGAAAGCTCTCGCTCAGCCTCAAGCAGACCATGGCCGATCCATGGAACGAAGCGGCGGACCGCTACGCCGTCGGGGCGACGATCACGGCGCGCGTTGCCAAGATCGAGTCCTTTGGAGCGTTCCTGGAGGTCGAGGAAGGCATCGAGGGCCTGCTGCCGATCAGTGAGATATCCTGGCAACGGATCAACAAAGTATCGGATGTGCTTTCCGACGGGCAAACCGTAAAGGTGGTTGTCATTTCTATGGACCCCGTCGCCCGGAAGATGAGCTTCAGTCTGAAGCAGGCCGGCGGCGACCCGTGGAAGACCGTCACCGAGCGCTATGCCTTGGACA
>CAYSSA010000237.1:4234-7119 GCA_964433485.1 uncultured Tepidisphaeraceae bacterium | reverse complement strand
ACCTCAGCGGCGCCCTGTCCCCGACCACGCTCGAAAGCACCCTGGCCGATGACCGCGAACCTCCCCGGTGCGTCGAGGCCGCCGTGCTCCACGCCGCCGTCAACCGCCTCACCAGCGGCACGGCCCAGGAGGGCGGCGGCACGCTGTTCCCCACCGATATCCTGTGCTATCCGCTCGATCCATCCGCCGTCTTCGACGTCTGGACACTTTCGCCCGAGCCGGTTGAGGTGGTTCGCGGCTGGATCGAAGCCGCCCTGCACGCCGGCTACGGCCGTGATGCCGCCACAGGTTGCGGGTATCTGGCGGTCCTGTCGGTGACATCGCAGAAACTCCCTTCACCGCCCGATCCCAATGCCGCCATCGTCCTGGGTCCGGTCGTTCCCCGGCCTTCTGATCCCGCCCGCGGGTTCTTCAGCTTCGGCGTCCGCTGCGGCCGGGTCGGCGGCGATTTCGCGATCGGCGCTCTGCCCGACGGATCTGACCAGCGGCAGAAGCGCCCCGTTCACTGCCTGCTTCGAGGCACGGTGCTGAGCGCGGGCCGGCCCGCCGCCTTCGCCGGTCGAACGGTGCGCGGCGTCCACCAGGTGGTTTCCATCCGTCATTACGCCATGGCCCCGCTCCTTGCCTGCAACCTGCACCCCTCACTGCTTGAGCATCCCCTGCTCCAGGAGGCTCAATCATGAAACCCGTGATGCCTCTCGCTCTTCCATTCTCGTTCATTCCCCTGTCGCCCATCCACGTCGGCTCGGGCCAGTCCATCGAGCCCTCGCAATACGACATTGTGCAGGATGGCGACAACTACTTCCTCACCGCGTTCAATCTGCCGCGAGTCTTCCATACCCTCTCGCCCGCCTTGCGCACCGAATACGACAACCTCCTGCGAATAGGTGACTGGACCGGCATCCGCCTCTGGCTGCGCAAGGCCGCCACCCGTTCGGAACATCGGCTCTTTCGCGTCCAGATCCAGCCCGAGCCCGCCGAGGAAATCCGCAAGAACATCGACAACCCCAATCGCCTTGGCGAAATCCAGCTCTTCACCCGCGACCCGGCCGTCGGAAAACCCTACCTGCCGGGTTCATCGCTCAAGGGGGCCATCCGAACGGCTATCGTCGATTCCCTCGCGCGGACCGACTCCGCAAACACTCGAAAGCTTGAGTACTTGGCACGTCGAGTCCCCGGAGCGCGCTTCGAGGCGGAAGTTTTCGGGAACGTCACCATCGAGAGCGACAACACAGAGAAAGTGAACCTCTATCGCGATCCGCTCCGCCAGCTCGCCCTGAGCGATCTGGCCATGCCCGACAACTCCACTTACATCGACCGCATCCAGATCGTCCAACCGCCCGGCCGACGGGAACGCGGCTCGAATCCCGAGGACATCATCATGTACCGCGAAGTCACCTGGTCCGCCTGCGATGGCGAGAACCTGCGCTTCGCCGGGCAACTGCGGCTCTCGCCTCATCTGGCCAACCGCCGGCAGATGGGGTCCAATTGCCTGCCCCACGCCCTGGACCTGGCCACCATCTGCCGCCAGTGCAACGCTTTCTACCGACCGCGCCTGGAGGCCGAGGTGAAAAAGTTTGTCCAGGATTCCACCGCCGCCGGCACGTTGCTCAAGCACGCCGCCCAGTGCGACGATCATCGCTGCCTGGTGCGGCTGGGCCGCCATAGCCATTTCGAGTGCGTGACCGTCGGTGAACCGTATAACCAGCCGCCGCGACGCGGCTTCGGCAACACGCGCTCCTATGTCGCTAAAAGCCTGCCGCTGGGGTGGGCGATTCTTCAATTCCAGCCCGTCCGGTGATCGTTCCGGGACGGCGCGCTCTTTGACAAGTGAATAGTCGTTCGACGCCAGAAGTCCTTCCTGAAAGGAGGTGCGCTCATGCCCTTCGCCTATGTCACCGAACCCGGTGCTTCCATCCACCTAAGCGGAGGTTCGATTCTCGTTCGCAAGGACGGCGTCCAACTCGCCGAATGGGAGCTGATCCATCTCCAGTCGCTGATCCTGCTCGGACCCGTCGATATATCGACGCCGGCCATGACAGCCCTGCTCAAGGCCGGCGTCGAGACGGCCTTCCTCACCACGTCCGGCCAACTGCTCGGACAACTCACTCCCGCCAAGGCGGGCAATGTGCCCCTGCGGCTGGCGCAATATCGCCTTTCGTCCGATCCCCTGTTCCGGCTCGCCCAGGCCCGGGCTGTTGTCCGGGCCAAGCTGACGGCGATGAGCACCCTGCTGGAACGATATGCCGACAATTATCCCCAGGCCCCCCTCGACCAACCCCGGCAGGCCATTTACCAGCTTCAGCGGAGACTTGATGATGCCGCAGATACGGCTTCACTCATGGGTCTCGAAGGGGCTGCCGCGGCCGCCTACTTTGGCTGCTTCCCTCACCTGAATCGTTCGTCGCTGGCTTTCCGCGGGCGGTCCAGCCGCCCGCCGAAGGATCCGGTCAATGCCATGCTCAGCTTCGGCTATGTGCTGCTGGGGAACGAGATCTGGTCTTTGCTGGATGCACTGGGCTTTGATCCTTTTCTGGGTTTCTACCACGTCGTTTCCCCGAACCGCCCCAGCCTGGCGCTGGACCTGATCGAGCCGTTCCGCCATGCGATCATCGACCGCATGGTGCTGCGCGCCGTCAACCTGCACCGCTTCGGGACCGCCGACTTCCGCGAGCAGGAAGGCGGCGTGCTGCTGACGCGGGAAGCCTGTCGCCGCTTCGTCGCCGAATATGAGCGGGCCATGCACTCTCTCGCGCACGATCCCGAGACCCGGCTCCGCGGCAACTGGCGCGAACTGATCCGACGCCGCTGTGAACGCCTCGCTCTGGCACTGGGCCGAACCGATGCGGAATGCCCGGCCGCCGTCCAGACCGACCACTGCGCCG
>CAYSSA010000237.1:0-4128 GCA_964433485.1 uncultured Tepidisphaeraceae bacterium | reverse complement strand
CTGGCGCGGCTGCTGGACGGCTACGCCAATCGAGTGCAGTATTCCGTCTTCGAGGGCTGGCTCACAGCCGCTCAATTGGACGAGGCCATGCGCCGATCCGCATTACTGCTCGATCCTTCCGTGGACAATCTGCGGGCCTATCGGTTATGCTCCTATTGTCAGGCCGCATGCCACTCCATTGGCTCGGCGCCGAGCCAACGTTTGCCGGAGTTCTGGATTGTCTGAAACGCCGAGGTTACGGCGGATACGTAAGCTCAGCAATGAAAGGAGGTTATGTTCGAGTCTTCCCAAATAAACGAACGGATTTCTGGTCGGACATT
Source organism: uncultured Tepidisphaeraceae bacterium (assembly GCA_964433485.1). Taxonomy (GTDB): domain Bacteria; phylum Planctomycetota; class Phycisphaerae; order Tepidisphaerales; family Tepidisphaeraceae; genus JANYKD01. The sequence continues at coordinate 3,808 of CAYSSA010000237.1, read as the reverse complement.
GCTCCCAAACACGAGGTTACGGCCAGTGCCTGCGCAACCCATTACCAAAACCCAAGTTGTGATGGCCGCCCTTTGATTCCCACCCTGATGAAGAAGGGATTGAGACTGCGCGTCGCGTAGTGCTTTTGCAGCATCAGATTGTTGTTCTTTGATTCCCACCCTGATGAAGAAGGGATTGAGACGTTGCCCTTCGCCACGTTCTGAATTGCCACTGCCATGATCTTTGATTCCCACCCTGATGAAGAAGGGATTGAGACGCCAAGCGGCTGAAGCCGCGTTAAACTAAGCCCAAATGCTTTGATTCCCACCCTGATGAAGAAGGGATTGAGACACTGTATCTACGGCTCGAAGGATCAGTTGACCGTTCTGGTTGCTTTGATTCCCACCCTGATGAAGAAGGGATTGAGACCAGAGGTTGTTCGCCAACATGACACAGTCTAAGTAATCCTCCTCCTTTGATTCCCACCCTGATGAAGAAGGGATTGAGACGTATTGATTTTGACCGGTCGCTCCAGATTGCTAGAACATATTTCCTTTGATTCCCACCCTGATGAAGAAGGGATTGAGACCAGGCAGTGGGGATGGATGAGTGCTGATGACGTTCGCCAGGCGCCTTTGATTCCCACCCTGATGAAGAAGGGATTGAGACTAGTAAGTTGTCACTCTTTGCCACTTCATACATGCTCCTTCCGGCACCTTTGATTCCCACCCTGATGAAGAAGGGATTGAGACAATGACTCCAGAACCAATTGATTGCGAATAACGCCTTTCCCAGCCTTTGATTCCCACCCTGATGAAGAAGGGATTGAGACCCGAGAAGAGCGCAGCTGTGTCGGCATGGCCGACAACACTGCTTTGATTCCCACCCTGATGAAGAAGGGATTGAGACAAGTACGCCACTTCCGGCCGCTGATCACAAATGTGATCCTTTGATTCCCACCCTGATGAAGAAGGGATTGAGACAACTCTATCTCCTGCTCTTCCGTCGGCAGCCCGTCGTCGTCAACTTTGATTCCCACCCTGATGAAGAAGGGATTGAGACCAGAACATCCGGACGTTCTTTTCTAGGTCGGTGAAGACCGGCTTTGATTCCCACCCTGATGAAGAAGGGATTGAGACCTTCATAATGGCCAATGGACAACGGATACACCGACCAATCCACCTTTGATTCCCACCCTGATGAAGAAGGGATTGAGACGCTACGCTTACCACTAGGCTCATCGCCGCAGTGCAACTCACCGCCTTTGATTCCCACCCTGATGAAGAAGGGATTGAGACGTCAGGTTTCGAGCTGCGCTATTAGCTCGTCAGACAGCTTTCTTTGATTCCCACCCTGATGAAGAAGGGATTGAGACGTCCCCGGACAACAGTCCATGCAGCCCACCACCGCAGACTGGAGCCCTTTGATTCCCACCCTGATGAAGAAGGGATTGAGACCGACGGCGCTCGATGAACTCCCTAACCCTGGGGTACTTGAGGGCCTTTGATTCCCACCCTGATGAAGAAGGGATTGAGACACCCCCACTATTTCCCAAAATCGGAGCCCGTGCTCCGACCGCTTTGATTCCCACCCTGATGAAGAAGGGATTGAGACTCCCGAACATTCTCACTAGACAGGTTCAGTATAAGTTTCCTTTGATTCCCACCCTGATGAAGAAGGGATTGAGACGACTGGAGACCTTCCATCGAGCCGGTGAGGTTCGCGATGGCCTTTGATTCCCACCCTGATGAAGAAGGGATTGAGACGTGCCGCTCTGCGGCAAATGCGGGCCCTATGCTGCTCGATCTTTGATTCCCACCCTGATGAAGAAGGGATTGAGACTTGCCGATCATGTGCGATCGGCCATTCCAGCTGCGCTGAAACTTTGATTCCCACCCTGATGAAGAAGGGATTGAGACTTGCTAACAAGGCGAGCGCCTTGCTTTACCATCGGTTTTACCTTTGATTTGCGCCTTGAGGATACGCCAGGCAATGCAGGGTAGTCAGCGACAGTGCCCCCGGGCACAAGGAGTAACCATGTCAGCCAGGAAAGTGTTGATTCAGACCGTGGGAACCGGCGGACCGAACAACCCGGTGTGGGAGGCATTGGCCTTCACCATCGGCCGCTGCCGTCCGGATGTGCTGGTGCAGTGGTGTTCACGCAAGACGCTGCGTGAGACCGTGCCGAGGATCGACGAACTGTTGAGCGGCAAGGACCGGCCCGGCGATGTTCGCCGTGAGCAGTGCGCGGATGAGGATGATTTCAACGCGCTGGCCGACGAGTATCTGGGGTCGCTGGACAGGTTGTTGCGGGAGTTTCCGGTGGCGCGGATCGAGATGGATTTCACCAGCGGTACCAAGCCGATGTCCGTGGCGGCGGCAGCGGCCGCGGTGGCCCGGCGCATTCCGCAGCTTCACTATGCCGTGGGCGAGCGCGACGACTCCGGGCGGGCGCGGAAGACGACGCAGTTGCGATCGCTGTCACCGGCGGCCCTGGTCGCGGATCGGACCCTGCAAGAGCTTGGCCTGCTGTTCAACAAGGGGCAGTTCGCCGCGGTGAGCCAGCAGGCGGGCGAACTGGCGCCGCGGCTGGATCCGGGCAGTCAGCAGAACCGTGCCAGGGCCCTGCATTTGCTGGCCGACGCGTATGGCCATTGGGATCGGTTTGACTGGGGCAAGGCATTCAGCAAGCTGCGGGAGTATCGGAAGATCGAGTCGGCACTGCTGGAGTGGGACACCGCGATGATCGGGCGGCAGGTGTCGCACTTGCGGACCTGCGACAAGAAGGTCTACAGCGCCGAGCGGCTGGTGGATCTGCTGGCAAACACCAATCGCTGCATTGCGCACGGCCGATACGACGACGCCGTGGCCAGATTGTATCGGCTGATGGAGTACATCGGGCAGGCGCGATTTGTGCGGCTGGTCACACCGCGGGATCAGAACAACCCCACGAAACATGTGCCGCTGGCAACACTCGGGCAACTGGCGCCGGTGAATGCCAGGCGGCTTGATGCCAAGTCGCGGGATGGCAAGGTGGATATCGGCCTGGGCGATACAATCTATGTTCTGGCCGAGGCCGGCGATCCCATTGGTCGGTCGATGAAGCAGCGATATGACCCGGAGGGCGACGGGGCGGGAAATGCGCGAGGTCCGCTGGCGAACCTGCTGCAATCGCGAAACAACTCGCTGCTGGCGCATGGTACCAGCCCCGTCCGCGAGAAGGTCGCAACGGAACTTCGCGACATCGCGGCCGCCGTGCTGGAAGAGCATCTGGAGATGGATGGGCAGCCTTTGAGTGAGGTTGTGCGCTTCGCCATGTTCCTGAAATGCCCGTGGGCGCGGGAGCCGTGACGGCCGGGGGCAGCGCCGCGGATCGCCGGAAAAGGATCAACAGCGCAAGCGGGTCACTCGGAAACTATCTCAAAACGGCCAACCGATGCTGACGGCGATGCACCAAATCCATTTCCCGGACTCTTGCCTGGAAAGAGATATATCTGCTTGCAGGCACAAGCTACCTGTGGAGATGTGGTGTTGATTCAGAGTGAGACCATTTATCGTCGGGTTCGAAATTATCGGTTTAGCCTCACATGTGGTGCCTCCATCAATAGTAAAGCGCAATAATGGTTGCGCGCAGTACGCACATGGTCGAAGCCAATGAGTGTAGCTTATGCCGCAGTCGGTATCCTGCAAGAACACCCGCAAATGCGTCGTCGTTCGCCACGCCGGCTGCATCAGGCGTGCCAGTAACGAAACCGGCACAGTGATCGGCTCGCAGGGCAAAAGCACGCAGCAGTCCGATCACACCACGGAATCGCTCTCGCGGAGCTT
>CAYSSA010000236.1:1357-7320 GCA_964433485.1 uncultured Tepidisphaeraceae bacterium | reverse complement strand
ATGTCGTCTTCAAGAGCACCAACGGCCAGAACCCCGAACTGGTCAAGGTCGGCACGAGCAAGATGACGCTGACCTCGAACAACGACTCCACCGGCAACCTCGTTATGGCGCAGGGAGAACTGGTGTTGGCCGGCCCGAACGGCAAGACAGCCTTTGGCTTGATTCGTCCGCTCAAGGGTAGCATGCTAACCCTGGACAACTCGGTTGATGCGGTGAACAACCGCCTGGGCACCAAGGATATCTCGCCCATGGGCGGCAACCTCCGCCTCATCGGCAACAACACCACGGCCGTCACCGAGACAATCAACACCTTCAACAACGGCGGCGGCAACTCCGCGGCCTGGACGCTCAACGCCGGTTACTCCGTGTTCAGCATCGAAGCCGGAACCGCGACCACCACGCTCCAGATCAACACGATCCAGAACTTCAACACCGGCAACCGCGGCGGCACCTGGGTGGTCAAGTCGCCCACGCTGGGCAACCTGCCGGGCTCCTACTCCATCAATGGCACGTATACCGCCAACGCGGGTAATCTCACCAACGGCCTGTTCACCGTCACGACCCCGAACTTCACCTCCAACAACGGCTACGGCGCTGGCGCGGGCGGCAGCATCTCGCTGCCCTTCGGGTCGCCGTTCATGAACACCCGCCCGGACGTGCTCGGCGACGCCGGCAGCGGCCCGGCCGGGTTCGTCACCATGGAAAGCTCGGCGGCCGGCCTGCGTCTGCTGGCGCCGTCGGAATACGCCCCGACGATCATGCCCAACCTGGCCGTCTACATGAACGTCAAGACTCCGGCCGACTCCACGTTCAACACCTTCGGCGACACCCGCATCCAGTCGCTGACGATGGGCGACAACAGCACCATCAACATCAACGGTACCGTGCCGCGCACCGTGCTGCCCTCTCGCATGATGATTTCCAGCGGCGGCATATTCGTGCCGCAGAACGTCACCAGCACCATCGCCGGAACCGGCTACAACGTGCTTCAGATAGCCGGTGCCATCCCGCTCTACATGCATGTGCAGGACAACGCCACCCTCAACCTCAACACCAAGGTCTTTGATGACACCGCTGTGGTGAAGACCGGTCCCGGCACGCTCAACATCGGCGATGGCGCACTGAGCTTTGTCCGCGGCTTCATCCAGATCGACGACGGGACCATGGTCCTGGGTCCGAACAACACCTTTGCCAACGTCCGCAACACCAACACGGCCGGCGGACAGCACCCCTTCACCGGCCCCTCGCTCTACGTCAACGGCGGCATGCTGGACCTCAACGGCAACAGCCAGTACATTCAGCGACTCGGTTCGGCCAGCCCACTCGCCGACGCGGCCAACGCCGGCGGCATCATTACGAACACCAGTCCGACGCCCGCCACCCTGAACCTGGGCATTGACGCCAGCAGTTTCTCCGGCCAGATCACCGGTAATATCAACCTCGTCAAGGCCGCCAACAACAACAACACCCTGCTGCTTACCAACGACAACAGCTACACCGGCAGCACCCGGATCAGCAGCGGCGTCCTACAGCTCCGCGACCAGGGCAAACTCAGTGGCACCACCGGACCGATCGTCCTCAGCCACGCCCAGATTCAGCTTGACAACAGCTATCTCGGCGTGATGGACAACCGCCTGCCTGCGGGTATTGACATGGACATCAAGGGCGGAATTCTCAACCTTATCGGCGCTCCCGGCCAGGTTGTCCGGCAGGATCTCGGCAAGGTCACCGCGGTCACGGGCCGCAATGATATCAACAGCAGTGCCGGCGGCAGCGGGGCCAACATCATCACCATCGACAACCTCGTCCGCGGCCCCGGCGGCGGCGCTATCGTCAGCTTCAACCAGAATTATGGCTTCATTGGCACCGCCGGCAACGACACCACCGCCATCCGCGATTATGTGAGCAATATCAACGGCGCTCCGCTGACCTTGACCAACAACATCCTCCCGTCGTGGATCATCTGCAACGGCGACCACTTCGCCACCTACCTGCCGTCCACCGGCATCAGCTATCTCGGCAATACCAACGACGGCTACGCCAACTACGATATCACTAACGCTGACTGGTCCGCTGCGGCCAACACGGCAAACGTGAATGACAACGCCAGCCGCACGTTGTCCGCCAGCAAGACCATCAACGCTCTGCGTATTGGTGGCGCCGCCACGATTACGATGAACGCCAATGTGGGTCTGACCCTCGCCAGCGGCGGACTGATCACCAACACCAACAACGCCGTCACCTTCAGCCCCAGCGGCACGGGGCAATTCCTGACCTCCGGCACCAGCGAACTGGTTGTCTGGGTCAACCAGGCCACCACCACCATCAACATCCCGATCACCGGCAACATCGACCTGATCAAGTCCGGCAGCAGCACACTCGCCCTTGGCGCTGCCAACACCTACACCGGCAAGACCTTCGTCAACGCCGCCACGCTTAACCTGACGCTGTCCGGCGCCAACGGCACCACCAGCACGGCCATTCCGGGCGACCTGATCATCGAAGGCAGCGCCAACAACGGACAGACCCTGGTCACCGAGTCCACCAGCACTGGACAGATCAAGACGACCGCCAACGTCACCATCATCGGCAACGGCAGGCTCGATCTGTACAATGCCGCCGGCGTCACCAACACCCTGAACTCGGTTACGTTCCTGGAGCGCGCCGGCACCGGCAGCCAGGGCCAGGTGGACCGCAGCGCCGCACAGGCCACCTCGTTCCTTAACCTGACCTCCACGACGCCGCTCACCTCCACGAGCGACAACCCGGCCATGTTCGCCTATATGGGCGGCAACATCGGCACGCTGAACTTCACCAAGGATGCCGCCGGCAACGTCTACACTGACGGCACCACCCAGACCATCACCGTCAACAGCCCGATCGCCTTCAACGGAGTATCCACCACCGGACTGACGCTCTTCGGGCCGGTCGGCAAGGTACCGACGGGTGTCGCGGAAGGCGGCCTCGTCAAGGCCGGCAACGGCATGCTCAACCTCAATGGCGGCAGCCTCACCGGCTTTGGCAACCCGACAACGCTCACCAACGTGTTTAATGTTGCCGAAGGTGTTGTCCTGCTCAATAACGTAAACGCGACGGGCAGCAATTTCGCCAACACCACCGTACAGAACGGCGCGGGCGTCCTGGGCAACGCCGCGGGCATCACCGGTTCCTTCACCTTCAAGCAGGGCAGCTTCCTCGGTTCGACGATGAGCAACCCGACCTTTGGCGCGGCCACCTATCTGACGCCGGCAACTTCGTCGATCATTAATGTGGCCGGCGATATGACGGTCTTCGCCCGCGACTATTTCGTGCCGGTGACCAACACCTCCACGATTACCATCGCCAACAAGCTGACCGGCTCGGGTGGCATGAACCTTGTCGGTCCGCTGTCCGGCCAACTCTCCGGCAACAGCACCGTCACCCTCGCCAATCCCTTCACCACCGGCAGCGCCGGCGCCAGCGACTACAGCGGCACGATCACCATCGGTCCGGCCGTCACTCTGCTCAGCCAGCCGAACACCTCGGTCAACTACACGGCTACCGTGACCAGCGGCAGCACGACCGTGACGATGACCAGCACCACGGGATTGGCTGTCGGCATGCCGGTGAGCGGCACCGGCATCCCCACAGGCGCCACCATCACGGCGATCACCCCCAACACCAACATCACCATCTCCGCGGCGGCCACGGCCGCGGGCACCTCCGTCACGGCTCGTCTGGCCCCGGTCACCAACGGCGCTCTGGGCAACGCCTCCATCGTGCTCAACGGCGGCCGCCTGTCGATCCGCGACGATGGCAACCTGCTGGCCGACCAGACCAGCGGGAACATCGCCTACAACAACCCGATCATCCTGAATGCCGATTCGTTCATTGACGCCAACCGCGTCAACGGCACTTCGGCCAACCTCGCCATCACCTTCCCGAGCCTGACGGTCAATGGATCCAGATACCTCACCGTTGACAGCGGCAACGGCTACCAGGTGGGCTTCAACAGCATCCTTGGCGAGGGCACGCTCATCAAGGCGGGCCAAAGCCAGTTGAACATCAACGCGGCCGATTTCGGCAATGTCAACCTCACCATCCCCGGGCCGGTGGGGATCAACACCGCTCCGGTGTTCAACACCACCAGCGCGGACAACATCGTCCTGTCGGCTGACACGACCATCCCGAACCTGACCATTGGTGGTTCGTATATCACCGCCGCCAACAAGACACTGCGAGTGCCCGGCACCATTTCGATCGAGTCCAACCCCGGCAACATCGCGGGCACATTCCTGGTGCGCAACAACGCCACGGTCATTGCGGGCAACGTCGTCAACGAAGGCCAACTCAGCGGTTCGGCCTCCGGAGCGGCAACGCTCAGCGCCACGACGGGCTTCTCCGGCAATGGCATGTACATCACCGCGGGCTTCCCGCTGACCCTCGATGGCCCATCCTTCACCGGCTCGCCGAAGGTCTCCGGACAGAACGCCGTCGTCGTAACCGCCCCGAGCGTGACGCTTGGCACCGCGGAAATCCAGAGCGGTACGCTGCGTCTGGCGCCGTCGGCCAACGCCACTTCCACCGGCCTGATCAACATCCTTGCGACTTCGCCCACAACGGCATCCACCACATCGGCCCCGGTCGCCGCCACCAGCGGCACGCTCGAGTTCGCCGCCGGCGCCAACACCCTGAACCATATCGGCAACATCAACAACGCCGGCGTTGTCCGCGCCTCCAGCGGCGTTACCACGGTTGACGGAGTCATCTCCGGCGCGGTGACTTCCTTTGTGCCCGGTCTGCTCGAAGGTTATGTGAGTGGAACCGGTGCTTTGGATTCATCGGCCACCCGTGTCGCCAACCCGGGCCAGATGGGCATCCGCCTCGAACCTCGCATGCTCCAGACCAACGTCGTGACCCAGAGCGCCTACACTGGCCACACAGACAACGAGCTTTGGATCTACACAGGTTATGTGAAGGACGACGATGGCGTGTTCTCATTCGTGGCCAACCAGGATGACCGCGCTGCCGTCTGGGTCGACGGCGTGCTCCGGATGAACGTCAACGGCAACGCCGTCGGCAGCACTGCCTACACCACCAACAGCACCGGCACCACCCCCAGCCAGAACTTCGGGCCGGGAATTGAGATCCCCGGCTACGGCACCGGCTGGCACCTGGTCGAAATCCGCATGAACAACGGCGGCGGCGGCGCCGGCCCATGGAGCCAGCCCGGCTTCGGCGTCAACTACGGCTTCGGCTACAAGGACGGGATCGGCGGCCTGCACGGCGCCGATTACATCAAGCCCATCGACAACGGCACGGGCAACCTGTTCGTGACGCCGATCAGCACCAGCAAGGGCACAATGGTCGTCAGCGCCGGCGCCACATTGAACGCCAAGCAGATTATCCAGACGGCCAACCTCACACTCGGGTCGGACGCGACCGGCGGAACCCTGAATCTCACCGGTACAAACCCAAGCCAGATCGATCTGATCACTGTCATGGGTTCCGGCGGATCCGCCACGCTTACCAACACTGCCGTCGGCGCCAGTGCTTTGACCATTGGCGGCACCAATGTTTCCGCCGGCGCGACCCTCAACCATACCGCCAACGTCAACACCATCATTACGGGCAATGCAAATGGCACCGGCGGCACCATCAACTCCACCAACGCCGGACTCACATTCAGCTCGAATGCCGCGCAGAGTGCATCGGTTGTCATGGCCGGAAGCGGCGGCCTGATCAAGGAGGGCGCCGGCAATCTGACCCTGCTTGACCACAGCACCTATACGGGTTCCACTCAGATCAACGGCGGCACCATTACCCTGGCACCGGCCACTCAGGTTACTCTGGCCGACTTCTCCAACACCTCGAATTGGACCCAGAACAACGCGGCATCCTTCTCCGGCAGCACCCTTACACTGACGACGTCCGGAGTAGGCAGTCAGGCCAATAGTGCGTTCTTCAACACAGTCGTTCCAGTC
>CAYSSA010000236.1:825-1340 GCA_964433485.1 uncultured Tepidisphaeraceae bacterium | reverse complement strand
CTTCGATTACCAGAACCCCACATACAACCCCACCAACAATGCCGATGGCATTGCGTTCGTGCTGCAGAACCAGGGCGTGACAGCCCTCGGCAGCAGCGGCGGATCGCTCGGATACGTCGGCATTACTCCGAGTGTGGCCGTCGGATTCAACATCTATGGCGGCAACGGCGGTTCCGGAACGACGCTCTCCACCAACGGGGCTGCCTTCAGCGGTTATGTCTCCACCAACCCCGTCGATCTCAACAGCATGAATGTCATCCGAATTGACATGGCCTACGACGGAAACACGACGCTGACGGAGTTGCTGACTGATCTGACCACCTTGAACACCTACAGCCGGACATTCACCCTGGCCTCGCCTCTGAGTACGCAGCTTGGCGCAGCCAACGCCTTTGTCGGCTTCACCGGCGCCACCGGTGGCCAAACCGCAACACAGACTGTCAGCAACTTCAAGATGTGGACTGGTATGGTTGGCGGCGGATCGGGGACGCTGCTGGTGCCGCTGCAAATGTTGA
>CAYSSA010000236.1:0-815 GCA_964433485.1 uncultured Tepidisphaeraceae bacterium | reverse complement strand
TACTGCCACCGAACTGCTGATCGCCGCTGGCGGCAAGTTCGACTTGAACAGCCAGAATCAGACGATCGGCTCTGTCAGCGGACCTGACGGAAGCACCATCGCTCTCGGCAGCGGCAAGCTGACCATCGGCGGTGGCGCGCCGGCTGGCTCTTTCGCGGGCACGATCTCCGGCACCGGCAGCTTGGCCATCGCGGGCACGGCCAACCAGACCCTCACCAGCGACAATGCCTATACCGGCGGCACCACCATCAACGGCGGCACGCTCATCGTTGCCAACGCGACTGGCTCGGCCACCGGCACGGGCTCTGTCACCCTAGACGGCGGTATTCTGGCCAGCGGCACGACCGGCACCATCGCCGGCCCGGTTCTGGCCGGCGCCGGAGCGCATACCATCGCCCCCGGCGGCATCGGTGCCATCGGCACCCTCAACCTTGACGGCGGCCTGACTACCAACAGCAACACCCTGTTCAGCTTCGATTTGGGCGACCCGGTCAGCGGCGGCCTCTATAACGGCGACCTGGTGTTGTTCAACGGCACCAGCGGGCTGACGGTCGGCGCTGACACCCAGATGAGCTTTACTTATGCCGGAACCTACAGCGTCGGCGACGCCTTCCGCCTCTTCGGCGGCACCGGACTCGGTACCCCCGACCTCAACAACTTCATCTTGCCGGCCATGGGCGACCCGACCAAGAAGTTCACCCTCTCCAGCACGCTGGAGCCGGGCTGGATCAGCTTGGTCATCGATAACAACACCGTGCTGGCCTACGAATGGAATGGCGCGAACTCCGACTGGCACACGGCCGGCAACTGGCACA
>CAYSSA010000235.1:0-7362 GCA_964433485.1 uncultured Tepidisphaeraceae bacterium | reverse complement strand
CGCTGCTCGCTGGCAAAGATGCGGATGTGCATCGGGCAGTTCATCGGCTTGAGCAGATAGCCATCGACCTCGCCCTTCTCCATACGATTGGCAAGTTCGGCACACGAGCAGCCGTCCTTGGCCAGTTGATCGACCAGTTCGCGATCGACCAACGGGGGGAACTGCGACTCGCGATAGTACGGATAGTGGCCCGAAGTCTTGTACAGATTCAGCCGTCCGATATGCGGCGTGAACACCTGTTGATACCCCTGGCGGCGTAGATGCTCAAGAATGAAATTCTGGAGTTCCTGTCGGATGATCGCGCCCTTGGGCTTCCACAGCACCAGCCCCTGTCCGACCGCATCGTCGATGGTGAACAGGCCAAGTTGCGGGCCGAGGAAGCGATGGTCGCGCTTCTTGGCTTCTTCAAGCACTTTCAGATGCTCGTCCAGTTGCTTCCTGTCGTGGAAAGCGGTGCCGTAGATGCGGGTAAGCTGATCTCGATCGGCGTCCGCGCGCCAATAGGCTCCAGCCACGCTCATAAGCTTGACCGCCTTGATCCGGCCGGTCGATGGCACATGCGGCCCGCGGCAGAGGTCCGTGAAGTCGCCTTGACGATAGATGGAAACGGTCTTTTCGCCTTCCTTTTCCAGTTCGTCAATGATCTCATCCTTGAATCGCTGGTTCTCACCCTTGAGGATTTGCCTGGCCTGTTCGCACGACACTTCCTCTCGCACAAACGGCAGATCCTGCGCGATGATCTTCTGCATCTCAGCCTCGACCTTGGGCATGTCTTCCACGGAGAAACTGACCCCCGTGGGAAACTTGATGTCGTAGTAGAAGCCGTTATCGACCACCGGACCGATGGTGTATTGCAAGTCCGCGCCATAGATGTGCCGCAGTGCCTGGGCCATGACGTGGGCGCAAGAATGCCGCACAATGAACAGAGCGTCCGGATCCTTCTCGGTGACGATCTGGACTTGATGCTCACCAGCGAGCTTGTATGCCAAGTCGACAAGTTTGCCGTCCACTTTTCCGGCGATGGCGGCCTGGGCCAGCCGCGGACCAATGGACAGGGCAAGATCGCGGACGGATGAGCCGTCGGGAACCTCTCGGGTACTGCCGTCGGGGAGTTTTATCAATGCCATGCAACAAAGATAATGAACACCTGGGAGCGGGTCAAAGGTCTTCAGTTGCTCGCAATCTCGTTGCCGCGGCATGCTTCCCCGCGGATCAGGTCGCCCGGACAACTTGCCCGTCAAAAGCAAACTCGATCCCGTCCGGCAACTTCAACGAATCGGCGGCGTGGCTCACCTCATGGGCGATGTGCGTCAGGAGCGTCCGTCGGGCGTCGATGCGGGCGGCCGCCTCAATGGCTTGCCCAATCGAAAAATGCGTTGCGTGTCCCCTGAACTGCAGGCCGTCGAGCACCAGTACATCCAATCCGCGCAACAAGGCAAAAGACTCTTCGGGAATCAGGTTGGTGTCCGTGCAATACGCGAGGTTGCCAACACGAAATCCGAGGACGGGCATGTCGCCATGCATGAGCCGTATCGGTCGCCACGGAACACCGCCGATCTCAAATGGACCGTCGATCGTCCTGGGCACAAGATGTGGCCGGTACAACTTGCAGGCGGGGTCGGGTTCGCGAAACGCGTAAGGGAAGCATCGCCGAAGCGCGGCGTGGGTATTCGGTTCAGCCCAGACATCCAGGGGGCCGCCTTTGGCGGTGTTAAAGCGGCGCACGTCATCCAACCCCATGATATGGTCGGCATGGGCGTGAGTGTAGACCACCGCCTCGATTCGTCGCACGCCATGCCGCACGCATTGCAGGCGGAGTTCCGGTGCCGTGTCGATCAGAACTCGAATGCCTCCGTAGCTGATAACCACCGACGGGCGCGTACGCTGGTCCCTTGGGTCGTTGCTGACGCAGACGGCGCAGTCGCACCCTATCATCGGAATTCCGGCCGATGTTCCCGTTCCCAGAAACAGCAGTTCGATTTCACGCATGTCAGGCCTGTCCTGCAACAACTCGATTCAGCGGCCGTAGAATCTGTGCAATGGCGGCCGGATAATACGGCTGATCAGTGAAGATATCACTCAAGGAACCGCCTTTATGCAACTACAGACCATGCCGATTCTCGCGATGCTCGCAATGTTGATCCTTGCCCGGCCGACTTCCGCAGACTGGATGCAATGGCGCGGTCCCAGTTTCGACGGGTCCACCGATGCATCGAATGTGCCCGACTCACTTGAGACGCCGCTGTGGAAGGTTTCGCTTCCAGGTCCGAGCGGATCGACGCCCGTGATCGCCGGCGACCGAGTGTTTGTATCCACTTTCGAGGAAGGTTCCCGAAAGCTGGTGGGGCTGTGCCTCGATCTCAAGACGGGCCGACAACTCTGGCGCGCCGACATTGCGACCCAGACGATCAACAACCGGCAGAACAACCTTGCCAGCGGCTCGCCCGTGTGCGATGGCAAGACGGTATACTTCTATTTCGGAACCGGCGACCTCGCGGCGCTCGATCTCGAAGGCAAACCACTTTGGAAACGGAATATTGCCGCGGATCATGGTAAGTTCCAGTTGCTCTGGCTCTATTCTTCCAGCCCGCTGTTGTTTGAAGGCAAATTGTTCATTCCGGTTCTGCATAGGGACGTCCCCGCCGATCAGTGGCGAGACCGCAAACCCGACGAAACGGAGATTCCCTCCTATGTACTTTGCGTTGATCCGGCCAACGGCAAGGATGTGTGGAAGCATATCAGACCAAACAACGCCAGAATCGAATCAAAGGAGAGCTTCGCCACAATCACGCCCATCGTGACTGGTGGGCGCAAGCAGTTGCTCGTATTCGGCGGCGACTGCGTTTCCGCACACGACCCGGACACCGGCAGGGAGATCTGGCGAGCCGGCGGATGGAACCCGCAGCGTGTCGAGCACTGGCGAGTGGTGCCTTCGCCGCTGGTTGCCGACGGACGCGTCATCGTCTGCGCTCCCAAGAGGGGTCCAGTGCTGGCGTTCAGACCTGACGGCCAGGGCGATGTCACCTCCACACATCTTGCATGGCGCTCCACTGAGACCACCTCGGATGCAGCCACGCCTCTGTTCTACAAGGGCAGAATCTATGTTCTGGACGGCGACTTCAAGAAGGGCATCAGTTGCCTCGACCCCGCCGACGGCAAGGTCATCTGGTTCACTCGCCTCGAAAGCAGGCCGGTGATCCGCACCAGCCCTACGGGGGCCGATGGCAAGATCTACTGCATGAACGAGGGCGGCGAAGTGTTCGTGATCGCCGCCAGTGACGGCAAACTGCTGTCACGGGCCAGTCTCGAAACACACGGCGCTGCCCGCGGCAGCATTGTGGCGCTCGACAGCCGGCTCCTGGTGCGCACCGCCGACCGCCTCTACCTGTTCGGACACAAGTAACTGAAATGGCTGCCATCCCCCCGCTTGCACATTGCGGCCGGACAATTACCATCATCAGCAACTGTGATTGTCCACCTCAGTGAAAGGATCAACACAATGCGGCATTTCTGGCTGATCGGGCTGGTTCTGGCGTTTTCCTGGCAACTTCGGGCGGCCGAACCTGAAACGGGCTTTGCGCAAATCTTCGATGGAAAGACGATGCAGGGGTGGAAGGTGTCTGAGAAGCCGGAGAGTTTCAAGATCATTGATGGCGCGCTGGTGGCGAAAGGCCCGCGAGCCCATGCCTTCTACGTTGGTGATGAGAGGCCGTTTGTCAACTTCGAGTTAAGGCTCGATGTGCTGACACGGAAGAACTCCAATGGCGGCGTTTACTTTCACACCAGGTATCAGGAGACCGGATGGCCGAAGTTCGGTTTCGAGTGTCAGGTGAACAACACCTTTGCCAAGGATCCGCGAAAGACGGCATCGCTCTACGGCGTGAAAGATGTGCTGGAGGCTCCAGCCAAGGATGACGAGTTCTGGGAATACGCCATCATCGTCAAGGGCAAGACCGTGACCCTGAAGGTCAATGGCAAGACTGTCAACGAGTACGTCGAGCCGGATGACGCCAAAGCCGGCGCGGACTTCACGCGCAAACTTGACAAGGGCACGTTCGCGCTGCAGGCCCATGATCCTGGAAGCGAAGTGCATTACAAGAACATCCGTGTCAAGCGGCTTGACTGAGCCAACGGGAGACATTCGGCCATGAAACCCCTCGTGACCATAATCGTAGGCGTGGTGGTTGCATTGGTGCCGGTAGCCGGGAAGGCAAATGCCGCCGATTCGTCGGCCAGGCCGAACATCCTGATCCTGTTTGCCGACGACATGCGGGCCGACACGATCGCCGCCCATGGCAATCCGCACATCAAGACCCCGAATCTCGACCGGTTGTCCGCCGAGGGATACAGCTTTCACGCCAACTATGTCTTTGGCGGAAACAGCGGCGCAGTATGCATGCCCAGCCGCGCCATGCTTATGACCGGAAAGACCTGGTTCCGCATTGACACCAACACTCTGAAGAATGTCCGGCTCATGCCGGAGCACCTTGCGGCAGCCGGTTATGCGACGTTTGCCACGGGCAAATGGCATAACGGCACGCCATCGTTGGTTCGCGCTTTCCAGCGAGGCAAGGCTGTTATGTTCGGCGGAATGTCTGACCACACAAAGGTCCCGATCCGGGATCTTGGCGCCGACGGAAAGCTGACCGAGGTACGAATTGGAGAGAAGTTCTCCAGCGAATTGTTCGCGGACGCGGCCATCGAATTTCTCAGGAATCATGACGGCGTCAAGCCGTTCTTCGCGTATGTCGCGTTCACCGCGCCGCACGATCCGCGGCAACCGCCGCTGGAGTACCGCGAACCCTACTATCGCAATCTGCCGCCTTTGCCGCGAAATTTCCTGCCGCAGTTTCCGTTTGACAACGGGATGATGCAGGGTGGCCGAGATGAGAACCTCGGGGCATGGCCTCGCACTGAAACAATGATTCGGAATCAGTTGGCCGAGTATTACGGGCTGATCACGCACATGGATGAGCAAATCGGCCGCATTCTGACGACACTGCGTCAAACAGGGCGATCGGAGAACACGATTGTCATCTTCGCCGCTGACAACGGCCTTGCGATCGGAAGTCATGGCCTATTGGGCAAGCAGAGCGTATACGAACACAGCACGCGCGTGCCGATGATCATCTCCGGGCCGCGAGTGCCGCGGAACCGGTCGACTGCGGCGTTCACCTACCTGTTGGATATCTTCCCGACACTGTGCGACGTAACCGGTATCGATCCGCCGCCGGATCTCGATGGTCACAGCCTTCGCCCGCTGTGGGAGGGCAAATCGGAGCGTGTCAGGGAGTCGGTGTTCCTGCCGTTTCTCCAGATCCAGCGCGCCGTGCGCGAAGACCGATGGAAGCTGATCGCTTTTCCGAAAATCGGGCATCTTCAACTGTTCGACCTGCAGGCCGACCCTCATGAAACCACGAACCTGATTGATCGTCCGGAACATGCGGGGCGCATTGCATCGCTGCGGAATTTGATGGTGCGTTGGCAGGAGCGCGTGGGCGACAAACTGGCGATCCCCCAGACCAACACAGCGCCACCCAAAGTCGATCTCACGGGAAGAGCCCGCGTGCCCGATCAATGGCAACCTGATTGGATCGTGAAAAAGTACTTCGAAACACCGCCGGCGCCCGGCAGATAACTTGACCTTGAGTGGAGTAGCGAATGAAGCACCAAACTATCGGCTCCGTCGTCCTGGCCCTGCTCGCCATTGTGACCGTCCCGGCACCGGCTGCCGAACTGGCCGCTGTCGCGGCAGACTCCAAGCCCAACTTCGTGTTCATCAACATCGACGACATGGGCTACGCCGACATTGGACCATTCGGGTCGAAGATCAACCGGACGCCGAACCTCGACCGCATGGCCAGGGAAGGGCGAAAGCTCACCTCGTTCTATGCGGCCCCGGTGTGTTCGCCGTCGCGAGCCTCTTTGTTGACGGGATGCTACGCCAAACGCGCATTGCCGATACCTCATGTGTTGTTTCCGGCCGACGGAGTGGGGCTTGCTCCCTCGGAAGTGACGATCGCGGAGATCTTGAAGGAAGTGGGGTATGCCACCGCGATCATCGGCAAGTGGCACCTTGGCGATCAACCGCAGTGGTTGCCCAATGCCCAGGGGTTCGATCTGCATTTCGGGTTGCCCTATTCCAATGACATGGGGCCGGCTGCCGACGGCGTCAAGAGCAATCTTGGTAAGCCGCTGCCGCCGGCGGCCAAAGGGCCGGGCCAGCCACCCCTGCCGCTGCTGCGAAACGGCAAGGTGGTCAAACGTGTGTTGCCGGATGATCAGCAGGCATTGGTCGAACTCTATACCGACGAGGCGGTGAAATTCATCGACGAGCACAAGGACAAGCCGTTTTTCCTGTACCTGCCGCACAATGCAGTGCATTTTCCCGTGTATCCCGGCAAGAAATGGGCGGGCCGCTCGCCCCATGGGATATATTCCGACTGGGTGGAGGAAGTGGACTGGAGCGTGGGGCGGATTCTCGAAACGATTCGACGGCACGGACTGGATGGCCGCACCCTCGTCATTTTCACCAGCGACAACGGTGGCACGCCGCAGGCGGTCAATGCGCCGCTGCGCGGATACAAAGGAAGCACCTGGGAGGGAGGGATGCGCGTGCCGACCCTGGCCTGGTGGCCGGGCAAGATTCCCGCCGGCACGGAGACCGATGCCATTACAGGCATGTTCGACATTCTGCCGACATTCGCAGTGCTGGCCGGCGGCAAACTACCGGCCGACCGGCGCATCGACGGCGTTGACATCTGGCCGCATCTGGCCGGCGATCCGCACGCCAAGCCCGCCCACGAGACTTTCTATTACTATAACGGGCTTCGACTGAACGCGGTGCGGCACGGAGACTGGAAGCTGCAAATCAGCATGGGTAACAAGCCGCCGACGGACGATAAGCCCTTTGCGCCAAGACTGTATAACTTGCGTCAAGACATCGGCGAATCGCGGGACGTGGCTTCGGAAAACCCGCAAGTGGTCGCTAAGCTGCAATCGCTGATCGACGTCATGAAGGACGATCTTGGCGTCGACGGCCTTGGCCCCGGTTGCCGTGCGGTGGATCGGATCAGGGACGCTAAACCGCTCCTTCCTCACGATGCGAAATGATGGCCGACTGGCCCAGCCACCCCCCAATGGTCACTCCCACGGCGGCGGTTCGACGCCAAGCAGGCTGCGGACAAAGAAATCCTGTCGCTTGTGTCGACCATAGGGACCGCCGTCGGTGTGGTCCATGCCCGGCAGCAGAACCAGCTCGAAGTTCTTGTTGGCCTTGATCAGCGCGTCGGCCAGCCGTAGCGTGGATTCTGGAGGCACATTGCGGTCCAGTTCGCCCACAATCAGCAGCAGATGGCCCTT
>CAYSSA010000234.1:0-7428 GCA_964433485.1 uncultured Tepidisphaeraceae bacterium | reverse complement strand
CGGCGCGCCCAGCAGGGGCAGGATCTGGTTCAACTCGGTCATGCTGCGGATGAGGTGGTGCGCCAGGCGGTGGGTGCGGGTCTCGGAACGCGGTTTCTTCAGGATGGCGAGCATGCCCGCGCGGATTGCGCCCATGATATCGTTGCGCACATTGTCACCCACGAAGATCGCCTCCGACGGCTCGGCTTTCACAAGCTCAAGAGCGTGTGCGAACACCCGCGCGTCCGGCTTGCGGATGTTCAGTTCGCTGGAATAAACGCGCACCGGGAAGAATTCCAGCAGATGTTCAAGCTCCAGATGCCGATCCAGCACGAAGGCGGGCACGAAGGTGTTCGACACGATCGCCAGTTTCAGGCCTCGCCGGCGGAATCGCTCCAGCGTGGGAATCACATCCGCGGCCACGTGGCTGTGGCGGACATTGGGCGCATACCAGAGCCAGGTCATCTCGCGAAAGACGGCTTCGTCCAGCCTTAACCCGAGCCGAGTGGCGTTGCGGCGCAGGATCGCCTCACAGTTGACCTCGCCCCCGGTCATTCGCGACCAGATGAACCACTTCTGCACGGCCCGCTTGTGCATGAGAAAATACCGCGAGAAAGGCGGCAACCGGTGACCTCGCGCCGAAAGGTACTCATACGCCCCCCGGCCGCCCTCCTCGAAGACGTCCCACAGCCGCGCGGGCTGGGTGTCAAAGAGCGTGTCGCCAAGATCGAAGAGGATCGCCTTGAGCATCGTTGCCCCCGTCACTTGATGCCCGCCATCCGGAAGATCTCCGCGACCATCTTGTCGATGCCCTGGAAGACTTCCCACGGTCCGCCCGCCGTCATGTAGCAGGGGGTGGTCACCAGGCGGTTGGCCTCGTCAATGCAGATGTCGGTCGGTCCGGTGTCCACGTGCGTCGCCTTCATTGCGCGGATGGCGTCGGCCGTGCCCTTATCCGTGCCGATCGTCACTTTGGGATCCAATCCCCGGGCGCCGAGAATCGCCGCCGCCAGCACCGGCGCGATGCAGGCAAACCCAATGGGTTTCTTCGCCATGACCATCTCGCCCACCAGTCGCGACACTTCGGGATTGACCTTCATGCCCGCTCCGTCGCCGGCGAAGGTCGAGAGATTCTTGGCCGCGCCGAAACCGCCCGGGAAGATCAGCGCATCCAGATCGCTCGCGCCAACGGAGGCGATGTCCCGTATGTTGCCGCGGGCGATGCGGGCGGACTCCTCAAGCACGCTTCGCGGCCCGCCGCCGGGGCTTCGGGCCGCGTGGTTGACCACGTCCGCCTGGGTAACGTTGGGAGCCATGCAGACGATCCTCGCTCCGCGCTTGTCCAGAGCGATCAGCACGCTGACCGCCTCATGAATCTCGCTGCCGTCAAAAACGCCGCACCCGCTCAGCACCACTCCAACGCGCATGGCCATGATCCGGACCTCCGCTAATGACGCCGGACAATATAACCGATCCCGCGGCCGCGATTAACACCGATTACCATTTCTTCACTTCCCCAACCGCCCTTGGCTCGATAGCATCACTCGCGAGTCAGCCCGTGGATTTCCCACGGCAAGGAGTCGGCATTTCGCATGGCAACAGACAAAGTCTCATTGAATGGTGGTCAATCGGGTTCCTACGGTTCGGGCGGCAAATGGGCGGTATTGCTCGCCGCTTTTCTCGGCTGGATGTTTGACGGGCTGGAAATGGGCATCTTTCCCCAGATTGCCCGCAAAGCCCTGACCGCGCTGGCCACCAAGAGTGATGAACAGACCATCGCCTTCTGGCATCAGGTCATCGACGCCAGCTTCCTCTTCGGCGCAGCGCTCGGCGGATTGGCATTCGGGTGGCTCGGCGACAAGATCGGTCGAGTCAAGGCCATGGCCGCCTCCATTCTCATCTACTCGGCGTTTACGGGCATGCTCTATTTTGTGACCGCGCCGATCCACATCGCGGTTCTGCGTTTCATCGCGGCCGTCGGCATGGGCGGCGAATGGGCGCTGGGCGTGGCCCTGGTGATGGAAGTATGGGATGCCAAGTACCGGCCGCTGTTGGCGGGCCTGATCGGGGCGGCGTCCAACGTGGGCTTCACGGTTGTCGGCGTGGTGGGTGTTGTCTGGCCGGTGACGGAGACAAGCTGGCGTTTTGTTGCACTCATCGGCGCGGCGCCGGCCCTCCTGACGTTCCTGATCATGATTTTCGTGCCCGAGTCGCACAAATGGCAGGAGTCGCAAAAGAAAGCTCCTTCAAAACCTTTGCGTGAGTTGTTCGGAGACCGCCGGCTTACCGTGCTGGCGATCATGGCGATCTGTTTCGCCTCGGTGGCGCTGCTGGGAACATGGGGCGCGGTTCAGAAGATTCCCGCCTGGGCCGCGGGAATGCCCGGCGCCACCAAATACGCCGCCGGCACGTCGCAGATTCTCTCCGGCATCGGGGCCATTGTCGCCTGCCTCATCGCCCCGCTGGTGGCGGCCCTTCTCAATCGCCGAATCGCCTACTTCCTGCTGTGTCTGGTGTCCCTGATCACCTGTCAGCTTCTTTTCCGCACCTTCACCGAATACACGTTCGGCTTCCTGGTGATGACGTTCATTGTCGGCGGCGTGTCGGCCGCATTCTATGGGTGGCTGCCGCTGTATCTGCCGGAGTTGTTCCCGACACGGGTGCGCGCCACCGCCCAGGGCATCGCCTTCAACTCCGGTCGAATCCTCGCCGGCATCGGCGCCATTTCCGGTGGGTTGCTCAGCAAGGAATACGCGAAAATGGGCGCCCTGATCTCCCTGATCTACGTTGTCGGAATGATCATCATCTGGTTTGCCCCCGAGACCAAAGGCAAGCCGCTCCCGGAGTGATATGAGCATTGTCATCCGCGATTTCGAGCTGCGCGTCTTCAATCTCCGAACCCGTCTGCCGTTTCGTTATGGGATCGTCACTCTCACGGCCGTTCCGCACCTGTTTGTCGCGGCCGACTGCGAGATCGACGGCAAGTCCATCCGCGGGATCGCCGCCGAACACTTGGCGCCCAAGTGGTTCACCAAGAACCCCGAGCAGTCCTATCGCGACGAACTCCGCGACATGATCCGCGTCATCCGCGCCGCCTGCCGGCATGCGGCGCAGGCCGGATCGGCCGCCACACCGTTTGACCTCTGGCGTCGCGTCTACCTTGGCCAGAAACAGTGGGCGGCCGCCACCGCCTACCCTCCGCTGCTGTGCGGACTGGGCGTTGCGCTGGTCGAGCGAGCGATGCTTGATGCCTTCTGCCGCGGACGCGGCATCACGTTCTCGCAGGCCCTGCGTGAAAACCAGCTTGGCATGGACCTGCGCCGCCATGGTGAACTGCTCGGCCGGCCGAGTCTTTTTGCCGCCGGCCTGCGCGTCGCCGATCTGCTTCCGGCCAAGCCGCTGGACTCCAT
This sequence comes from uncultured Tepidisphaeraceae bacterium, assembly GCA_964433485.1. Taxonomy (GTDB): domain Bacteria; phylum Planctomycetota; class Phycisphaerae; order Tepidisphaerales; family Tepidisphaeraceae; genus JANYKD01. Next base: position 4,039 of record CAYSSA010000234.1, on the reverse strand, counting down.
CATCGCTCGCCACACGGTTGGGCTGATTGATCCGCTGACCGATGCCGATATCGCGCCGGCCGACCGTATCGACGATGGTCTGCCGCAGTCGCTGGAGGCGTGCATCCGTTTCTACGGCCTGCGGCATTTCAAGATCAAACTCGCCGGCGATGTGGCCAGGGATTTGGATCGCCTGCGCCGACTGGCCGGCATTCTGGGCCGGCTGTGCGGCGACGACTATGCTTTCACTTTCGACGGAAATGAGAACTACCACGAATTGGCCCCGTTTCGGACGTTGTGGGAGGAACTGAATCGCGACGCGTCACTGGCCGGATTCCTTGCAAAGCTCATGTTCATCGAACAGCCGCTTCATCGCGATCTGGCCCTGTCGCCGGCCGTGAAGAACGCCATGCTCGGCTGGCCCGACCGTCCGCCCCTCATCATCGACGAATCCGACGGCACGCTCGATGGGCTGATCACGGCGCTGGATTGCGGCTACATTGGCACCAGCCACAAGAACTGCAAAGGCGTCTTCAAGAGCATCGCCAACCTGTGCCTGATCGAATCCCTGCGCCGGACCGATCCCTTGCGCAGACTGGTGTTGTCCGGCGAGGATCTCTCCAATGTCGGCCCGGTGGCCCTGCTTCAGGATCTGGCCGTGGCGGCCAATCTGGGCATCGCCAGCGTCGAGCGCAATGGCCAGCACTATTTCAGGGGCATGAGCGCACACGCCGAGGCCTTGCAGCGGCAGATGCTTTCCGCGCATGGCGACCTGTTCACGGCGCGGCCGTTTGCTTCCGTGGACATTGTCAATGGCCGGATCAGTGCTGCAAGTGTCTGCGCCGCGCCGTTTGGGCTGGGTCCGGATCTGGATATTTCCACCTTTACGGCGCTGGACCGCTGGACCTATGAGTCGCTCGGCATCAGTTGAATCGAAACAAAGACCTGCAATGCGAACTTCCCGCCCCGAGGGCAAGCCCGCGCAGTGACAAGCCCCACGGATCACAACTGGTTGGACATGCCCATGTCGGATACCTCGCGCTGGCCGCCGCCGGTCGGGGCGGTCTTGGCCGGGGGAATATCCACGGGATACTCATGAACCGCCGACACCTTGGAAAACCTGGGCCCCAGATCGTTTTCGTTCAGCCAGGCGAGTATTGTCCGGGCAAGGGCGGCATCCAGCGCCCCAAGCTGGGCCTTGCTGACCTTGCTCAGGTACTTCTGTGCCGGTCGGCCAAACGCGGCCAGCGCCCGGCGACGCATGTTGTTGATGACCTGCTCGGCGTGTTCGGTCGCCTGCGGGTCGGCGCTCTCGACCTGTCCAACGTAGATTGTCGTGGGCGGACTGGAAACTCCCTCCGAGTTGGCGATGCCTGATTTCAGAGCTTCCTGGGGTGTATCAAATGAGCCGGTGAAATCTTCGCGATCATATGAGTACGCATATCGCAACGGCATGATGCGGTCTCCTTCGATTGATGGACGCCCAACGAGGCCGAATCGACATATGGTAATTATCGACATATGTATATCAAGACAGGATTCTCCATTCCTTGATTCTCTCTCCGGCGGCCCGTCCGAGCATGCGGACCTGTCAACGCCAAAGGGAAACGCACTCAGGTAGCTCGATGTTGATCCAGACAGCTTCCTGGATCACCGCAATCCGAGGCGCCCCTGCCCGTCTATCCGAACGGGCATCACCCCCGGCCGTTCCCGCCATGGGGCCGCCTTGTCGCTGCCAAAGTACGTGGACCACCAGTCGCCCAACTCATCCCGGAAGAAGGTGTTGTGTCCGCCATGTGGGATTGCCTCATAGCGCTCGCTGTACGGACCATAGATCGTGCGGGCGGTGGCCACCACGCAACTGTATCGTCCGTCCCAGTGCTCGGCGCAGGACAGGTAATACACGCCCTTGTGTTTGAAGAGGAACATGCCTTCGTAGCCGATGTGGTCGAACGAGTCCTTGCCGAAAATGCCGGCGCACAGCCCGGAATGATGCCGCCCATCGGGGTCGGACGCCGTCGACTTGAGCCAATGATATTTCTCCGCCAGCCCCGACATGTCATCTTTCATTCGCGCGATCTTGCCGCTGTGCCAGAGGTAATAGACCGCGCCGTCGTCATCCTCAAAGAGCGAGGCGTCGATCTCATCACCCAGCGCCGCGCCCGGCTGCACATCCTCGTACGGGCCCTCAACCCTGCCGCTGGTGCTCTTGAGCAGGCCACAGCCCGAAGTCTTGCCGGTGCCATCCCATCCCGGAATGCTGTAAGTCAGCCAGAATGTTCCTTTGAGAAAGTGTATCTCCGGCGCCCAAAGCGGCTTCTTCACGTCGAGGTATTTCTTGTGCCAGGGGCTTGCGCCGTAGCGCCAAACCATGCCGAGCGGTTCCCATTTGACCATGTTGCGCGACTTCCAGACCTTGATGCCCTCGTTGTAGCTCCAGAACGGCGGAACAGTGCCGGTGAGATACCACACGCCATCCGGCCCGCGGCAGATGGAGGTGTCGCGCAGCGGCAGCTCGGCCAGTTTTCGCAGGCCGCTGACCCTGCCCGCCTCAGGCGCCACACTCAGTCTTTCGGGCGTCGAGAATTGTTCCTGCGCCGACAGCGGAATCGAAATCGCACACGCGATAAGAAACGCCAGTGGGAATGTGATTGGCCGCATGATTGCAGCCTACCTTGGCGCTGGGTGTATGCAAAGTCGGAAGCACGGCTTCACCATTCACTTGACGGATTCTCCCGTCCAATCAGGATATTGCCAGGAATTCCCGATGCGGGGCAACCGGACTGGAAACGACCACAACGGGGAATAATCGCTGCGAACGCAGGAAACGCCGCGGAAACGCCGAGAGGCTCCGCAACTCAGCGATCTGATTTCGTTCATGTTCTCCACACACCCGCGGAGCCGTGCTTGTCAAGCCGGATCGATTACTCCTCCTCCGCCGTTGCATTTCCCAGTTGCAGCCGCTTCTCGGCCTCGTCCTCGGGCAACTCCATCACCCCGCTGAGTTTCCGGCCGATTACGCGCGTGCGCTTCTGCGCATCGCCGATGGTGTTCGAGGCTTCCGTCAGTTTCTTCTGCACCTTATCCAGCACCTCGCCATATTTGCTCCACTCGGTCTTCACGGCCGCCAGCATGTTCCACACTTCGCTGGACCGCTTCTGGATGGCCAGCGTCTGGAAACCCATCCTCAGGCTGCTGAGGATGGCCCAGAGCGTGGTGGGTCCGGCAATCACCACATGGCATTCGTGCTGGACGTAATCCATCAGTCCCTGCCTCCGCACGATTTCGGCGAACAAGCTCTCCACGGGCAGGAAAAGAATGCCGAAGTCCGTGGTCCTGGGCGGATTGAGATACTTCTCGCGGATGTCCCAGGCACTTCCCTTCACGCGGGCTTCGAGCTGCTTGCCCGCGGCCTCCGCCGCCTCGATGTCGCCCCGGTCATGGGCTTCCAGCAGTCGCTGGTAATCTTCCATGGGGAACTTGGCGTCCAGCGGCAGTAGCACGATCTCGTCCTTGTTCTCGCCTCGACCGGGCAGACGGACGGCGAACTCGACGCGGTCGTCATTGCCCTTTGTAGACACATTCTCCACAAACTGCTCGGGTGTCAGCACTTCCTCCAGCATCCCCCGCAGATGCACCTCGCCCCAGGTGCCCCGGCTCTTGACATTGGTCAGCACCTTTTTCAGATCGCCCACGCCGGTCGCCAGCGCCTGCATCTCGCCCAGGCCCTTGTGGACCTGCTCAAGCCGTTCACTCACCTGTTTGAAAGATTCGCCCAGCCGCTTTTCCAGCGTTCCCTGCAGTTTCTCGTCCACCGTCGCCCGCATCTGCTCGAGCTGTTTTCCATTGTCCTCCTGAATCTGCTTGAGCCGATCATCCACGGACGATCGCAGCGATTCCAGCCGTTTCTCGATGACCTCGGTCTGTCGCGTGAGTTGTTCGACGACGTTCCCCAGTTGTGATCGCTGGCTGGATCCGATCTCGGTGAGGGTGCGGGTGTAGACTTCGTAGTGCTCGCCTTCGGCCTGCGTCCGCACGGTGCCGTTGCGCTGCTGCAGCG
>CAYSSA010000233.1:0-7489 GCA_964433485.1 uncultured Tepidisphaeraceae bacterium | reverse complement strand
ACCGTTGAGAACGTCCGCCGAAACCATCCCACACGCGGCGGCGGTTGCAGTTCCTCCAAATCGTCGCATGGCTTGCTCATGCATCCACCGAACGGTTGCGCAAACCGGCTCGATCCATGATCCACATCGCCCCGGAAGCCGCCAGCACCGCAAGGAGCGGCTCCACGGGCACACGATAGCGCAAAGAGCCTACGGACAACACATGCACCACGGTAAAGTATACCGCCGGCATAAACAACAAGACTCTTGCTCCGATCGGAAGCTCGCCCCGACACAAACCCACGAAGCACGCCGCCAGAAACGGAACACAGTAGGCGGCGGCCACGAACACATGCAATGATCGCCCGCCAAAATCACTGCTGAGCGGCACAGGGCTCCATGTGCGCCCCATCTTCGCCAGCGACAGCCGTGCCAACCGGCCCGGCCGTCGCGTCAGATCGTCCCGGATGGATTCGCTCGCCAGCCGCGACAACTCCCGATCGCGCTGGACTTCGGAGAGCGCCTTCAGGTACCCCATTTCCGGCCGACCAAGAAAACCCTGGTCGCTGTCACCCCTGGCCTGGGGATGGAAACCGTCATATCGCGTAATGCCGCTGTTGGTAGTCAGCCATATCCACTCACCCAGAACACGGTCATTGCGCGCCGCCCACGGGAAAAAACAAGCCACCGTCAACAGCAACATCGTCAGCGCCTTGACTGTCAGTTGACGTGCGGCCGTTGCCCGCGATAACAACCCACAGCTCGCAACTCCCAACCCTATCGGCAATAACAACGCCGACGGGCGCACCAGGCACGCCAGTGCCAGCACACAACCGCCAAGCATCCCGCCCGGGCGCCACACCATCAGCACCAGACCCCAGGTCAGCATCGCCGTGAATAGTGTCTCGCTCAGCACCAGGCCGGAGAAATACACCAAAAACGGATTCACGGCCACGGCAATTGCCGCCAGCAGCGAACCGCCGGCGCCCAGCCATCGCCTTGCCAGAAGGAACGCGGCCAGCACAGTTGACGTGTCAATACACGCCTGCGCCACCCGAAGCAGGCGGACATTGCCTCCGAACATCGCGATCAAGGCCGGATATCCCGGTGTGCGATATGCGTAAACCTCCTGGCCAAAGCGCGGGTCAACAAACGACAGCCGGCCGTGTTCCAGCAGGTTCCGTCCCAGTTGCAGATACTCCGCCTGATCCGGCAGTCGCGAGTCGATCTCCGCCGGTTGAAACAGTCCCCAGGAGAGTCGAACAGCGAACGACAATGCAAGAACCACCGCCAGGACAGCGCGAGTTGTTGAGTTTGGTTCGATCAACGAGGCAACATTATACACGCGGACAGCGGGCTGCCATTCCCACGCCGCGCGCCTTATCCAGGCGGGCAATCCAAGGCCGCGGCGCAAGCTGCGATCTGACAGACAGGGTGGGATGTACTGCGTGATTGCGATTTCCGGCCGCGCCTCTTCACAACTGCCACGGCTCGCGATACGCCCGGCCGAGCATGCGGGTCGCCGCCTCGTCGCCGAGAATTCGCTCGGTCTTTGCATCCCACTTGATCTTCCTGCCAAGCAGCATGGCGATCTGGCCGAGGTAGCCGGGGGTCATCGAGCGCTGGGCGATCTCGCAGTCGGTGATCGTCAACCGGCGGGAGCGAACGCAATCGAGAAACTCACGCTGGTGGCCGGGCGAACGAAGCAGGTTGATCTTCTTTGGCGCATCGGCCAGTTTCAGCAGATCCTTGGGATGGGCGTCGAAACCGCCACGGTCCACCCAGACCCAGCCGTCGGTGCCGATCCACTTGGTACCGCCGCGGATGTCGTTGTGGCCGCCGGCGATGATCATTGTGACATCATCGGGATACTTGCAGGTGATGCGATAGCGGCTCGCCGAATTGTACAGGCCCTTCTTGCGGTACTCCCCTACGCCCTCAACCTCCAGCGGACCGCCGAAAGTGTCGATGCCCATACCCCAATGGGCTATGTCACAGTGGTGGCCGATCCAGTCGGTGAGTTGGCCCCCGCCGTAGTCCAGATTCCATCGCCAGTCGAAGTGGACGATTCCCTGTGAATAGGGCGCCCAGGGCGCCGGACCGAGCCAGCGGTCCCAGTCAAATCCCTCGGGCGGATTTTCGGGCTTGAGCATTCGATTGTCATCGCCGCCGCCGGAAGGCAGGCCGACTTCCACACGCTGGAGCTTGCCGATATAGCCATTGAGCACCAGTTCGGCCCCGGCCCGAAAGTTGCCCTGCGAACGCTGCCACGAGCCGGTCTGCCAGATCCGGCCATACTGCCGTATCGCATTGCAGATGGCACGCCCCTCGACAATGGAGTGGGCCAGCGGCTTCTCACCGTAGATATCCTTGCCATGCCGTGCGCCAATCACGGCCGGTATCGCGTGCCAGTGGTCGGGCAGAGCGATCGACAGCGCATCGATCTTCGGATTGGTCACCACATCCATGAACTCGGGTGTGCCGACACAATCCTGATTCCTGTAGTGATTGTTGATGGTGCTGACAGCGCCCTGTAAATGCGGCTTGTAGATGTCGCAGACCATGATGATCTGGGTGTCGTTGTTGCCCAGAAACGAATGCATGTTGCCGGTGCCCATGCCGCCCACACCAACACAGCCCATCACAATGCGTTCCGACGGAGCCGGGCGACCAGCCTTGCCCAGCGCGGACGCTGGAATCACCAGCGGCGACGCCACGGCCGCCGCCGCCGCAAGAAAGGAACGTCGCGACAAACCTCTCCGAGAAGCACGCGGGTTGATCATGATGATCCTTATACCCTTCGGTTCGCCCTTTGTGAATGCGCCGCCACGCCGGACAGGCGATCAATCCAGCGCGGAACTTGCGGTGAGCAGGCGACATGAAGCTCAACACGCCAATACCGTACACAAATAACTCGCCATCACGGTCCCCTCGCCCCCTGGATGCCGTAATTTCAGGCATCTTTCAGCGGGCGCGCCGACCGTTCCGACGCAATAGCCACCTACATTCCCGAACTGGCACCGGCCGATCCCCATCTGTTCGGATTGTGTCTGGCAATGTCTTACGGCGAACTCTACAGCGTTGGCGATTCGACAGTTCCATTCACCATTCAGTCGATTCCCAAGCCGTTTGCCTACGCCATGCCGGACTGATCAGGTCCTTGTTGTCGCATGGCACTTGCGTGACGTTGACCGGCCCGCTGCACGAACGCCTGCGTGAAATCGACCTGCCGATGGGCGCTTCTCCGGTTGTGTGCTTTGACGATCCGCTGCCAGCGTCGGAGGCGTGCGAAGAGAGCCTGCTCGACGGCGGTCCGATCAGACCCGGCGGATTGCCGGCGAGCATGTCCCGCATGGGCCTCTGGGGATCGCCGCTCGACCTGGTCCCGAGGAAGTGGTGTGGCGTCGGTGCCGCTGCCGGTGGGCAATGACTCCTGGCGACTGCTGGCACGCCTTGGCGGCGGCGCCGTGTTCGGCGAAATGCCCGCCATCGACCGCGGCGTACGCTCCAGCGACATCTCGGCGGAGACCGATGTCAGTTGCCTCGCCATCTCCCTGTCCCAGTATGACGCGATGACCGGGACAGATGCCGTCCTGAAGTCACGTTTGCTGAAGTATCTGTTGGCGGTCCTGACCTCGACATTGCGCAGCGCCAATGAGCAGATCGCCGCCCTTGCGGTTTGAACGATCTGCCCGGCGATACCATCGCCAAAACCAAGCATCTGACGTTCAGGCGTCTACTTCGCCGCCGGCTTGACCACCACGTCGCGCTGCTCGGGCGTCAGGATCACATTGTCGATCGCCCACTTGAGGCTCTTCTGCACGGTCATCCGAGCCTGCTTGTCCTTCCGGTCTTCGCCGGCGAACGCGGCCATGTCCTTCGCCGCAATCACGCAAGCCGCCTTGATCTTCGCCGTCTGCTCGTCGGTCAGGTTCGCCTTCTTGTATCGCGGCAACGTACTCTGCGCCAGTTCCACGCCCGCCCATGTGGCCTTCTGCGAATCCGTCAGAACGGCCAGGATCGCCTTGTCGGCCTCGGCAGTGGCCTGAGTGCGATCATCGGCCAGCGCCTTGAGGGCATCATTGGCTGTCTTCTTGGCCGCCGCGTCGGTACCCGCCCGGGCAGTCTTGGCGGCTTCCTCGGCGGCCTTCAACTTCTCGGCGTTGGCTTTCTCCCACGTTTCCAGGGCAGCCTGTTTCACCTTGAATTTCTCCTTGATCGCCTTCTGCTGTTCCTCTGTGAGTTTGCATTCCTGCACCATCAGATCGCACTGCTCCTGAACGGTTTCCTGAACCGTCTTCTGCGCCCGCTGGGCGGCCCTCGCGGAAGATACGGACAAAAGCACACACGCCATCATCGCCGCAACGAACATGACTGCCGACATGGTTCTGTTCATGGGTCTGGCTCCTGGGCCCGGAATATGATGTCCCTCGGACGCGGGCCATGCGTCCGAAGAACGGTCAACTACGGCCCGATTGTACCAAAGTACGCGTAAAACACCTCCGCAAGCTTCCGGCCGTACATTTGCCAATGGGCAGCCGATGGATGGTCCTTCAGCCCCTCGATCCAGTTGCAGTTGAACTCATGAACCACCGCATCGACGCCAAATCGCTCAAGCCATCCGTCGCCAAGCGAACCGGGATTGCGAAACGTCGCCTTGGTGCTGCCTTCCGTGAACCATGTGTGCCGGACGAGCAGTTTCTCGAAGGCAGCCATGCGGTGCAGATGCTGATCGAGGTTGGGCGCCGCCGGTCGGCTGATGTGCAACTGCCCGCCGCCGTCGTTGTGCAGGTCGATCGCCAGGTGCGGACGACGGCCGGCCTTGATCATTCCATCCAGCCACTGTTCCAAGGCATGATTCTCCGGCGACAGTTCCGGGTTGGCCGGTTTGTCCCAGTTCCGGTTCAGGTCAATTCCCTGCGGAGTGAATCGAGTCATGCCGCGCGCAACGCCGTCCTTGTTGGCCATGGGTACGACGTACAGGCAATAGCGACCGAGGAACCGGCGGGCATCGGCATCGTCCTCGATCAGGCGGAGCAGCAGGCCCTGAACCACCCAGTTGCCGCCGGATTCCCACGGATGCGCGCGGGCGCGAACAAATACTCGGAACGGAGCCTGCGGATCGCCGACGCGGATCATCTCCAGTTCGCGTCCGCCGCGAGTCCTGCCAATCTCCTTGATTTCAACCACCGGCTTCTGACGGATCAAATTAAGCAGATGGTCAAGATCCGAGATGCGATAGGGCTCAATGCGCGCCACATAAAGCCGCGGCCCGGGCATCTCGATGGACAGCCTGACGCGGTTCTCCGGAAGGCTCTCAGTCGACACCGGCCTCCATGAGCGCCCATCCTGAGATACCACCACCATTTTCAGTTCCCTCGCGACCGATCCCGGCCGGCCATTCCATATGTTTTCGAGGTTCTTGAATTCGAATGCCAGCTTCGCGCCTTGCGCGGCATGTATCAGGAAATGAACATGTCCAGCGGCCCGGTTGGGCGAATCTCGCTCATGGTCATAGAGGAGGTGAACCTCGATCGTTCCGTCGTCGGCAACGCCGTAACACAGCGGCGAAGCATTCTCGAAACTCGTCTCGATGAACTCGAAGCCGGGCGGGAATCCCGCGTTGGCACGCGTGGCCGGGGTCCCCGCCAACACACTCCATGGCAGCAAGCACAAGTAGGACAACAGCAGAACTCGCACGATCCGGGTATTGTCGGCCCAGGGATGGAACAGGTCAACGCCTTCGCGCCAGGGGCGCTCAATGCATGGTTTGCTTTGCGCCGACGAATCACCCGTGGACTACCGTCGCCTTGATTCCCTTCTGTCTGCCTCTAACATTCACCCGGTTTCAAAGGATTGGTGATTCGCATGTCAGATTCAACCATTGGAATATGCCTGCTTGGCTGCGGAGTCGTCGGCAGCGGAGTGGTCAAAGTGTTGCGCCAGCAGCACGACCTCCTGCTCAGTCGCACGGGCATTGATTTTCAACTCCGCCATGTGGTGGTCAAGAGCAGGGAAGAGTACCCGGCCAATGCGGCCGAACTGCCAATGTCCACGGAAGCGATCCCGGCTATCGACGATCCGGCCAGTCAGATCATCGTCGAACTGATCGGCGGAACCGGCGTGGCCGGGCAGTTCGTCGAGCGCGCCCTGAAACTGGGCAAACCGGTGGTCACGGCCAACAAAGCCCTGCTGGCGACCCGCGGTCCGGAACTGTTCGCCCTGGCCAGAAACAACAATGCCTGTATCGCTTTCGAAGCCAGTGCCGGCGGCGGAATTCCCATCATCGACGCCCTGATGCGCGGTCTGGTCGCCAACCGCGTCGATGCATTGTTGGGAATCGTCAATGGGACCTGCAATTTCATTCTCACCAAGATGACGCAGAACGGCTGGGGGTATGAGCAGGCGCTGAAGGAAGCGCAGCGACTCGGCTTCGCCGAGGCCAACCCGGCGATGGATGTCTCCGGGCGCGATGCAGCCCAGAAACTGGCGATCCTCGCGGGATTGGCTTTCAATTGCCGTGTCCGCGAGGAGGATATCCACCTCGAGGGCATCGATAAGCTGGACGCCGCAGACCTGACTTTCGCCAGGCAGTTCGGCTATGTCATCAAACTGCTGGCCATTGCTGAACGCCAGGAATCGGATCGCATTGCTCTTCGCGTACATCCAACGCTTGTGCATCGGGATGATCTGCTGGCGGATGTCTCCGGTTCATTCAACGCCATCAGTTTCTATGGGCACGCCCTGGGGCACGCGATGTTCTACGGCCGCGGGGCCGGGCAGATGCCCACGGCCAGCGCAGTGGTTTCGGATATCGTCGGCGTGGCTCTCGGCACGACGCCCCTTCAGTTCAAGCAACTCAACATGTTGCCCGACAAGGTGGAATCGGTGAAGGTGCTGCCCTTCGATGAATTGCAGTCGCGATACTACATCCGCCTCACGGCCAAGGATCAGCCCGGCGTATTGGCGCAAGTCACCGCCGCGCTGGGGCGGCATTGGATCAGCCTGTCGGCCATCCACCAGCCGGAGATCGACTCCAACGGCGGCGTGCCGGTGGTCATTACGACGCATCTGGCCAACGAAGGCGCGATGCAGTCGGCACTCAGGGAGATCGACTCTCTGCCCACCATCCTCGCGCCAACCGTATGCATTCGCATCATCGACCAGCCCAGGGAATTTGCCGTGCGCTAGAACCATGAAATACGCAATCATCATCCCAGACGGCGCGGCCGACGAGCCGCTGAAAGAACTCGACGGCCGCACTCCGCTGGACGTGGCGGCCACGCCCAACATGCGGCCGAAGGAAGAATGGGTCAGGTGCGCACGGTCCCACCCGGCTTTGAGAGCGGCAGCGACGTCGCCACCATGTGCCTTCTGGGTTACGCTCCGTCCAAGTACCACACCGGCCGCGCTCCTCTGGAAGCGGCCGCCCAGCGCATTGCGCTGACGCCGACCGACTGGGTCTTCCGCTGCAACCTCGTCACCGTCCGACACGGAATTATGAAAGACC
>CAYSSA010000232.1:6787-7497 GCA_964433485.1 uncultured Tepidisphaeraceae bacterium | reverse complement strand
ATAAGCAGCTATGTCATCAGAACTAACGAACGCCCGGATTATTGGGCACACCCGGACCACGACCGCTGCTGGGCGAAGGGCTTTCGATCGGCCATGCGGAGCGAAGCAAAGCATCTCCACCTTCCACGGCGTATGGCGCCCGCGAACGCCAACCAACTGGCCAGTCACTCGGAGACTCCTCGCCTGGTTCGGACTGCCGCCAGGCGGCCAATGATCAACATCAGCGGTCGTGGATGCTGGAATCATTCACTCAATCGCCCAACAGACGAGTCAGGGGCTGCACGTAGTAGTACCAGATCGCCGCCACCTCGCGGACCATGTTGTAGGGTGTCGCCGAAAGGATGTACGTCTGTCTCGCCGGCACCGTGTTCACCTCCACGCCAGCCCGCTGATAGGCCATCTTGATACGCGGCAGATGATAGAAGTGGCTCACGGCAAGCACCCGTCGAGCCTTCATCTGCCGGAACATCGGGACCGTGTTGCGCACGGTGGCCGCCGTGTTGAGCCCGCCTTCATCGACCAGCACATCCTCGGCCTTCACACCCAATTCGACGGCGAATCTTCTCATCGCCTCTGTCTCATGGATCGCGCCGTCGCCCGGACCGCCGGACATGACCAGTCGCCGCACCTTGCCTTCCCGATACAACTCGCACGCCGTACGAACACGATCCGCCAACGCCTGCGATAATCCACCATCGGCATAGGCCCGG
>CAYSSA010000232.1:3836-6777 GCA_964433485.1 uncultured Tepidisphaeraceae bacterium | reverse complement strand
AACACCACCGCGGCGTCGGCATCGCGACGATAATCCGTGTTGCCGAAGCACACCATCTGACCAATCGGCATGCCCACCACGCATCCCCCCAACGCGGCGAACAGCCCGAAGCGGAAGCCCCACCCTCCGGCTGGCCGGCGAGGCGAACGCGACACGCCCCGCAACAGCGCCATCAAGACACCCGCAACCAGCCAGGAGAACGGCAGTGGAATCCCCTCGACCAGACGTCCATCGCGAAGCATCTGAAGGTATTCCCATCCATTTCCGACGCTGGCAAGCATCGCCCCGCCCACCAGCAGTCCCGCGATCCACCGGAACCATCGCGACATGCCGGCCCCGCACGCCCGCGCCAGCAACACAACGCCCAGTCCCGCCAGCAACAAATCGCCAGCCACCCGGCTCGCGGGACGCAGGTCAATCCACCACTGGTTGGCGTCGAAATTTGGCGAGACCAGTTCCCCCAGCAGGTTCAGCAGCGACATGCTCCCCACGAACAGCGACAGCCCTCGCACGACTCCTTCGCGGGCCATTCCGCGCCGCGAGGGCTCCAACCCATCCTGCCGGGGACGATCCTCGCCTTCCATGGCCGCGCCTTTCCCTCTCCCGCAATCGCGAGAGAGCTTCACGCCGCAATCGTCGCAAGCAACTGCAACTGCCCGCCAGGCTCGACCGTGGCATTCACCAGCGATCCGACCTGGATCGGTCCGCACTCAAGGTCGATCGCGGTATCCGACGAGGGCAATTCCACGATGACATTGACCCCGGCCCGCACAACGATGCGATTCTCCTCGACATGCAAGACCCGCCCTTGAACGACTCGCGGGCAGCCGAAGATCGGCTCCACGAAACTGCCGCCAGCCGCCGTCGTGAACAGCTTTCTGGCTCGAAGGCGAACGACGCAGGCGACTCGGCGATTGAGCGGACCGGAGTAGCCGCCGGGGACCGCCAGATCGAGTTCGTACGTAGTGCCTTGCGGATGGAAGGTCACGCGATCGCCGTCCGCCGCCGCGACAATTCCGGATGCCGGGTAGTCATTCACGCTGGGCATGCAATGAATCTACCGCCCACAAGCGCGCTTGTCACCGGGTCGGTCGATGGTCGGGCTGCGCGCAATGGATACTTGCTACCGGCGTCGAATCGCGCCTAAGATAGCACTCATCAAACATTGAAGGAGATGAACATGGCCGATGCAACGCTGAAGGTGGGTGATCCCGCTCCGGATTTCGCGCTGATGGATGAGAACAAGAACGTGGTGAAACTGGCCGATCTTCGCGGCAAGAAGGTTGTGCTTTTATTCTATCCCATGGATTTCAGCCCGATCTGCACGGAGGAACACTGTGCCTTTGGCCCGCAGTTGGGGCAGATCGCCACCGGCGCCGACACGGTTGTCTTCGGAGTCTCCTGCGACAGCCCCTTCTGCCACGCCGCGTTCAAAAAGCAGTATAATATTCCTTATTCGCTGCTGGCCGACACCACCCGCAAAATGGCCAAGGCCTACGGTCTGTCTGCGGGCGAGGAGCCGTTCAACTGCACCAAAAGAGGCACTGTCGTGATCGACGCCAACGGCAGGATCGCGCATTACGAGGAAGTGCCGATGCGCGAGGCCCGCAAGGTTTCGGCGATCGCGGCCGCGGCGTCCAAATAGGCGCGTTGGGCGACCGCCGTCCCGCTTGGTACAATCCGAGGCCATGCCCAAGCCATTTCCAGGTTTTTCCAGGGAGATGTTCGCGTTCTTCCGCGCGCTGGAGAAGAACAACCGGCGAGAATGGTTCGCCCCGCGCAAGGAGATTTTCGAGGAACATGTGCGCCGGCCGATGATCGACCTCGCCACCCGCATCAACGACAATTTGCGCGCCTTCGCCGTCGATCATGTGGTGCCCGATCCGGCCCGGGCTCTCTATCGCATTCACCGCGACACCCGTTTTTCATCGGACAAGACGCCGTACAAGACCCACATCGGCATCACCTACCCGCGGGCCGGCCTGCCCAAACATGGCGGGGCGGGGTACTATTTCTCCGTTTCGCACAAGGAAGTCGAGATTGCCGGAGGCGTGTATATGCCCGGGCCGGATGAACTTCACGCCATCCGGTCCGCTATCGTGGCCGATCCGGGTGTTTTCCTGGATCGCGTGCGGGCTCGGGCGCTTCGGCGAAGCATGGGCGACCTTATGGGTGAACAACTCAAGACTTTGCCCAAGGACTGGCGCCATCACGCCGATTCACCGGCCGCCGACTATCTCCGCTTCAAGCAGATGTACTGGTACGTCACGCTCCCCGCTTCGCTGGCGGCGGGACCAAAAATTGCCTCGGCCGTGGTCTCCCATTTCCGCGTCATGGCCCCCGCGATCGAGTGGTTCAACAACGCCATCATCGCCGCGCGCAAGCAGGCGGAGGCGGACACACGGCCGGCCCGACCGGCGCCCATGTGGTGAGGATCCGGGAAGAAACACCCCCACCACGCCTGGTGATTCCACACGGCTCCGATGCCGCTTCACTCGACTTTCCGCGAGTGGGCCGCGTGCTCCTGAAAATTCTGCTCATACGCCTCGGCAAGGCGAGGCTTTCCGGTAATCACAAGAACATTGTCGGCTTTACCCTCCTCGTCGCCTTCAGTGAAATTGAAGCTACCGGTAACGACCGTGTCGCCGTCGATCAGCATCACCTTGCTGCGCGTCAATCCAGACGTCGATGCCGCGCTTGATCATCTGGTTGCCCACTTTCCGCTCGAACTTGTCCGCGTCAATGATCACCCGCACCGCCACGCCACGCCGAACCGCATCGGCCAGGGCATCGAGTATTGCCGGCGACTTGAACGAGTACGCCTGAATCAGCACGCGCGACCTCGCCCGCTGAATCTGACCGATGATCGCCGCCCTGCAATCCGTCTGCGGCGAGAAATACACCTCGATGCCGTCGTCGGCAGGGCGCGAGCTGGCGGACG
>CAYSSA010000232.1:304-3788 GCA_964433485.1 uncultured Tepidisphaeraceae bacterium | reverse complement strand
ACAGGACACCGATGATGATTGCTACCCGGAAGCCGCTCATGCCGCGGGATGATACTCTCTCCCCATCACCCGATTCCATCCTTGGCGCGCTTTTATATACCCCGTAACCCGCCGCTCACGGTACAATCCCCAGCCAAAGAACCTATGGCGCACTCAACCGTTCAACTCGTCGTCCGCACCGCCTCCGGACTCCAGGTCCGCTCGGAACCGGTGCGCGTTTCCTGGACGTTCGATGACCTTGTCGCTTCGGATGGCCACAAAGTCCGCTGCACGTTTACCGCCGCTCTGCGCGCGCTGGACAAGCCCGCCGAACTGCAGATGCTCTGCGAATCGCTCATGCAGGCGTCGGCCAGCGTAACCGCCGAAACGATCCGCTCGCAATGGCTCGATCCGCTGCGTTCCGCCGCCGCGGCAATCATCCAGACAACCTCCGGCGAGCAGGCCACCTCGGACGCCGGTCGCCCGGCCATTGTGGCGGCGCTCTCGCAGGCGCTGGCGAGGCTCGCCTTTGCCGGCGGAATTGAGGTTCTGCCCCCCTGCCAGGTCGACGCCGAGAGCCCAACGCTGGTCCGCCAGCGCGTCGAGGCCATGCGACAACAGGCGGCCCAGCAACGCGCCGCCAATCAGATTCGCCAGATTGAGCAGATGGCGTCCATGCTGTCGCGATTCGAGCAACTGCGCCAGGAGGCGCCCACGCTGAGCGTCGGCCGGCTTCTGCAACAGGTCGACCCGGCCGAACAGGGCGAGATGCTCGAATCGCTCCTGCTCGCCTCGTCGCAGAAAAAGCAGACGCCATCCATCTGGGCGGTGGCGGGGTCCACCGTGGTCGAACTCGACCCCCGTGAGCCCGGCCGCCCGCCACGCCTCCACCCGATGCCCCCGGAACTGGGCCCGCTGCGCAGCGTCAACCGTTGCGATGACGGCACGCTTCTCATCGGCGCCCGCGGAGGCGTATATGAGCTGGTTCCTGGCCAGAACGCCCCTCCGCGATCCTTTGCCGCCGGCAATGTCGTGTCGCAAATGGGGTTTGGTCATGCCCTGCGCTGGGGCCGGGAAATCTGGGCATGCCACAGTGAAGCCGGTATCGCCGGATGGACCGAATCAAGCCCATTGCAGCCGCAGATATTCCTGCCGCCGGCGCAGCTCCACGGCGCCTCGCCGCGCAATCTGGCCGCCCTCGATGGCAACCGTCTGGTCTTCAGTTCGGGCCCGAGACTGATGATGCTCCTGCGGCAGGAAGGCGACTCGATGCGCGTTTCCATTTGTGGAGCCGATTGCTCATCGGACATCATCGCCGTTCTTCACGCCGGCGACACACTGGTCCTGGCTCTGCGAAATGGCGACATTGAACTTCGAGAGATCGACGATCTGGATCTGATTGAACGTCGAACGGTTGCCGGCGCGGTGTCGTCGGCGTGCCTGCTCCCCTGGCTCGGCGAATGGCGCGTTCTGCTGGCCGAGGAAACCGGTCCGGTGACCTGCGCCGGCCTCAACGACACCGTCATCAGCCGCTTCTCGTGTTCCTACCGAGGGCTTAAAGCGCTCGCTGCCGCCGCGGACATTGTCGCGGGAGTGACGGCCGACCGCCAGCGACTCGTCTGGTGGCGCACCGCCTCCCCATCGAAGCTGTGTGGCGACGCCTATCTCATGCCTACCTGCAAACACCGCGCGGCCGACGTCGCCACGTGACAGCGACCGTGCCGACTGACGGAGCCGGTTGATGTGCTGGTCCGACCGGAACCCAGACCGTCTCCGGTAGCGCATTCTATTTGCACCTAAGTTTAATCCAGTCATTTAGTTAAGACCCATTGCGCTGTCGCCGGTCCTTTAGAAGCGGAAGAACGGCCGATCGAGGACACGGTCCATCTCGATATGGACGCCCTCGTTGATGAGGAGGGTTCGCTTTCTGGCCAGACCTCCGGCATAGCCCGTCAGACGCCCGTCCGAACCAACCACTCGGTGACAGGGAACTGCTGGCGCATGGGGATTTCGATTCAGCGCTTGTCCAACAGCGCGGTAGCCTCTTCCGCCAAGCGCCCGCGCCAACTCGGCGTAAGTCGTCACCCGGCCGCGAGGAATACGCGAAGTCAGCGCCCATACCCGCTGGCTGAAGGTCATTTCGGGCAGGATTTCGCCTCGTTCAATGCACCGAGTAAGCTGAGACTGGGTCATGTTAAGACCTGAACGTAAGTAGAGTATTGGGCGTGACAAACAAGCATATCCATCCGGCCCGGCGACGGCAAATGTGGTAGAATGCGAAACAGCCCGGATTCCGTGAAGTCTATACAAGCGGACCGAAGTGGAGGAAAGGGCCCGGGATATAGAATATAAATCGATTTCCTTAAAATACTTACAGTGATTCGAAGCCACCGGACATCCTCAACCGAAAAGCGACTGCCGCCGCTGAAACGCGTGTCCGCTCAGGGCAGCACCATGGAATGCCTTGAGGATCGCCGCTTATTGAGCGCGGGCGGGCTGGACCGGACATTTGGCACCAACGGATACGTTCTGACCTCGATTCACCCCAATAACAACGCCGGCTATGACGGATCGGACCTGGCGGCCGCCGTGAGCGATGCGGCCACCGGCAAACTCATCGTGGCCGGTTCAGCCGACGCCAACAGCGGTTTTGCGGCGGTTCGATACAACGCCAACGGTTCACGCGACACCTCGTTCGGACAGGGCGGACAGGTTTCCGTCGGCTTCGGCGCCGGTGGTCTGGCGATGGCCAGCGCTGTCGCGGTGCAGGAAGACGGCCGGGTGCTGCTGGCGGGGGCCGCGGCGCTGGACACGGAGAACCTGTCGGCCGTGATTGTTCGTCTGACCAGAAATGGCCAACTGGACACTACCTTTGGCAACAAGGGCGTTCTGGACGCGCGTTTCGGAGCGGCGGCCGGTTTTGATTACAGCGCGGTGGTGAAACTCATGGTGCAGCCCGACGGCATGATCGTCGCGACGGGCCGTGTGGGAGACGCCAGCGAGACCAACGAGGACTGGGTCGTCTGGCGGTTCACCTCCGACGGACAGCCCGATGTGTCGTTCGGCGAGGGCGGAACAACCATCATCGACCTTGGCGGAATGGATCAGCCGCTGGACATGGCGCTGTCGTCCACCGGCGACATTGTTGTGGTTGGAGCGAGCCAGCGGCCGGATGAACTCAACGGCGCAATGGAACAGACCGGCTTCTGGATCGCCCGAGTTGGTCCCGACGGCACCTTGGACAACGGCTTTGGAACCAACGGGGTCGTTGTAAGCGAACTTCCGCAACCGGCGTTCGCCGCCCGCGTGGTCATCTCTCCCTCGGGGCACATTCTCGTCACGGGCCCCGTGATTTCCCGCGGGTCGCCAACACCCACCATCGCCGTTGGACGGTTTTCCGCCGACGGAACCGCGGACACTCGCTTTGGGACCGGCGGCTGGACGATCACTTCCGGCATTTCGGCGGGGCTTGCGGCTGTCGTGGTCGGCGGCATGGACCGTGCTG
>CAYSSA010000232.1:0-230 GCA_964433485.1 uncultured Tepidisphaeraceae bacterium | reverse complement strand
GCGGGCAACCGGACACGCGATACGCGGCCGGCGGGGTGGTCAGCATCCGCCACAGCACGGCGGCGAGGCTCAACCGCAACGCTTTGTTCAATTCCGATGGCTCGGTGGTTCTGGTCGGATCGGGCAAGACGTACAGCCGACAGGGAACGGCCTGTTTCGGATTCCTGACCGCCCGCTTCAGGCCGGACCTTGCCGACCGAAAACCTGGCGTCATCAACACGGTCACACCG
>CAYSSA010000231.1:0-7499 GCA_964433485.1 uncultured Tepidisphaeraceae bacterium | reverse complement strand
ACGGAGCGAGCCAAGTCCCTGGAAGCCGCCGAGGTGCTCAAGAACAATCGCGATGATCCGGCCGCAAATCAGGCCGCAGGCGCTTATCTTAGCCTGGTCCGAAACGACTGGGCGGCCGGATTGCCGCTGCTGGCGCGCGGCCCGCAGTCGCCCCTGCGCGCTGCGGCGCAGGCCGATCTCTCGTCGCCGCAGGAAGCGGCAAGGCAAGTTCTGGGAACTGTCCAACGAGGAATCGGGGCTGAAGCGATCGCATTTACGTCAACGTGCTGCGTTTTGGTATCGCAGCGCCAGGGACGGCTTGGCGGGGTTGAGCCGTTCGGTTGCCGACACGCGTCTGGCCGCGATTGACACGGAATGCCTGCGTGACCTGGGGCTGGTCGCGGGATTGCAGGCAGAGGTGTATCGCAGGAACGACTTCACGCAACTCCTTCGCCGGCGCATCGATGCGGCGGTGGATTTTGACTGGGGCATGGATGCGCCGGACCCCGCGGCGCCAAAGGACGGCTTTTCGATTCGCTGGACCGGGTGGCTGCGGTTGCCAATGGCGGGCCGGTATGAGTTCACGGTCATCGCCAACGCCGGCGCGCGTATCTGGTTGGACGGTCGGCTTGTGGTCGACGGAGCGAATCTGTCGCGCAACTACCGGGGCATCAAATCGCTCATCGACGCCGAGTCTTCCCTGCTGCCGATTCGTATCGACTACTGGGACACGACAGGCGCCGCAAAGATGCGGCTGCTGTGGCGAACGCCGGAGTCGCTGAAGGAGGAGCCGGTTCCCGCGGGAGCGTTCTGGCACAACGACGCCGGCCGCTGAAGGCGTGGCGCAAGCCCCCTCATCTTTCAGTTGCGGAAATGTTCTCATTTCCACTTGCATTTCCGCACGGGAAGTTTGTGTTTTCCGTGGCAATTGACGCAGTACTTCTCGTCACTGGCGCCCGCCAGGAAGGCGCGGTGTGTCTTGTGGTCAAGCTTGTCTTTCGGATGACATTCCAGGCACATGGGGTTGATCTTGTCCGGGGGGAACATCTTGTCCGGCGGGGTGCCGTTGCCGCCCGAGCCCCATGATTCATCCGCGATGTGGGCGTCGGATTCGCCGTGGCATTTGGCGCACCCAATGTTCACTTTCGCGTGTTGTACCACCAGTTCCTCCGCTTCGAGATTCAGGTGGCACACATGACAGCGACTGTTGTGCACCTCGGCCTTGGCTGCCGGGCCGTCGTCCAGCAGCAGGGGGCTATCTTCCTTCTTCTCCGTCACGGAAGCGGCGTTCGCCGCGGGCGGGGATGGCGCCGGGGCGCGGACCCGATCCGCCTTGGAGCGGTCGCAACCGATGGCAGGCAGCAACATCACCGCCGCCACGATGCAACAACGAAACACTCCTCTGGTGAGGTGATATGCCCGCAGTATCATCAGACGTATTCCCATTCTCGCAACCACTGATAGTTCGCGGGGAGGGTGGCCAGGGTCTGGCTCGCCATATCGTGGACTTCGGCCTTCTCCTTCATATCCAGATCCCGCCGTTCGGCAACGGCCTTGATCACGTTTTCGGCCTCGGCCACGCTGTTGACGCCGGGGATCGGATGCACGGTGTTGGTTGCCAGAATGTAGCGCAACGCCAAACGGGCCTTGCGCATGTCCTCTTCCTTCTGGCCGGTGAAAAGCGAACCTGCCGCGAAGGGCTTGATGCCGAATGCGCCGACATCGCATTTCTTGAGCGATTCAAACAGACTGTCCTTCGGCGCCGCCTTGGTCATGGTGGTGAAGGGGAAGAGTATCACCTCGAGCTGCGGGAAGTACTCCACCATGAATTTGAACCAGCGTCGATCGTGTGAGGAAATACCAACAAAGCGGGCTTTGCCGGATTTTTTGGCTTTTTCAAGCGCCTCGATGACAGCGGCCGACTCGTCGAACGTATGCCGGCCGCCGGGTTCATAGACGGTGATTCGCCAGAGATCGGTGTATTCCTGCTTCGCGTTCTTCAACGCTCCGTCGAGCGTATCGAGCAGTTTTGGCGCCGTGCGGAATTCCGGGTTGCGGGGCTCGCGGCCGGTTTCCGACAGCGCCATGTAGACCTGTTCCCGGCGGCTTCCCAGCGCGTGGATGTCCTTGAGCAGCTCACCCGCGCCGGTGCTGTCGATGTAGTTGATGCCGGCGTCCAGGCAGCGATTGACGACCTGAGTCCGTTCTTCCTGGTTGCTCCGGGTATGGCCACCCAACCCCACGGCGGAAACCATCAGTCCGGTTTTCCCCAACCGGCGATACTCCATGTTGGGGTTGTAGTTGCGGATCTTGGATGTGTCGATCGGCTTGAGGTCGGCGGCGCGCGCGCCGGCGGCGCCCATGATGCCGCTCATGACGGCCGTAACCGCGGCGGCGGCCCGGGCCGTGTCACGCACAAATTCTCGTCGACTTGGCTGTTGATTCATACTTCAACTCCTGACGTAAAGGTCGGACGCGAAATCTGTCACGGCCGGACGGGCTGGCCGCTCTCCAGCTTGAACAACGACAACACCTCTTCCTCGGACAGAGCCCGGTCGTAGATGCGCAGGTTGTCAATGGCTCCCTTGAAACGCTGGCCGATCCTGACATCCTCCTGGTCGCCCGTGTCGATTGGCCAGAGATCGAGAAGGCCGATGTCGTCGATCTCGGCGGGTTTGCCGTCAAGGTAGAGCGATACGTCGTCGTGCAGATTCGGCGGCGAAGCTTCCCTGACGACAACGGCGACGTGGTGCCACTTGTCGTCGGCCGTGCCGGCCTTCATGTAGAGGTATCCGCCCTTGGGCGTCAGGCCGACTCGGGAACGGATGTGTCCGAAGATGAACATATGCCCGGCGTCCCTGGTGCCCCAGGAAATCAGTTCGCCTGCGCCGGTGGCGGTCTTCAGCCACAGCGACACCGAGCGTTGCCTGGTGCCGGTAATCCCCTTGAAGCCTGCAACCGCGATGGAGGACTTGCCGTCAAGGAGTATTGCCTTACCGGACTGTCCGGGCACGGAGTTCGCGTCGAATGACAGCCCGCCCTCAAGAGTTGCGGAATGGTTCTTGCCTGATGAATCAGCGACGGATTTCCCCGAGGATTCGTCGAACTTCCACCAAGCGACCAAGTGCGAGTCTCTGTCCAGCTCTGGACGGGCGGGAGCGTCTGCCGCCCACGACTGAATCCGATACGCAAATCCACAGACCAGCACGCTGCACAAGAGGAGGTGGAGCATACGCCTCATGGGTGTTGGAGTATACATTGAGACTGGCGCGGCACAAACAAAATTTCGGTCCAATGCGCGATTTGCATTTGCAAGGCTTTCCCCCGATGATTCCCGCCCTATGCAGTGGCTTCTCCATGGTACGCTGACTTCCGCGGTGGCTGAGGCGATGGTTCGCCATGAGCACAAGGTCCACAAACCGGAGGAGCTTGGCCTGCCGGCGGAGGCGATCCTGCCGGAGGTGCTGAAGGCGGCCGAGGACAGGCAGTGGGATATCATTTCCAACGATCCGTCGATGGCTCGCGATATCTTCGAGGCGCAGTTGCGTTTTTCCCGGACGATCGTTTTTCTTCAGTTGCAGGGTGGCGATGTCGAACAGGACGACGCCGTGGACCGGCTGTTTGACCGCTATCGCCGGCTCTCTCCCCGTCGGCTCTACACCGTCACGGAGAGCCGGGTGAAGGTTCGGCAGCTTCCCGGAGCGGCATTCACCTGATACGAAGGACGACACCATGTCATTACTGGTCACCGGCTCAATAGGCCTGGACACGCTCGAAACGCCTTTTGGCAAACGAGAGGACGTGATCGGCGGCAGCGCCATCTATTTCTCGTACGCGGCCTCGTTTTTTACCCCGGTACGACTAGTGGGCGCGGTTGGCGAAGACGCGCCTCGGATGATTTACGAGGCGCTCCAGAGCCGCCCGGTGGACCTTTCCGGGTTGGAGACGCGCCAGGGGAGCAAGACCTTCCGCTGGCACGGCTCCTACGTGCGGGACATGAACGAGGCGCAGACCGTGAAGGTGGATCTGAACGTGCTTGCGGAGCACGCGCCGAAAATTCCCGCGGCGTTTCGCGACAGCCGGTATGTGTTTCTCGCCAACACGCATCCGCTCCTGCAGCAGGAAATGCTCGCGTCGCTTTCCTCGGTGCGGCTGGCCGTTGCCGACACGATGAATCTGTGGATCAGCAACGAGCAGCCCGAACTCCGCAAGCTGCTGGCGAAGATACATGGCCTGGTTCTCAACGACGGCGAGGCGCGGATGCTCACCGGCAGGAAGAACCTGATCGAGGCCGCCGAGGATGTGCTGAAGATGGGTCCGAGATTCGTGGTGATCAAGAAGGGTGAGCATGGCTCCATGCTTTGCTCGGGGGGCGAGACATTTGTGCTGCCGGCCTTCCCGGCGAAACAGGTGGTCGATCCCACCGGCGCCGGCGACAGTTTCGCGGGGGGGATGATGGGCTATCTGGCGTCGCAGGACTCGCTGCATCCATCGGTGCTGCGCCGGGCCATGGCCTATGGCACGGTCGTGGCCAGCTACACCATTTCTGATTTCTCGCTTGGTGGCCTGCAGAGCATCGACCGCGAGAGAATCGACCAGAGGTATGCCGAGTTCAAGGCCGCGATGAGTTTCTGATGGAGCGGCGGGCCAACCATCGGCCGAGGGGGCCATTGGCGCGGCGGACGGAATCGACGGTTTCCGGGGAGCAACTCGTTTCCTGCATCGGTCCAGGCTCAGTGACCGCCGCATTGGTGGGAACCGTCATGCGCGGCGTCAGCTGTTGGCGTCGGCAAGTCGGGCAGCGGCGGCGGAGCGACGGCGGGGTCGTCGTGGTAGCCGGCGCGTTCACGGCAATTGAGGTTCACATAGTCGCCGTCGATCCAGGCCTGGCCGGACATCTTCATGCGCAGTTCGCCGGCGCCGGCTACATCGACATCGCCGGCCGTCTGTATCTTCACGGCGTCGGCCGCATTGATTTCAAACGAGCGGCAGTTGACGGCGACGGTGTCGGTGGAATCAATTTCGAGTCGCGCGCCTCGCAGTTGCAGCACGGGGCCCTGGGGTGTGAGCGCGATGCGGACCTCCATTTCGCCGCCTGGCGAGCGAATCTCGATTTCCTCACGACCGTCGGCGGAATGAACGTGGACGGTGCGGCCCGAGGGTAGTTGCCGGGCCAGTTCGGTTGCGTCTGCGTGGGCCTTTTGCGGGAGCTGATCCATTTGCGTCACCAGGGAAAGTGTACGGGATCGGAAGCGGAATCGGCAACCCGGGCAGTGTGCCAAGGCGTCCGCCGCTCATCCCGCGCGTCCGGTTTGAAGAAGAGAAAGCGGTTCTTCTCTGGCGGCCTTGACCGCCGGCGTGAGGCTGGCGGCGAGGGCCACGCCGACAATAATCGCGGAGCCCAGCAACACGGCGTCCCACGCGATCTGGATTCGCGGGCGATAACCCATGATGCGCCAGGACAAACCATTGGCGTTATAGCTCATCAGCAGTCCCGCTGTGACCCCGAGGACGGCGGCGATCAGGCCAAGAAGTACCGCTTCGGCTACGATAAGCCGCAGGAGTTCGCCGCGCGTCAGGCCGACCGACCGAAGTACGCCGAGGTGCCAGCGGCGGCTGCGGACCGAGGCCATGACGGTGTTGGTTACTCCGAGCGAGGCGACGGCGATGGCCGCCAGGGCGACCGAGCTGACCAGCGACAGCAGTCTCTTGAAACCCTGTTGGATTCCAAATTTGATCTGTCGGACGTCGCCCATGCGCAGGCCCATGTTGCCAAGCCTTTCCTTCATGCGGGTCTCGAGCACTTTCTTGTCAACTCCGCCGGTAAGGTTGGCGGCAAAGAGCGTATAGGTGTTGATGCCGAAGTCCTTCTCACCGTTTTCCAAGGAGCCGAACACCGTGGCGACGGAGCGTTCCTTGTACTGTCGGCCGGTGTCGAAGATGGAGACGAACACATCAATACCGGGTGACCAGATCACCCCGGCCACTTCGTACTCGTATTCCTGTTGAACCAGCAGACCCTTTTTCAATTTGAACTTCGAGCCAACGTGCATGTTGTTGATCTGCCGAAACTCGTCGGTGATGACGATATAACGTCCAGACTTCAGCTTTTGGGCGGCCTCCTCGGCATTGCCTTCGAGGAACTTCAGATCCATCATGCGGAAGGCTTTGTCCGGATCGACGGCCAGGAACATCGTCGTATCGGGCATGACGGCGGCCATCGCCAGCGACATGAACCCTGACGGCAGCTTCGGGTTTGTGATGCCGATGGCCAGGACGTCACCAGACTTGATTCCCTCGATGGTGTCCAGCTTGTTGATCTGTTCCTTGGTAAACGCGGCGGGAGGCTGCGCGAAGATGAAAATGTCGGGAAAGCGGTCGGGAATCTCCCATCCGCCGATGAGCGAGTTGCCGTGGGTATGCATGGCTACCAGGACAGCCAGACCGACCATGAGCGCCGCCGCGGTGCCGGCGGCCCGCCAGATGCTCCGCGAAAGCTGCTGGCGGAGCAGCCCGTAGCGCACGTTCAGCAACAGGGCGACCAAAAACCCCAGCGCCCGTTCGATGACCCAGACGAACGCGGGCGAAAGCAGGAAGAAACCGGCCAGAAGGCAGGGGATGCCCAGAAAGAAGTGGCCATAGAAGACCAGATTGCGCGAGGAATGCGGTCCGTAAATCACCAGCGTATCAAGGAGAATCAGAACCAGCCCGCACAGCGCCGACCAGACGGGCATGGCAGCCCGCGGTTGCACGCCGACGGCGGTCATGGCCTCGACCGGGCTGACGCGGGATGCCGCGACCGCCGGCATGACGCCCGCCGCCAGCGAAGTGGCGATGGAGCCGGCCGTGGCGAAGAGCATCCCGCCGATATTCGGCACCATACCGGCCACGAATACATGAGACTTCCACGTGGTGAGGATGAAGGTCCACAGCAGCCCCAGCGGCACCCCCACGACCGAGCCGAGCAACGCCAGCATGAGTCCCTCGGCAAGCACCAGGATCACGATCTGGCTTCGCAGCATGCCGACGGCCCGGAGCATGGCCAGCGCCCGTTGCCGCTCGGAGACACCCATGGAGAGGGTGGAGAAGACGATGAACGTCGCCGCCACCATGGACACGGCGCCGCCCAGATAACTCATGAACTCCACGCCCTGCATCTGTTTGTCCACCTGCTTGCGCGCCTCGCGGGTGGTGGAGATGTCCAGGAAGGGATCAAGCTTCGCCAGAACCGGCTTCCATCGCCCGACAAATTTCTCCACGTCG
This sequence comes from uncultured Tepidisphaeraceae bacterium, assembly GCA_964433485.1. Lineage (GTDB taxonomy): Bacteria > Planctomycetota > Phycisphaerae > Tepidisphaerales > Tepidisphaeraceae > JANYKD01. Next base: position 257 of record CAYSSA010000231.1, on the reverse strand, counting down.
GCTCCGGTGCGCAGCGTCATTCGAATGGCGGTCAGCTTTCCCTGAGCGCCGGCGGTCTCCTGCAGCGTGGCCAGCGGCACATAGGCTGTGCGATCGAAAAGCACGACGATGGGGGGTTTGTGGACCACCCCCACGAGCCTCAGCTTGCGAGAGCCGGCGGTCGTTACCAGCGTGAGTTCATCGCCGATGTTGAGCTGAAACGCCTTCACCGCCTCCTGGTCCAGCACGATGGCGTCGCGCTCGTCGGGGCGAAACCA
>CAYSSA010000230.1:2030-7568 GCA_964433485.1 uncultured Tepidisphaeraceae bacterium | reverse complement strand
TGAGGATGCCGTCGGCCCAGGCGCTGGTGCGGTTGCGGTTGTAGACGAGGATTTCGCGCGAAACAACGGGTGTCGGTGTGACGCCGTTGCCGGCCTGTATGAAGGTCTCCACACCGTTGGCCGCGAGCACTTCGAGCGCCGTTCGCTGGGCCGCATCCGAGAGCGCGTGCGTGTCTTTGCCCAGAAAGAGCGGGCCGGTGACGCCTCTGGACTTGCGGTGTTCGCAAATGGCCTGTGTGATTGCCAGGATGTGGGCTTCGGTGAACGAACCGTTGCCGGGTGTGCCGCGGTGACCGGACGTGCCAAAGGAAACAAGCTGGTTGGGGTCGCCCAGGTCCGGCGCGCGAGACACATACTCGCTGTTGAGCTTGGCGACGTCGATCAGCATTTCGGCGGTTGCCGGCTTTCCGGCCATTGCGTGGGGCATGTTGGTGTCCTTGATAAGGTCTTGCGACACGCAAGCTAAGGCGGCGGTTGAATATGTCAAGCGTTGGCGTTTCCGACACAAGCGGCCGCGCGTCGGATCGCTCGGCAGCCCGACTTGATGCCGGGGAGAGCCCCTTCGCCAGCCGGCTTATCGCGCGGCAAGCCGCGCGGCACCGCGGGCCGCATGGAAGTCGTCATCGCCGACGCTCAACGTCCAGCCCGGTCGGACGATGCTCGTCAGCCGGTCTTCCACATGACGCCGGATGGCGGGCAGGAGATGGCCCAGCCGAATGCCCAGTCCGCCGGCAAGACAGAAATGGTGTGGGCGGTAGATGGCGTGGCTGATCCGAAGCAAGCGGGCCAGGGCCCGCACCTCCATTTCGTCGCCCGTCCATCCATCCACCAGTGCCCTCGGGTCGGTATTGTATCTTTGCAGCAGAACAGGACCGCCAATGTAGCCTTCCGCCCCGCCCAGGCCGCCGTCGGGGCCGATGATCGTCTCGCCGAACGAGCCGAGGTCCACTTGTCCCAGATGCCCGGGGCTGTCGCCGTCCACCAGCAGGAACTCGCCATGGTCGATCACCGACGCCCCGATGCCTGTGCCGATCGCAATGACCATCAACCGGCCGGCCGGCCGGCGCGCGGACCAGATGTCGAATCCTGTCGCCGCGGCGTCGTTGGTCACGCACAGGCGGTTGGGCAATTCGCTGTTGAGCACGCGAGACAGAATACGCGCCAGAGGGATGCCGTTCAGTCCCGGAACATTGACCGCCAGCGTCACCATCTGGGCGGCCTTGTCGAGCAGTCCCGGCACGCACAGCCCGATGCCCTCGAGCGGCGGCAGGGGCCAGCGGATCGCCTGACGAACGGCGGCCACCAGCTCGTCGGTTGTGGGCCGCTGGTATGTCGGCCCGGGCGAAGTCCACACCACGGCGTCTCCGTCGAGCAGGGCCGCCTTCACCGATGATCCGCCGATGTCGATGCCGAGGGTTCGCATGGCGAGGGGATATTACCGGCTCAAAGGCGGATCGTCTCGCCATTTGACGCAAACCTCTCCCCAGAGCAAACTGTCTTTCTGCTGAAAGCGAGTATCCCATGAAACACCTGTTGTGCCTGCTCGTGGTTGTGGCCGCCGCATCCGGCGCCGCCGCACAGGATTCGTCGGCCCTGATCAACAAGGCGCTGGACGAGAAGGTCAGGCTGGTCCTGGATAAGCCGCTGCCCGAGGCCATGAAGATCATAACGGAGCAGACGGGCGTGCGGCTGAAGGAGAATCCGGTGGTTTGGGAGCTGCTTCCCTGGGGCCGGGACACCTCGATCCAGCTCAAGGCCGAGAACGTCACCCTGCGAGAGGCGTTGCAGTTGATGGCGGGACGGGTGGGACTGGTCATGCGGTTGCGGAGCGAGTACGTCGAGTTCGAGCCGTCGCCGGCGCTGGCCAGGCTGGGCCAGCGCGCCAGCCGCGATGAACTTCGAGCGCTGGATATCCTGGCCTCGGAGCCGGCCGGATTGAACACCACCCAGCCGACAATCAGGCAACTGCTCGAGGCGGTTGATCTGAAGCTGGCGCAAGTTCAGGACATTTCCCTGGCCATCGAAAACCGCATCTCCGACGTGGTCAAACAGGATCGCACGGTCTCCGTACCGCGAAACGCCACGCTCATGGAAGCGCTGGAATCCATCGCGCGCGAAACACGCGGCACCTGGTATCCCTGGGGCAGGAACATCGTGGTGGTGGCCAAGGAGGACCGTACACGGCAGTTGCTGGCCAAGCCGCTTACCATGCGCGGCGGCGCCGGCGGACTGGATGTGATGCAGATGATCGTCGATGTTTCCGTTCGCACGGGCGTGCCCATCGAACTCCAACCCGGCATTCTGCAGGCACTGCCCACGGAGGCCCGCGCCCTGCGCGGCTCCGATGGAAGGCCGCCCATGCTTGAGAATGTTCCCGCCCAGCAGATTCTGGACATCGTGGGCGCCGCCACGGGCATTTCCTTCGCCATCCAGGACGACCGCGTGATCGCATCGGCCGGAGCACAGATTCCCGGTGCGCGCGAACGCGCGGTGGGCATCCTGCAACTGGACAACGGACTCCAGGTGCTGCTGTCGGCGTCGCAGGTGCCGCCCGACGTTCAGGAGTACATCCGCGAAAAGACCGCCCGCGAGATAGCCCGCCTCCGCTCCAGAATGGAAGCCGAGGGATTCAGACCCACAACCCGGCCGGCACACTGAACCCCCGCGCTCATCTCGCGCCAATCCGCTCGAACATCTGCCACAGCTTCGGCGGATCCACTTCCTCCGGCCTTGCCTGCGGGATGATCTTCAGCGACGCCAGCAGCGCTTCGGGATCATCGCTCAATTCCCCCAGGGTCTTGCGAAGCATCTTCCGCCGAGCGGAGAACAGCCGCTGCACGAACTCGCCGAACTGGCGCGCTGGCGCGCCGATCCGGTCATGACGAGTCAGCCGCACCAGCGCCGACTCGATTTTCGGCGCCGGCCAGAAGGCCTGCGGCGGCAGCACCCGCAGGATCTCCACGTCTGCCAGCAGCTGCGTCATCACCGAGAGCGCGCCGTACTGCTCCGTGCCCGGCGACGCCCGAAACCTCTGGGCAACCTCACGCTGCACCGTGAACGCCAATGTCTCCACGCCGGCCAGGAGAAGCTCTATCACCAGGGGCGAAGCCACGTTGTAGGGCAGATTGGCGATCAGCTTGACAGACCGGCCGGCCGACTTCGCCAGCCCGATGGCCGCCAACAGTTCGGGATGAAGCTGGTGCTTGCCGGCAAGGGCATCGCCTTCCAGAAGATGAAAAGCAGAGCGGCCGGAGAGGCGATCATGCAACGTGGCGACCAGCTGCCGGTCGATCTCAACCGCCAGCACCTCTACACCGCGTGAGAGGAGTTCCTCGGTCAACGTGCCGGTGCCGGGACCTACCTCGATCACCATGTCGCCGGGCGCCGGGGCTCCGGCGTCGGCGACAAGCCGCACGAGGTTGCCGTCGATCATGAAATTCTGTCCGAACTGGTGGCGCGGCCGGGATCCGACCGCCGACAGGATCGCCTGAATCTGCTGCTTGGTCTGAGCCATGGCCGGAGATTACACGCCGCGGGGTTCGGATGTACAATACGCGCCCATGAAATCCTTTGAAGTCATCCGGAACGCGGTGGAGGAACCCGGAGTCAAGGCTGTGGCGGCGGCACTGAAAGTCTCGCCCGCCCTGGTCTACAAGTGGTGCGAGCCGCCGGCCGACAACGACGACCCCGACCAGAGCGGCGCCAAAAACCCGCTCGACAGGGTGCGCGAGATGTACGGCCTGACGCGGGACATCCGCCTGGTGCGCTGGCTCTGCAACGAAGCCGGAGGGTTCTTCTGCGCCAACCCGGTCGTCAGACCTGGCGAACCCGTGGATCAGAATATCTTCACCGAAACGCGCAGCATGGTGCGCGACTTCTCCGAACTGCTGGATGCGGTGACGGAATCCGTGGATGATGACAGCCAGATCGACCCGCAGGAAGCGGAACTGATCCGCCAGAAGTGGGAGGATCTCAAGTCCTGCGTGGAGAGATTCGTCTCCGCCTGTGAACGAGGCCACTACCACCTGAAACTGTCCAAACCGGTGAAGGAACACAGGAAGTAGTCGGGGACGCTCAACGGGCGGCCGCGCGTTGCCCGACCCGGTTTGCGGCGCCTCGGGGTGGAACACAATGCACTGCGACAAACCATGCTGGCCACAACCCCAAATACTCTTGCGGAAGCCCCGATCCTCGACGGTCACTCGCACGCCTTTCCGGACGAGATTGCCGCGCGGGCCATCGAAACGCTGACGGCGGGCGCGCATTGGTTTCCCGTCAAGGCGTGGCACGACGGTTCCGTGCGCGGCCTGCTGCAACGCATGGACGAAGCCGGCATCCACCGCACCCTCATGTGCTCCATCGCCACCCGCCCTGGCCAGGTTGGCAAGATCACCGACTGGTCGGCCAGGGTGAAGTCCGACCGGGTCATTCCATATGCCTCCATTCACCCCGACTACGACCAGCCCGAAGCCGAGGTCGAGCGAATCGCCTCATTGGGCCTGCCCGGACTGAAATTTCACCCGCAGTACATGAACTGCCCGGCCGACGATCCTCGCGTGTTGCGAATCGCCCGAGCCTGTGCCAAGGCTGGCCTGGGGATGGTGTTCCACGCCGGATATGACCTGGCCTTCGAGAAATCGGACATCGCCAGTCCCCGGAGAATCCGCAATCTGCACGAGGCCGTGCCCGACCTGCGGCTACTGGCATGCCATCTCGGCGGCTGGGAAGACTGGCAGGAGTCGCTTGTCCATGTGATCGGCCGCGATATTTACATTGAAACCAGTTTCTGCCTCGGTCAGTGCGACATGGACACGCTGCGGCGGATCATCGACCTGCATTCGCCCGACCGGCTGATGTTCGGCACGGACTCGCCATGGGCCAGCCCCGCCGCCGATCTGGCGATGTTCCGCGCCCTGCCGCTGTCACCGAAGGCGATGGCTATGGCCCTCTGGGACAACGGCAACCGCTTCGCCGGCATCGACCCACAAGCCCATTCAATGCTCAATCCGTAATGCGAATTTCGCCGCAAGTCACGGCCTGTGCCAGAGTGATCTCCAGTAGGCCTGGTCGATCTGGTAGACATCGGCGGAGTCTCTGGAGAGATCGAACTCCGCCGACAGAACGCCATATCGCTTCATCTCGCGCACATACGCCGGGTCGGGACGGAAACCGGGCATATCGAATCGCTTGATCTGATCGAGCCGATTGCGACCGGCAACACACATGGCCAGTATCTTCTGATAGTCAGCGTCGTGGGTGTCGGCAAAGACGGTGGGCGAACAAAGCCCGAAACCTCCGGCCTCGCCGGCCAGCGGCGCCAGCAGCGCCAGTGACAATTCCGGACGCGACAGGTTGAACAGATTGTGACGGGATCGCTGCAGCCGCGGATCAGACCAGTTTGGCCTCCAGAATGATAGCCCGTTCTCGTCCGACAGGTTCCTTGGAAGGCTTCGTTCCTTCTGGTGGCAGGAGGCGCATCGCCGGTTGATCGCCTCGGCGGCGGCGCTGGACTCCGGCCAGTCGTTGTCCGTGCCGACC
>CAYSSA010000230.1:0-2020 GCA_964433485.1 uncultured Tepidisphaeraceae bacterium | reverse complement strand
TTGTTCTCGTCGTAGCCGCCGATCATTCCTGTGCCCAGCGCCGCATAGGTTCCCGGATAGGGCGCTCCCACCTCGATCCAGCAGCGCACCACGTCGATCTCCTTCTCGGACAGGCGGACCCCGTAGTGTCCGCCGCCCAGCTTTTTCATCAGCGGGCTGGCCGAGGAGCCGATGTCGCGCGGGGGGCGGTTGCTGCGCGTATCGTTGCGCCCATCCACAAACTGTTTCTTGATCGTCAGCGTGTAGTAGCTGTGCGAGAACATCGGCCCCCGATCGCCGGTCAGGATCACATCGCCGGCGCGCGGACCGTGCTGGGCATCCTTGCGCCGGGTGTAGTCGTGGCAGGCCACGCAGTGGCGATCAAGAATCGGCTGCACGTCGCGCGGGAAGTCCAGGACATCGGGCACGTTCTCGACAGGCTCAGGTCGACTGGCCGGCTTGCGAAGCGCCATCACCACACCCTGGGGCAGGGCGGCGCTGGTCCGCTGCTCGTGGCAGCCGATGCAGCCGGTGGTCTCGCCGGGCTGAACGGTCAGAAAACTCTGCATGCGCTTGACCGAAAGGTTGTTTGCGTCGAGCGCCACGAAGAAGAAACTGCGAAGGGCGGGCAACTCCATGTACGCCGACCCGTCCGGCTCCACCGGAACCGTCCCCACGATTCGCTCCAGCGTGAACGACCCGCCGTAAGTCAGCGGATCCATGCCGCCGGTGTAATTGATCGGCTTGGGCAGGCTCTCGATCACAAGCAGCTTCTTGATCTCTCCCGGCTTCACTCCGTCCATGTTGCGGCCAACGTGGACATCCGCCAGCACCAGCCTGCCGGTGGACTGCCGAATGTCAGCGCGCGCGCCGACCAGCGTCTCCCTGGGACGAACAACCAGCGGACGCGGCTCATGGAGTTCGAATTTCGGATCGGTATACACGGCGAAGTTTCGCCCCTGATAATCGCTGATGCGAATGCTCCGCCCGGCCGCGTACAAAATGTGCCGATCGCCGATCGGATATGGATCGCGACCGCTGGCGCCGGTGTTGCGCGCCCGCGCCGGATCATCCGGACCGCCCCTGGCGTCAACGGTGTAAAACGGACCCTCGTGCTCGCGCTGACCGTGGCCGGGCGAGAACGTGGCCAGAATGCTGTCCGTCCCCGGAATCGGCTTGGCATCGATCATAACCGTGCCTGGCCGCTGGTTACCGAAGAAGACCGTCTGTCCGGTGCCATCGGGGTTCATCGTCCAGAGGTGGTGATAGTCCACCTGGCTGCGGTCGATGTACTCCCATCGTTGATAAAGAATGCGGCCATCGGGCAACACCCACGGCGTGTTGTCGTGTTCGTTGTTGGATGACAAAGGCCGCAGGTTGCTGCCATCGGGTTCGCATCGGTGAATCACGGCGACCTGCGTCAGCCAGCAGTTCACCCATCGTTTGCAGCGGGAAGAAACGAAGACGATTCCGCCATCGGGCAGCCAAGCCGGTTCGATGTCGTCCCATGGCCCCTGAGTGATCTGCCGCAAGCCGCCGCCCTCCGCGTTGATCTCGTAGAGATTGAAGTTCTCGGAATCCCCCTTCCGGTAGGAGAAGACGATGCGTTTGCCATCGTAGTGAACCGCGGGATCACGCACGGATCCCCGCGGATCGTCGATGAGATTCATCACCTGTCCCGTCTTGAGGTTGAGTCGGCAAAGCTTGCCGCCCGGCGTGCCGTAGGCCTTGCGCTGCTCGTTTCGGGCGTAATAACCGAAGTTGGCGTACCAGTGTCCATCGCCCCCGAGGTGGCGAGCCGCAAACACAATTTCCTCGACACCCGCGCTGCTGGCGCTCTCGGAAAGAATGCGCCTGGCCTCGGCCTCGGCTTTGCGACGGGCCTCGGCCTGCAGCCGGGCGACATCGCCCTCCGGGAACTCGATCTCCCAGATGGAAGCCAGACCGTGAGCGCCGGACTTGTGGCAGAGTATGCGCAGGAACCTCCCCTGACCCGACAGACCGGCGATGGTTTCGCTGCCGCCCTTGCCGTTGCTCTGGG
>CAYSSA010000229.1:0-7574 GCA_964433485.1 uncultured Tepidisphaeraceae bacterium | reverse complement strand
GGTTCGGGCCGAGGGGCGGGCCAGGGTTTCGATCAGTTCCACCAGCGTTCGGCCGTAGGCTTCGCGTTCATGTTCGCGGCCATGGTTGAGCACCATCGCATCGCGTAACACCTCGCGTTCGGTTCGGAATCGCCAGGCCGCCAACCATACCAGCGGGTTGAACCAGTGCAGGCAGAGGAGCACGAGGATACCCCAGTCGATCCAGAGATCATGCCGCTTGAGGTGGGCCAGTTCGTGCAGGATGACATGTCGCCATTGCCGCGGTGAGAGCTGCGCGGGGAAGCCGAGGGGCATCACGATTGTCGGCCGGAGAATGCCCACGAGGGCCGGGCCGTCGACTAGGCCGGATTCCGCGATCGCGGGGACATGCACACCCATTTCGCTGGAACACTCTTTGATGAGCCGCAGGATGGCCGGATCGTCCAGGCGTTGCCCGCAGTTCACACGCCGCAGCAATCGGCGATAGGAGAGAATGGCCGCGAGCATCAGTCCGGCGGCGACACTCGCCCACAGGCCGGCCAGCACGATCGGCCAGCGAGGCGTGCGGGGCTGCACCGGTACGGCGGTGACAGGCTGTTCCACTCTGGGCATCTCGATCGCCCCAAGGCGCACCTCCCATTTGGGAGTACCGGAGGGCCGCGGAACTACCGCTTCACGAGAATACAACTGCGATGCCTGGGGCAGGATCGCCATCGGGCTCCAGCGGACGGCCGGAAGAACGGGTATGGCCAGGCGCAGCAGCACCAGCGCCCACAGCGCGTAACGGAAGCCGGGCGGAATTCTTCGGCCAAGCATCAGAACCAGCATGCCGACCACCACAGCAAGCGCGCCGGCCTGCAGCGATGTACGCCCCAGGTGCGTCAGCCACATTTCCGCATGGGTGAGCCATGAAGTCATCGGTCACTTCTCCTTGCCGGAGAGCATCCGTTTCAGTTCGGCAATTTCCTCGGCCGAGAGGTTCGAGCTGCGGACAAAGTAGCTCAGCATCGGCCCGGCCGCCCCGCCGAAGACGCGGTCGAGAAACGAGCGGCTTTCGACCTTGAGACACTGCTCCATCGGCACCCGGGCACGGTAAAGGTATCGTTTGCCATCGGCCTCGTACGCCAGCGCCCCCTTTCGCACCAGCCGGCCCAGCATGGTCTTAATCGTGCGCGGGTTCCAATCATGCCGCCCGGCCAGGCGCTCGACCACCTCCCCGGCCGTCACCGGACCGGTTGCCTCCCAGACCACCCGCATCACACTCCACTCGGCATCCGAAATCGCAGGAACTTTCGCCATGGAACCTCATTGATTACATGCGTAATCTATTACAGATGTAATCGCCTGTCAAGGGGCAGGTATACGATTGCAATGCGCCTGGTTTGTGGCTGGAGCCGCGTCGTGGTTAGAATGCATGTGTGACCTGCTGGCTTACTGTCACGGAATATCACTCGGGAGATCCGGTTATGATGGCACCAAGTCTTCTCAGACAATCGCTCGGGCTGGTAATGGTGGTTGTGGCGACGCATTGCTCGCTGCTGGCGGGCTGTGACAAGGGCAAGCCCTCCGCATCACCTCCGCCCAAGACAGTCATTGGCGTCTCGCTGCTGACCATGACCAATCCCTTTTTCAAGGATATCGGCGATGCCATGCAGGCGGAGGCGGCCAAGCATGGTTATGAGGTCATCATCACATCCGGCGAACTCGATCCGGCGCGCCAGAAGGACCAGGTCAAGGATTTCCTGATTCGCAAGGTCAGCGCCATCGTGTTGGCGCCATGCGATTCCAGATCGATCGGCACGGCCATCGCCGAAGCCAACCAGGCCGGCGTACCCGTGTTCACAGCCGACATCGCCTGTCTGGCCGAGGGCGCCAAGGTCGTGACGCATGTCGCCACAGACAATCTTGAGGGGGGTCGCGTGGCGGGGCGAGAAATGGTCAGCCTGCTCGGCGGCAAGGGCAAGATCGCCATCATCGACCATCCGATGGTCGAGTCGGGCATGCTGCGCACCAAGGGATTCGACGAGGAGATTGCCAAAGCCTCCGGGATCACAGTGGTGGCCAAGTTGCCGGGGCTGGGGGCGCGCGACCGATCCTTCGCGGTCGCTCAGGACATTCTCCAGGCGCATCCCGACCTTGATGCCATCTTCGCCATCAACGACCCCTCGGCACTCGGCGTTATCGCCGCCATCGAAAAGGCCGGCCGGACCGGCAAGGTGAAGGTCATCGGCTTTGACGGCCAGCTTGAAGCCCGGCAAGCGGTCAAAGACGGCAAGCTGCACGCCACCGTCATGCAGTATCCGAAGCAGATCGGAGTCATGACAGCGCTGGCCATATCCAAATACATGGCCGGCGAGAAGCTCCCGCCACAGACGCTTATTCCCACGGGCATCTACCGCCAGGCCGATGCCCAGAAAGACGCCGAGTTGAAGTAGCCGGGACTTTTCCAGAGCTGCGCGTGGCGACCAGTACCGGCGATCTCCTGCTCGAAATGGAAGGAATCGACAAGTCCTTCCCAGGGGTCCGCGCGCTGTGCGATGCTCGCCTGGATTTGCACTGCGGGGAGGTCCACGCGCTGATGGGCGAGAACGGAGCGGGAAAGAGCACCCTCATCAAAGTGCTTTCCGGCGCTCACCGGCCCGATCGCGGCATCATTCGTCTTCACGGGAAGCCATTGAACATCACCTGTCCGCGCGACTCCCAAAGGTCCGGCATTGCGGTCATCTACCAGGAATTCAATCTGGTGCCCGGGCTTACCGCCCGCGAGAACATCTTCCTTGGGCGAGAGGAACGCATCGGTCCATTCGTGCGGCATGCTCGCGAGGCGGAGAAGACGGCGGCTTTGTTCGCACGCATGAACGTGGCATTGGATCCGGAATCGCTCTGCCGCAATCTGACAGTTGCCCAGCAACAACTCGTTGAGATCGCAAGGGCTGTCGCGGCGGACGCGCGGATCGTGGTGATGGATGAGCCAACGGCCGCCCTGACCGGGCAGGAAGTCGAGATTTTGTTCTCGATTATCGCCTCGCTGAAGGCGAGCGGCGTCGCCATACTCTACGTCAGCCACCGCATGGAGGAGATTTTTCGGATTGCCGATCGCGTGACCGTGATGCGCGATGGCCGACATGTCGGCACTCAGGCAATCGGCGAACTCACTCGCGACAGGTTGATCGAGATGATGGTCGGACGGAAGCTGGAGAATGAGTTTCCGCCGCGTTCGCGGAAGCGCGGCGAGGCTCGCCTGGTGGTGCAGGGATTGTCGCGAGGCTCGGCCGTTCGGAACGTGTCCTTCAGCGTCCATCGTGGCGAGGTGCTCGGCCTGGCGGGTCTGGTTGGCGCGGGCCGAACCGAAACCGTCCGGTTGATATTCGGCGCCGACCGGTTGGATTGCGGGCGAGTGTTCCTCGATGGACGGGAGTTGCGCATCAAGAGCCCCGTGGACGCGATACGCGCCGGCATTTGCCTGCTCACGGAAGATCGCAAAAACCAGGGGCTGGTGCTCGGGGCATCGGTCCGCGAGAACTTCGGCCTGCCGAATCTGCGACGGTTTGTTCGCTTTGGCTTTGTTCGACAGAGCCAGGAGTGCGAACGGCTGTCCCGGCATGTGGAGGAATTGCGCATCAAGATCCCGCATCCCGAAACACCGGCGGGCAACCTTTCCGGCGGCAATCAGCAAAAGGTGGTTCTGGCCAAGTGGCTTGAGACCAACGCCGAAGTCATCATCTTCGACGAACCCACTCGCGGCATCGACGTGGGCACCAAGTACGACATCTATATGCTCATCAATGCGCTGGCGGCGCAAGGCAAAGCCATTGTGATGATCTCCTCGGAACTGCCGGAGGTACTGGGAATGAGTGACAGAATACTGGTCATGCACGAGGGTCGGATCACCGGCGAAATCTCCGATGCCGCCTCGGCGACGCAACAGCAGGTGATGGCGATGGCCGTGGCCTGAGCGAGAGGACGACCATGCGAGTGTTGGGCAAGAACGCGGCGATCAAGCGGTTGGTTTCAAACTACGGCATGGCCGGCGTGCTGCTGTTGCTGTGCGCGTACTATTCCTGGGCCACGCTGAAGGACCAGAAGCCCACCGGGGCGGCCGCAGGCAACCTCGTGGCAGAGCGCATCGCCGGCAGCGTAACGGCGGGCTCCGGCATCATGATCGTGGCTGGTTCCGGACCGGACGACCGGGCGTTCGCGTCGGCCGCCAGGGTGCTGCTGCAACAGAAGGGTTACCAGCGCCTGTCAGAGGTAGAGGGCGATCCATCAATCGCGCTGGATGCGCTCCGCGAGCGAGCCGCCGCAGGAGACAATCCAGCGGCGATCGTCGCCACTGAGCGCTGCGCGGTCTGGATCGAGAGCATGGTGCGGCGGTTTCCGTCCATGAGCGCCACGCAAATCATCGTTCCCGAACCTTATCGTTGGCCGACGTTTCTTCAGGCCAGCAATCTGCTCAATATCGCCGACCAGATCGTGGTCATTGCCCTGATGGCCGTGGGCATGACCATGGTGATCATCACCGGCGGCATCGACCTGTCGGTCGGAAGTCTGGTGGCGCTGTCGGCGGTCGTAACCGGGTTGCTGATCCGCGACCACGGCGGGGCCGGCGGGGCCAGCGCTGCCAGCCTTGTTCTGTGTTCCCTCGGGGGCATTGCGGTTTCGGGGCTGGTTGGCCTGTTCTCCGGGGCGGTCATCAATTGGTTTCGTATCCCGCCGTTCATTGCCACGCTGGCAATGATGCAGGTAGCCAGCGGCGTGGCGTATATTCTCTCCGCGGGACAGTCCATCTACGAGATCCCGCCATCGTTCATCTGGCTGGGCCGGGGCACGGGGTTGTTTTCGATTCCGAATGCGGTGCTGTTGATGGGCGTCGTCTATGTCCTGGCCCATGTGGTGATGGCGCACACGGCCTTCGGGAGGTACGTGTACGCGGTCGGGGGCAACGTCGAAGCCGCAAGGCTCTCGGGGGTGCGCGTGGGCCGGGTTCTGTTGCTGGTCTATCTGCTGAGCGGGCTGATGGCCGGCCTTGGCGGAGTGGTCGTCGCCTCACAGCTCAAGAGCAGTTCTCCGACATATGGGCTGAGCTATGAGCTATACGTCATCGCGGCGGTGGTGGTGGGCGGCACCAGCCTGAGCGGCGGCTCAGGCAAGGTTTTCGGCACGCTGATCGGCGCATTGATCATCGCCGTCATCCAGAACGGCATGAACCTGACGGGAGTCGAGAGCTACCGCCAGAAAGTTGTGCTGGGACTGGTTATCCTCGGCGCGGTCCTGCTGGACATGCTGCGAAAACGAGGCTGGCTGTTCTGGCGTCAGTAAAACGCGACCGCGACAGAGCAATTTGCCAGCTGGCGCAGCACGTTCTGGGTCTGGCTGTCCGCCACTTCGGAGACAGGGCGGGCGGCGATATTGAGCTGGCCGATGGATTGCCCGACCTTGTCGATGACATTCAGGCCCTCTCCGGCGGACCAAGACAGGTTGACAAGCCGCAACGGCAACGGACACGGCCATTCCTCGGACGGAAGCGGCTCGGCGATCTCGATTGGCAAGTCCAATATGCTCCCGGCACATTCCAGGAAGCCGGCGCCCCATGCGGATCAAGCATCGGATCTCGCTCGCAGTCGTGCCGGCCAAGCCTTACACCTTTGGTCCATAAAACCTCGGCATCACGTTTGATGAGCAACCCGTCCGGAACGGCGCGGCTCCTCCAACCATGACGTGGCTATGTTCGGCGTCGGGACTTGCCGGACGTAGGCGATGCGGGTGCAGCCAGATCAAGCAACTCGCGGGCCTGGGCACGGGTGATATCAGTGATGCGCTGGCCGCCGATCATCTCGGCCAGTTCCTCGATGCGCTCCTCGCCCTGCATGAGGCGCACGGTGGTCTGGGTCTGTTTGTCCTTGACGGACTTGCGAACGGTGAGATGACGGTCGGCGAAACTGGCGATCTGAGGAAGATGCGTGATGCACAACACCTGGTGATGCCGCGAAAGGTCGCGCAGCCGGGAGCCAATGACGCTGCCGAGACGCCCGCCGACATTGGCGTCGATTTCGTCGAACACCAGCACGGACACCCGGTCGTTGCGCGCCAGGATTCCCTTGATGGCCAGCATAATGCGTGACAGTTCGCCTCCGGAGGCGATCTTGCGGAGCGGCTGGGCAAGCTGGCCGGGGTTGGTCTGGGCGGTGAACTCGATCTGGTCGATGCCGGAGGGAAGGAAATGCTCGATGTTCGAAAGTGGATTGTTGGCTTGGGAATGGGAACTTGAGGATTCCGGGGACGGTGAGGCAAACGCCACGGAGAACGCCGCCTTCTCCATGCCCAGTTCGGCAAGAGATTTGACGATCAGCGGGGCAAGCCGCCTGGCGGCGGTCTGCCGGACAGCGCTCAGCTTCTCGCCGAGTTGCCGGAGCTTCTTCTCCAGCGGCTCAAGTTCCTTCTGCAGCGATGCCAGATCATCCGTCTGCTTTTCGAGCTCGTCGATCTTGCCGGTTATCTCCTGGCGATACGCCAGAACGTCGGCCGGCGTGCCCCCATACTTGTGCAGGATGCGGTTCAGCCCGTTAAGCCGGTCCTGTACTTCGGCGAGTTCGGCCGGATCAAGCTCGAGGCGATCGAGATACCGGCCGAGGTCAAATGCCGTTTCCTCAAGCCCGATGGCGGCGTCCTTGAAGCCGCGCAGCACGTTGGCCAGCGACGGATCCAGCAGGGCCAGTTCGCCGATGATTCCGGTCATCATTCGCAGGCGTTCGAGAATGGAACCATCGGATTCATAGAGCGCGGAATGAACCGATGTCGCGTCCTTTTTCAACCGCTCGAGGTTGCGCAGAACCGATTCGCGGGCGGTGAGTTCTTCATATTCACCGGGGTTGATTTCCAATGCGTCGATCTCCTGGGCCTGGAAGCGGTACAGTTCGAGTTGCTGCCGTCGCAGCGTACGGTTGGCGGAAAGTTCCTCGATGCGACGACGCGCTTCCTGAAAGCGGGTCCATACCTGGCCGTATTCGCCGCGCAAGGGCTCCGAACCGGCGAACTGGTCGAGCATATCGAGCTGGTTGGCCGGCTTGAGCAGAAACTGGTGGTCGTGCTGGCCATGCACGTCGACAAGATGTTCAGCCACCTGCCTGAGCATGGCCAGCGTGATGGGATTGCCGTTGATGCTCACGGAACTCCGCCCGGAGGAATGTAGCCGGCGAGTGAGCAGGAGTTCGCCGCCGTCGCTCGACAAATCCGCATCGGCGACGGCGCTGATCCGGGCCAGAGTTCGTTTATCGGCGATTTCAAAGACACCGGAGACCCGGCCTTCATCGACGCCCGGCCGCAGCATCTCCGCCGGCGATCGGAGGCCGAGCAGTATCTCGATGGCCCCGATGACCAGGCTCTTGCCGGCGCCGGTGGCGCCCGTGAAACAGTTCAGTCCCGGGTGGAGCTCGATGCGGGCATCGGCGATGACGGCGAGATTGGAGATGTGCAGTTCCCTGAGCATAGGTTCCGGCCGCGGACGTTCGGATCTCCGTCGCGCCGGCTCGGACGGCGCCCCGCCTACTTGACGCCACTGCCCGCTGCCACCGGCTCACTGGGCTGGAGTACCACGA
>CAYSSA010000228.1:5124-7735 GCA_964433485.1 uncultured Tepidisphaeraceae bacterium | reverse complement strand
ACCCGACGGCGTTCGCCGACTGGAATGAGAACGCCCAAACCGACGCTGCCTGTATTATGTTTCTCGGCGAAAGGACGGCCGAGGCATACGATGCCTACCGCGCGGTCAGGGGGAAGATCGACGATTACTTTGCGCGGTGCCGTCTGGCCGCGTTCGACCCGCGGGCGCAGTCCGCGCTGAATCGGCATGAATCGGAGTACCTTGCCGTCGCAGCCAAGGATCTGACGATCACGTCCGCGGAGATCGCGGGTTTTCCGGCGGCCCGCATCGAACCCGACCGGCCGCTTCCGCTGTCGCAGGGCCTGAATCCGGCCTGGTCGGAGGCGATCGGCGCGATGGCGTCTCTGGTCGTGCGTCCGCTGCTGGGTGAGAAGGACGCGCTGAGCGAGGCCGAGTGGAAGGACATCCGCGGCAGATTCGCCGCGTACGAGGCATGGGTCGCCGCCAAGGCCGGCGCCAGCGTCGAGAAACTCGGAATGGCTCGTGTGCGCGAGATTCTGTCCGGAACCAGCAAAGCGACAATTGATGCGCTGCTTGCCAAGGACAAGGCGCTGGAGCCTGAGGCCGGGGCGATTGCGGCCGTGGACAAGCTTGTGCGGCTCAATCGGGATTTGTTCAAGTTGCTGAACAATTTCGTCTCGTTTCGCGATTTCTATGGCAAGAAGGAGAAGGCGGTGTTCCAGGCAGGCACGCTGTACCTGGATCAGCGTTCATTCGACCTGTGTGTCCGCGTGGAAGATCCGGGCAAGCACGCGGTGATGGCGCCGCTGTCGCGGGCATATCTTGCCGTCTGCGACTGCACGCGTAAGTTGACCGGAGAGAAGATAACCATCGCCGCGGCCATCACGGCCGGGGACTCGGACAACCTGATGGTCGGACGCAACGGCCTGTTCTACGACCGCAAGGGCAATGACTGGGACGCGACGGTTGTCAAGATCGTGGAGAACCCGATCAGCGTGCGGCAGGCGTTCTGGTCGCCGTACAAGCGGGTGATGCGCATGGTGGAGGACCAGATCAACAAGCGGCTGGCGGCCGCCGACGCGCAATCAACGCAGAGGTTGATGAAGAGGCCGCCACCAAGGCACCTGAGCCCACACGCGCGGCGGCGCCGCCGAAAAAGATCGACGTCGGCGTTGTGGCTGCACTTGGCGTCGCGGTGGGCGGCATCACGGCCGCGCTGGGGGCGATTCTTCAGGCGTTTTTTGGTCTTGGCATCTGGCTGCCGCTGGGAATCCTGGCCATCATTCTGCTGATTTCTGGACCGTCGATGGCAATTGCGTGGCTGAAGCTCCGCCAGCGCAACCTGGGACCGTTGCTGGATGCCAACGGCTGGGCGGTGAATTCCAAGGCGAGGCTTAACATTGCCTTCGGCGGTTCGCTGACAAGTCTGGCAACCCTGCCGCCGGGCTCGCAGTGGGATCTGACCGACAAATACGCCGACAGCGAATCGGGCAGGTACAAGTTGCTGGCGGTGGTCGTCATTCTCGTGGCGGTCTACCTGTCGTGGCATTTCGGCTTGCTGCACAAGGCCGGATTGAAGGTGCTGCCCAGGTCCACCTGGATGCAGCAGCAGGATAAGCCGAAGTGACCGTGACGAACGTGTCGGGCCGAGGATAGCGGGGGCGATCGTGGAGTTTTCGCCCCGACATCCACTGTGGCACGTCAGCGCCACAGCGTTTTTTGGCATCTCCTCGGGCGGCCGCGGCAGCATGTTCTCGATGCACGCGGGATCAGGTCACGTTGCCTCGCCGTGGCGCGGGATTGCGAATTCCCATAGCCCAACACGCGGCAAGATAGGTTGTGCCGCCGACTCCGACGAACAGGCACAATCGCAGCAGCGCCGTCTTCTTGGATAGATCGGCCGGGAAGAACGGGGCATGTTTCAGGGCCCAGCAGGCAAGCGTCATGAGGGCGGTGGCCACAATCACCCTGGCCAGATGGCCGGCGATGCGCCGCAGTTCAAGCCCCCCTACCCGGCGGTTGAGCATCCACAGCATCAACACTGCCTGGAGGATGAAACTTGCGGTGGTTCCCGCGGCCATGCCGGCTTCGCCAAGGCTTGTCCATAGCAGAGGGATCTCGACGACGAGGTTTACCAACAGCGTGACGATCGACATCAGCAGGGGCGTCAGCGTGTCGTGCAGGGCGTAATACGCCCGGTTGAGAATCTGCTGGAGACTGTAGGCCCAGATAGCGATGGAATAGACCTGCACGGACAGCGTGGTCCACTGGGTGTCGGTCGCGGTGAAACGGCCCCGCTCAAAGAGGAGTTGCACTGCCGGTGCGGCCACGAGAATCAGGCCGACGCTTGCTGGTAATCCCTCCCAGAGCGTCACGGCAATGCCCTTTCGCAGGCCTTCCTTGAACCTGGTCTTGTCCTGCTGCAGCGCATCGGCTGAGAGCATGGGGAAGATCGCCGTCGCCAGTGCCGCGGCGAAGACACCCAGAGGAAACTGATAGAGGTATTGCGCCCACGCCAATCGTGCGGCCGCGCCGTTGACCATGGGATAAGTGAAGGTGCGGCCAAATAACTCGAACTGTGACACGAGCCGGCCGGTGTCATCGTAGCTCTGGGCCAGGAGGAAAGAGATGCTGCGATCGAGCAAAGTCG
>CAYSSA010000228.1:0-5114 GCA_964433485.1 uncultured Tepidisphaeraceae bacterium | reverse complement strand
CTCACCGGCTACAGCTACACTGTCGCGCCCGCGCCAAGAGCCACCGGAAGGGACAATGCGACCATCTTGCGGATGGCGGGGGTCCAGAGTCCGGCCCGGAGGTCGAAGCGAAAGCCGATGGCCCGGAGCGAGGGGACGAGCATGGCCACCTGGAACACGCCGGCGACGAGCACACCGACGGAGACGATGAGCATGGCTTTGAACTGGCCGATGCCGGTGTTCATGTTGAACAAGCGAGCGCCCCATAGCGTGGTGCCGATGAGGGCGATGTTCAGCAGGATTGGCGCGGCCGCGATGGCCGCGAAACGTCGGTGGACGTTGAGAATCGCCCCGAGGAATGCCGCCGCGCAGATGAGGATCATGTAGGGCAGCATGATGGCGGTCAGTTGCAGTGCGATGTAGCGATCGGGGGGCATAGGAAGAAATGAGAGGCCCCAGAGGATTGCCTCGCCGATGATCGTAAGCGTCAGAAGGATCAGCAGAAGCAGGTTGACGGCTCCGGAAGCAAAGCGACGAGCCTCGGAATGGTCCTGTTCGTTCAGGGCCTTGGCATAAAGCGGGATGAACGCCGCCGACAGAGCACCTTCGCCGAACAGCCGGCGAAAGAGATTGGGCACTGTAAACGCCACGGCGAACGCGCTGGCCATAAGCCCTGCCCCGAAGATGCGCGCTGCGATGCTTTCACGCACCACGCCCAGTATTCGACTGATCAAAGTGAGTAGTGAGATGATCCTGGCGGCCGGGACAAAGCCGCGATGCTGGAGGGCAGGCGGAGGATTGTGTTGCTGATCCTGGGACATCCGTTTCCCAATTCGAGCGGGCGAGCGACTTCTTTGGACTTCGACTCATCACACGGGCACGGGGCGACGCGCCGCACCATATGGCCGTGCTCCGCCAGCGCATGATCGCGCTTGGCTATTTGCGACGCGCATTCTATCGCTGAATGATTCACAGCAACAGCGGCATGGCCCGGGATTTGGGATGAGGCGTGATGGTTCTTGCCGGACAACAGGACTGTGTCGGGTTTTCGGCCTTGCGGGAAGGAAGCAACTGAGATCACGGGTCGCAGCCCAAAGGACGGGTCAGCCTGTTGAAACGGGCGGAGATCGTTCGACTCGTATGGTTGCAATTCACAGGCAACTCGCGATCCTATGGGCAGTTCAAAGCGAGGAGCCAGAATGATTCGCATTGGTGTCATGGGGCTGGGAATGATGGGCGTGACGCATCTGGATGCCTATGCCAAGTGCAAGGACGGCATCGTGGTGGCCGTCAGCGACAAGATTCCCGAACGACTGCACGGACAACAGAAGGCCGCCGGCAATGTCGATGGGCAGGCTCAAGGGGCGTTCGACCTGACGAAGGTCCGCAAGTACACCGAGGGCATGGACCTGGTCAACGATCCGGAAGTCGATGTGGTTGACATCTGCCTTCCGACGCACCTGCACGTCGATTATGCCCTGGCAACGCTGGAAGCCGGCAAACATCTGCTGATCGAGAAGCCGCTCGCCAGGACCTATGCGGACGCCCGCCGCCTTGCGGACGCGGCCGATAAGGCCAAAGGCATCACCATGACGGCAATGTGCCTGAGATTCTGGCCGGGTTGGACGCACCTCAAAGAGGCGGTGGACAAGAAGACCTACGGCAATTGTCTGGCGGTTCACTTCCGCCGCGTGGCCAGCCACCCCGGCGGGGCGTTCTACTCGAACGGCGATCTTTCGGGCGGGGCGGCGCTGGATCTGCACATACACGACACCGACTTCGCCCACCACCTGTTTGGGCTTCCGCAGTCGGTGTACACGGCCGGCTACTCCAGAGTCACGAACCAGCCGGACCATCTGATTACCCACTACAGGTACGAGAGCGGCCCCATGGTGACGGCGGAGGGTTGCTGGTGCATGGCGGCGGGATTCCCCTTCAAGATGCAGTTCACGGCGAACTTCGAGCGGGCGTCGCTCATTTACGATTTCCCGAGCGAACAACCGCTGACGCTGGTTGCCGACGGCAAGGCCGAACCGGTGCGACTTGAAGCCGGAATGGGATATGATTTCGAGATCGCCTACTTCCTCGATTGCATCAAGGCCGGCCGTCGCCCGGACTGCGTGACCATGCAACAGGCGGCCGACACCATCCGCATCGTGGAAGCCGAGGTGCGAAGCGGGCAATCACGTCAGCCGGAACTGGTCTAGCGACTAACCGCAGTCGGTAGTCGCGACGACGGCATGATCGGATCGTATTGCGGCGCGGGCAACCCAATCGGAGATCTAAACGCCTGGGTTCGCGTGATGTAGGAATGTCGTTCAGCGAATCTGAACCGGCCGACGGCGTAGGGACTGCCCCGCCGCGCACGGGCCGCCAAACGAGACACAGGGCGGTTCGAGATTTCCGAGGTTGTATGAAACTCCACAGCGTATGTGTTGCGGTTCTGGTTGGGGCCATCCTCAGTTGCATCGGCTCGGCGCGGGGCGCCGAGAACGCCTTCATTGGCCACTGGGCGCTGACGATCCCGGGCGGCGGGGCCGGATGGCTGGGCGTGGTCGAGAAAGACGGCAAGCTCTCGGCCAGCATCCTCTGGGGCGGCGGGAGCGTGGTGCCCACCGAGAGCGCCAAGGTCGAAGGGGATTCGCTGAGCGTGGTCCGTCTGCATCGCAGCGACAAGAAAGGCGCCGACGGCAAGACGATCAAGGTGGTCACCACCGAGACCATCACCGCCAAGGTCCAGGGCGATGTCCTGACTGCGAGCACGGTCAAGAGCAACGCGGACCAGCCGGAGTTTGGCAAGGCGACATTTACGGGCAAGCGCATTCCGCCCGTGCCGGCCGCTCCGGATCTCGCCAAGGTGAAGTTCGGAGAACCCATCAAGTTGTTCGCCCACAACAGCCTTGACGGCTGGCGACTGATCGAGAAAGGGGCGTCCAACGGCTGGAGCATGTCCGACGGCGTGCTGACGAACAACCCCGTTCAGGAACCCGGCAAACACAAGAACTACGGCAATCTTCGCACCGAAAAGGAATTCGAGGACTTCAATCTGACGACCGAAGTAAATCTTCCCAAGGGCGGCAACAGCGGCATCTATCTGCGCGGCATTTACGAGATCCAGATGGCGGACACTTACGGCCGTCCGACCGATTCGCACAACATGTGCGGCGTTTACAGCCGGATCAAGCCGACGGTGTCCGCCGAGAAGCCCGCCGGCGAGTGGCAGACGGTGGACATCACGCTTGTCGATCGACACGTTACGGTGATTCTGAACGGCCAGAAGATCATCGACAACCAGCCTCTGCTGGGCTGTACGGGCGGCGCGCTCTGGTCGGACGAATTCCGCCCCGGACCGATCTACCTACAGGGCGACCACAGCGGCGTGAGTTACCGCAACATGGTGATCAGGCCGGTGTTGAAATAGTGATCGAGCCGACAAAGCACGGCAGATCGCGCAATCGCCGGGGATGCCACGGCCGGGTTTATTCATGAGCCGTGGCGTCCTCGTCTAAACAGCGCATAATGTCCCGCCATACACGAAAGGACTCCCTGCATGCCTGGATTATTTGACGCATTCAAATTGAAGGATGTCACCCTCCGCAATCGAATCGCGGTGGCCCCGATGTGCCAGTATTGTTCGACTGACAGCAGGGCCGACGACTGGCACCTGGTTCACCTGGGGTCTCGGGCCATCGGCGGCGCGGGGCTGGTGATTGTCGAAGCCACGGCCGTCTCGCCCGAGGGTCGCATCAGTCCCGGCGATCTGGGCATCTGGTCGGATGATCAGATCGAGCCGTTGGCGCGCATTGCGCGATTTCTGCTGCGCCACGGCGCCGCCGCCGGCATTCAGATTGCACACGCCGGTCGAAAAGCCAGCGCCAATCGGCCGTGGGACGGTGACGACCACCTTGAACCTCACGAGGGGGCATGGGAAATTCTGGGCCCGTCGCCGGCGGCGTTCGGGGCGAATCTTCCGGTTACGCCGCGCGCGCTGACGATCCCCGACATCCAGCGGATTCAGAAGGCTTTCGTCGATGGCGCCCGCCGGGCGTTGGCGGCCGGCATGCAATGGCTCGAATTGCACTTTGCGCACGGTTACCTGGCGCACAGTTTTTTCTCGCCGCTGTCGAATTTCCGCAGCGACAACTACGGCGGCAGTTTCGAAAATCGCATTCGGTTCCATCTGGAGACGTTCGCGGCTGTGAGGCAGATCTGGCCGGAGCGCCTGCCGCTGACGGTGCGGATGTCCGTGACGGACTGGACCGAAGGCGGCGTAACGGTAGAGGAATCCATCGAGTTGATCCGCCGCCTCAAGGCCGCCGGGCTGGACTTTATCGACGTCAGTCACGGCTTTGTGATTCCGGACTTGTCGCGCATTCCATGGGGCCCTGGTTTTCTGATTCCCACGGCCGGAAGGATTCGGCGCGAGACGGGCCTGCCGGCGGCCGTCGGCTGGATGATCTCCGACCCCCGGCAAGCCGACGAGGCGGTGCGAGAGGAACAGACAGACCTGATCATGCTGGGGCGCGAGATGCTGCGCGATCCCTACTGGCCATTCCACGCAGCCCAGACCCTGGGTCTGGAGAAGCCGCTTTCGCTGCTGCCGGTGCAGTATGCGCACTGGCTGAAACGGTAATGCGGTGGACCATCGTTGCGGGGTTTCCGGCAAGACTTCATCCGGGTCAAATGCCGCAATCCAAGGAAAGCCGCTCAGCTTGAGAAGACTTGCCAACACGGGCAAACGGAGATACGGCGGGATGCCATTCGGGCTCGGGCAGTTCTCCATGTCTCCGTGTTTGGATTTTTGTCGGTCACGGCCTGGCCGGGCGTCACCACGTCGCATCGAGAATGCCCGTCTTCACCAGCGGCCGCCATTTCCGCCAGCCGACGTGGTCTTCGCCGGGACCGGCCACGATGACATCAGCACGACTGCATCCGGGAATGATCCAGTCGTTGCCGGCGCCGCCGTCGAGCGTGTCTTTGCCCAATGAACCTTTGAGCAGATCCATGCCGTTGCCTCCGTGGAACTCACAGGGGGTCTTGTCGGGTCGGATGAGTGCAATCAGATCGTCGCCGTCCTGGCCGAAGACAATCAACCGCCCCGTAACGTTGAACGGGCCAGACTGCTTCCCGTTGAG
>CAYSSA010000227.1:7288-7835 GCA_964433485.1 uncultured Tepidisphaeraceae bacterium | reverse complement strand
CCTTGGGCGGCATGATCGCCAACGGCTGGTATTCCGGCCACATCGGCAACGGCGGCTTCCAGTTCTACGGCAAGGTTCCCGCACTCTTGGCGCAGCTTGAAGTGACCTATGCCGACGGGACTGCCGACCGCATTGTGACCGACAACACCTGGCGCATGCAGGCCGGGCCGATCGTCTCCACCGACTTCATGCTGGGCGAGGCCTATGATGCACGAAAGGAAATCCCCAACTGGAATATGCCCGGTTTCGACGACTCCGCCTGGATGAACGTCGCCGTGCGTCAAGAGGCTGTCCGCCCGCTCGAAGCTCAGGTCATGGAGCCCGTCCGCAAGGTCGATGAGATCAAGCCGAAGAGCGTGAAGGAACCCCAGCCCGGCCGCTATACGTTCGACATGGGCCAGAACATGGTTGGCGTGGTTCGCATCAGGACCGATGCCCCGGCCGGCACCAGGCTCACCATCCGCCACGCCGAAATGCTCAATCCCGACGGCACGATCTACACCGTAAACCTCCGCAGCGCGGTGTCTATCGACACCTACATCTGCAA
>CAYSSA010000227.1:7043-7263 GCA_964433485.1 uncultured Tepidisphaeraceae bacterium | reverse complement strand
ACTTTCACGTTCCACGGCTTCCGGTACGTCGAGATCACCGGCCTGCCCGCCAGGCCCGACACCGACATGCTCACCGGCATCGTCATCGGTTCCGACACTCCTCACACGGGCCAGTTCGCCTGTTCGGATCCGCGCATCAACCAGCTTCAATCCAACATCTGGTGGGGCCAGCGAGGCAACTATCTCAGCGTCCCCACCGCCTGCCCGCAGCGCGACGAGC
>CAYSSA010000227.1:292-7033 GCA_964433485.1 uncultured Tepidisphaeraceae bacterium | reverse complement strand
GGCTGGATGGGAGATGCCCAGGTCTTCATCCGCACCGCGACGCACAACGCGGATGTGGCCGCCTTCTTCACCAAATGGATGGTCGATGTCGATGACGGTCAGACGCCGCAGGGCTCGTTTGCCGACGTCAACCCCAACACCATGGGTGCCCACAGCGTCCCCGCCTGGGGCGACGCCGGGGTCATCTGCCCCTGGACCATCTATCAGGTCTACGGCGACAAACGTATCCTCGAACGCCACCTTCCGGCCATGACCAGGTGGGTCGAATACCTCAAGGCCAACAGCACCGGCCTGATCCGTGACAAGAACCGCGGCAATGACTACGGCGATTGGCTCTCCATCGGCGCCAACACGCCCAAGGACCTCATCGGCACGGCCTATTTCGCTTACTCAACCAATCTTGTCGCCAAGAGCTACAAGGCCATCGGCAACGCCGAACAGGCGGCCAGGTACGAGCAGCTTTTCAACGACATCAAGGCCGCCTTCAACAAGAAGTACGTGAAGGAAGATGGCCGGATCACCGGCAACACCCAGTGCGTCTATGCCATGGCGTTGAAGTTTGACTTGCTGCCGGATGACCTGCGAGCCAAGGCCGCGCAATACCTGGAAGAGGACATCAAGGCCAAGGGCTGGCATCTTTCGACCGGCTTCGTCGGCGTCAGCTATCTGCTGCCCGTGCTGACCAAGTCCGGCAAGATCGACACCGCCTTCAAACTGCTGATGCAGGATACCTTCCCCTCGTGGCTGTTCTCGGTGAAGCACGGCGCGACGACCATCTGGGAGCGATGGGACGGCTGGACCCCCGAGAAGGGCTTCCAGGATCCCGGCATGAACTCGTTCAACCACTACTCACTCGGCTCCTGCGGCGAGTGGCTCTATGACACGGTTGCCGGCATCGGCCTGGACCCGGAGAACCCGGGCTACAGCCACATCATCATCCGCCCCCGTATCGGTGGCGGCCTGACCCAAGCCAGCGCCAGCATGCGCACCATCCGCGGCCGGGTTTCCAGCAGCTGGAAGCTGACCGGCGGCGACTTTGCGCTCGATGTGACCATCCCCGTAAACTCCACCGCCACAGTCTACGTCCCCGCAAAAGACGAAAAGTCCGTCACCGAATCCGGCAAACCGGCGGCGCAGTCCGACGGCGTTAAGTTCCTCCGCACCGAAAACGGCGCGGCGGTGTTTGAGGTTGCTCCGGTACGCATCGGTTTGAGTCCAAGTAGGGTGGGCGTCCTCGCCCACCATTCGCGGGCGTTCCGTTCAACGCCCACGCATACACGCAGTTCAGGAGATCGCGCCTCCAATGGAAGCTCCTGCGAACATCGTCGGTAGCGATAAGCTCACGTCTATCTTCGGTTACTGGCCGTTGTTTCATGATTCAGAGGTAGTTTGGCTCCATCTTGATCGTGGAGCTACGGTCCTTGGTCCTGGCCCGACACTTGAGGCGATGGTCAACGCTTTCGAGATGACAAACGAGGTAGATGCCGATGGAAGCTACGTGCTACGAAAGCATGTACTCGTGCATTTTCGGTTCTCGACGGTAACCGATTTGAAAATCGACGAGTTTAATCAGCAGAATGCCCTGTTCTCGTTGTGGATCAGAGCGATTGAGACCCCCCCAGTTGGAGAATGCGTATTTTGTCCTCCAGTTTCATCCGGCTTATGGCCTTGGCGCAACCTTCATTTGTAAAGTGGTCGAGATCGTTGACGTTCAGCCATGTGACAAGACGGGCCTACGCGTCCATGCGCCGAGTTGAGACCGAGTAGGTTCGGTGTACTCGCCCACCGTTCGCTGGCAAGTTGTTCACGAATCAGAGTTCACACGACAGAGGAACACATCATGCTAAAAGGCTACACTCTCCCCCGCACACCCAAAGGCACATCGAGTCTCGCGCCGGCTCCGCCGTGGCACTATGTTGGCACGGCGCTCGCCGTGGAGTTTGACGCCGACCTGGCCGCGGTGGCGGCGTTTCTGCCACAAGGGCTTACGGCCCAGTCCGGCCGGTGCGCTGCGTATTTTATCGAATGGCAATACGCCAGCGAGACCGGCGAGGAATACCTTGACCCCGTCCGCAGCCAGTATCGCGAGACGATCATCCTGCTCTCGGCCATATTCGAGGGATCACCTGTCGCGTACTGCCCGTTTATCTGGGTTGATCAGGATGTCTCCCTGATGCGCGGATTGGTGCAGGGTTGGCCCAAGCAGATCGGCTCCACCTGGGTCACACGGGCTTACGACCTGCCATCCAAGGCAGCGCCCGTGGTTGGCCCCGGCGGCCGGTTCGGGGCGACGCTGGCCGCCAAGGATCGCCGGCTGATGGAAGTCCAAGTTGCCCTGCGCGAACCCACGAAGACGATGCCTTCGCCCGGTTTTGCCAAGGCGGTGAACGTCCGCTATTTCCCAGAGCTGGCCGCCGGCAGGCACGACACTCCGGCCGTCCACGAACTGGTCCAACTGAAGTCCCGCGACATTCAGATTTCACCCGTCTGGAAGGGGGACGCCACGCTGGAAGTCTTCGACCATCCATACCTGGAACTGCCGGCCCTGCGGCCTACATCGGTCATCGCCGGCTATCGCTTCTCGTTCGCTCTCACGGTTGACGATCTGTTGCTGCTGCGCGATTTGCGGATGCCGGGTCAAACCGGATAGGAGTTGCCAAGCCTATCGCAGCGGCCGGACGGAGATCTGCTCGAATATGGCTCCGCCGTTGCCGGCAAAGAAGATCAGGCGGTCGCCGCGTAGATCAGGAACCCAATTCACCAACGTCTGCTGCTGGTTGATGCAGAGATCGAGGATCTGGTCCTTGAGGATGATGTCGAGCGTGATCGGCTTGTCGAGATCGCCGTCAAGGCTGATCGACTGTCCTCCGATGACGGACAGCCGGCGTTGGCCGGGGATGATGCGGATTTCGTGTGTCTCCGGTTTGTCGAGCGAAGCGCGCAGACGCAGGCCAAGACTGGCGGCTTTGGCGCTGATGCGGAGTTGGATGCGCGCGTTACGCGGAAGGCCGGTGAGCATGGCTTGCGTGGAGCCATCGACAGCGCGTAGACGGACAGCCTGGGCGTCACCGGCAGCGCCGTCGCCCAGAGGCGTGAACGTCAGGGAGGCCGGCTCACCGCTGGGGGGGATCATCTCGGGTACAAATCTGCTGCCGAGCGTGCCGTCGGGATTCTGCACGAGTTCTCGGAAGACTGCCCAGCCGGCGTAGCCAAAGGGCCATATGCTGGCGGTGCCGATGCGGCGGTTGCCGGTGAAGGCGGCCGTTTTCATGACGCGGGCGGCGCCACCATCGAGGATGTCGAGTTTGGGTTTCTCCCACGGGCCGAGCGGGCCGGTGGACATGCGATAGCGCGCCACCTGGCCGAAGCTGAAGATGAGGTAATACCGGCCGTTCCACCGGAAGTAGTCCGGGCACTCGGGGACTTCCTTGCCCTCTATGAGAAACGGTTCGGCTTCGATCCATTTCTTGAGATCCCTGGAGGTGTAGTGGGCCAGGCAGCCGCGATTGCCATCCTTGAGCATGGTGGAGATGAGCATGTGGAACAGGCCGGTTTGGTCGTCGCGGAAAACATGAGGATCGCGGAAGCCGTTGTGGTACTTGGCGTCGGCGGTGAAGAGCGGATCAGGCTGGATCTTGGTGAAGTGAATACCGTCCCGGCCCGTGGCCACGCTGATCTGCTCGCCCTTGCCGATGAGGCGCGTGGCGTAGAAGGCATACCAGACGCCATCGTGGAAAAACATGGAGCCGGTG
Organism: uncultured Tepidisphaeraceae bacterium; assembly: GCA_964433485.1. GTDB lineage: Bacteria > Planctomycetota > Phycisphaerae > Tepidisphaerales > Tepidisphaeraceae > JANYKD01. The sequence continues at coordinate 3,281 of CAYSSA010000227.1, read as the reverse complement.
CAGATGGAGCCTTCTTCCTCGCGTGTGATGGGCACGGCCAGCGGATGTTCGGTCCAGTTGATCAAATCACGCGAGCTGACGTGTGCCCACTGATGCGCGCCTTTGCCGCCCTTGGCTGAATGGTGGCCGCGATCCAGCAGGTAGTAGAAATGGAACGTGCCATCGTGAAAGAAGGGAAGCGTGTCGCCGACATTGAATCGGTTGTGCGGGCGGAAATACTGCATCGACGGCAGCGGTCCGAGATACTTCAGCTTCTTCGAGGCGACTTCCCTCGCCCCGCCGCTGAGGGCTTCGATCTCGGCGTCCGACAGCGCGCGCGACCAGAGGGCGGCGTGATCGACAAGGCCGCGCCAGCCGGACTTGACGGCCCCGCCGACCGACTCGGCGCCGATGAGGCAGGGCTCGGTGTTGCCCTGGCGCAGCGGGCCCATGGGAAACTCCTCATCCATCCAGACGCCATCGACGAACAACTGCAACTTGGCTCCGTTGTAGCGACAGATGATGTCATGCCAGTCGGTTTCGCCAATGATGGACAGCGGGACGGATACCTGGGTCATGCCCCTGGTGCGCTCGGTGCCGATCTCGAATCCGATGACCTTGCCGGCGCCAAAATCGTGCGAGAAAAGGTTGTAGACGAGTTTGTCATGGCCGCCGTGCTTGGAGAAAAGCGGGGCCATCCACCTGCCCGAGGGGTCTCGGAGACGGATGCAAAGCGTGAATGCGTTGGCCTTGAGATTGAGTCTGCCGTCGGGGCCCCCTCCGGCATCGAGGTATCCGCCATCGAAGCGGGCGGCACGGCCATCGCCGCCGCGGAGCACGGAAGCGTGCCGCTCATCGCCGGTCAGTTCAACTCCGATGCCGACATTGCCGCGAACGGCCAGGTCGTCGCCGCCCGGTGCGGCGTTCTTGAGGCTGCTCATGTGCCAGAGCGCCGCGGCGTCGTCAAAGGGCGTCGGCGATTCGGCGGCGCGTGACGCCGGAGCGACGACAACGACCAACAACGCCAGAAACGCGGCTGCTCGGCTCATGGATCGCGATTGTAACCGCAACACAGCCAACTGGGGGCATCGCAAGGCCTGTCGCCCGAGTTCCCGATCAGATACAATGCGCGGGCGAACCAGCGAGGTGTATCATGCCGCGGCTACTGAGTGTATTGGCAGTGCTCATTATCGTTTCGTCCGCACGGGGGCAGACAACCCGCCCCGCGGCCGGCGGGCAGTCGGCCGATGATGTCCTCAATCGTCTGCTTCAGCCATCACGCCCGGCGGCGTTGCCGCTGGAACCGCTACCCGACCTGCCCAAGCGCGACGTCGGCACCGCAAAGACCGTGGCCCCGGCCGGCGAGCAACTGAATCTCATTCGCGAGGGGACCTATCTGGTTGACCGGGTCGGGCGGCTGAACCGGACGGCGGAGAATATGCACGAGTTGACGCTGGAGGCCGACGGCAAGGGCATGAAGGATCCGCCCTTGTTGATCCTGCCGAATCTGAAACTGATGACGATGGAGAAGTACATCCAGAACACCAGTCGCGATCTGCGGTTCCGAGTGACGGGATTGGTGACGGAGTACAACGGTCGAAACTACATCCTGCTGGACAAGGTTGTGGTGGTGCCGGACCAGCTGGCGCCCGTGCCGCGCAAGGATGACTCGGATCTGCGGCGGTAGCGCCCGCCGGATCGTCGGTCGCAAATGCCCAGCGATCCGCGACTCCAGCCGGCGCATGAGCATGCCGGCCCGATTTGGACCAACGCGCGATGTTCTTTGCTTCTCCATGGTGGCTTGTCGGATTGCTCCCGTGGGCGGTATTGACGCTGTGGATGCTCTGGGGACAGCGGAATCGCGTCCGCGTGCCGTTCCTGCCGCTCTGGCCCCGGCAGGAACCTCGCGAACAAGCCAGGCGGTCGTTTGCTTTGCCTCCACCGGCGCTGGCGGCGCTGCTTGGAGCCGTGCTCCTTGCGGTGTTGGCGACGGCCGGTCCGCGAATACGTGTCGGGGGATCTGCCGGTCCGGCGGTGACGGTTGTTGTCGATCGAGGCGTCACCATGTCGGCCGAGGGTCGATATGCGGCGGTTCTGAACGATGCGGCGCGCGTGCTGGACCAGACGTTGGGCGAGGAGCCGGTTGAATTGATTCTGGTGCCCGGCCCGCAGGCGATCCATACCGATCGCCGCGCGTGGAGGGCCCGGGCGATGGCTGCCCCGGCGACGGCCGTGAATAGCGTCGCGGCGTTGGAAGCAGCCGTGGCTCGGCTGTTATCGGACGATCGATCGATTGTGGTCGTCATCAGCGATCGTGGGGTGGGGCAGACGAATGCGAGACTCGTCCGGATTGCCCCGTCCAGCGCGCTGGAGAACGTGTCGCTGACGGGTCTGGCGGTGCGCGCGGGACAGGCAATGGTCGGCGTCAGGAACGATTCCGGCAGTCGGCGCGCAACACTGCTGCTGCGCGGCGATGGCGTGGAGATGGACCGACAGGTATTGGATCTGCCGGAGCGGGGCGACAGCCGGCCGTATTTCGTCGACCTGCCAGGCACAGCGGCCGTCGTCGAGGCGGAATTGCTGGTGAAGGACGATCTGGCGGCCGATAATCGCCGGTATGTCGCCCGCCAAGGCGCCTGGCCGCTGATCGAACCACGTTTTCCGCTGCTGCCGGAGATGGACCGGATGGTGAGAAGCTACGCGGCGCTGCGTCGCCCCGCGCCGGCCGCCCGGCGTCTGGTGATCGCCGGATCGAGTCGGGATCTCGCGGCCGACGAGGAGGGCGTGCTGCTGATTGGAACTTCCATAGCCGGTTCGCCCAATGAGAAGGCGATGGTGAGGCAGCATCCACTATCCGCCAACGTGTCACAATGGCCTGCTGGCGGCGGAACCGACGCCGCCGGCTGGGAGCCGGTTGTGACGATCGGTGGAAGGCTGATGGTGGGTGTGCGGGAAGGCCCGCCGCGCCGGGTGCTGGTCTCGGCAGACTTGGCTTCCTGGTCCGCGATTC
>CAYSSA010000227.1:0-224 GCA_964433485.1 uncultured Tepidisphaeraceae bacterium | reverse complement strand
TCGGCGAGGAAGTGCGAATGCTTGGAGGCGAGTGGTCGTCGTCCGAGCCGCGTCAAGGCGTGGAGAACGGTCTGTGGCCCGGGGTGTATCGGAGGTCCGACGGTGGGGTGCTGGCCCTGAACGCCGGCGCGGTCGTGGCGGCAGAGCCGGCGACCGAGAATCCCTCGGCCCGCCTTCGAGAGTTGCGCCGACAATCGCCGATTGGCCTGGAAGGTGTGGCGCTG
>CAYSSA010000226.1:4540-7867 GCA_964433485.1 uncultured Tepidisphaeraceae bacterium | reverse complement strand
TGGAAGGTCATGGCGCGCCCGTTGAGGCGGTTGACGTTGCCGGTGGGCGCGGCGGCCGTGCTGTCCAGATTCAGCGTTCCGCCGGGGTTGATGATCGTGGCGACGGTGCCACCGCCGGTGACGAAGCCCGCAGCGCCGCTGAAGGTGAGGTTGCCGGCGAAGACGCGGATGCCGTTGCCCGTCGGGCCGGCCGTGTTCACCTGGATATTGGTGGTACCGCTGCCAATCTTGTCGATCGTGTGGTTGGCGGTGATAGCGCCGCCGGTGACATTGATGTTGCCATCACCACCGTACACCATGATGTGCACATTCTGGTTGATGCCGCCGGTGATGTTCAGGGTATTGCCGGCGTCAGCAGACATGCCGATGTCCTGGTTGATGCTGATGGCGCCGGACCAGGTGTTGGTCACGCCGCTGCCCACGCTGCGGAGAGCTCCGCCGGCGTGGATGCCGCCGGAGGCGTTGCCGGTCGTCATGTTCAGGTACAGTGGATTGGGCACCGTAATGCCGCCGGCGATCTGCACCTGAGCGCCCGTGGTCGCATTCACACCGATGATGTTGGCGGGCCCGCCGGCAGCAGCCGCGTTGGAAATCTTCAGCACGCCCTGGTTAACCAGTATGCCGCCGGTAAGGGTCTGAGCGGTTGAGGTGCTGGGCGCCGTGATCGTGCTGCCGGTCCAGGTCGAAGGGTTGGCGGCGGCAAGCTCGAGCGTGCCCATGTCGTTCTTGACGAGCTGGTTCGTCGCCGTGGCAATAGAAAACGGCGCGGTGAGCGTCAACGTGTTGCCCGCGGTGACGTCGATCTCGTTGGTCGCCTGGGCAAGCGTGAAGGTGCGGTTCGTACTGAAGGTGCCGATGGCGCGGAAGCCGACACCCGACGTGCCGGCTACGTTGAGCTTGACGCCGGTCCCCGCAGCGCCAAGCGCGGCATCACTCGAGGCCGCCACGACGCCGCCCTGGATGTCGATGATCTGCCCTGCGCCGCCGAACGTGTTCGACCCGGTAAGAGCGAGCGTGCCGGCGCCGGTCTTGACGATGCCGAAAGCCCCGCTGACCTGGCCGGCCAGCGTCAGACCCGGAACCATGTTCGACGCGCTGGCGGTGGACACGGAGAACGTGTTGCTCGCCGTCAGGGCGAGGTTACTGGTCACGTTGAGCCCATAGCCGTTGTTGTTGGCGACGGTCAGCGTGTTGCCATTGGTGACGATGACGCCCGAATAGTCAATGCTCTTGTTGCGGGCAATACCGTTGATCGGCCCAAGCGTTATGGTGCTTGCCGCGTACAGGTTCAGCGGGTTGAAATAATTGACCACGCTGGTCTGGGGTGTGCCCAGGCCGTTGCCGTCGGCCTGAATCCCCAGCGAGCCGCCGCGAATGTCGATCGAAAGCGCCTGATGCCCGGCCTCGAGCCGTTTGAGCGCTTCGGGATTCTGGGCATTCAACGTGCCGCTGTTCAATTCGATGTTGCCATTGCCGAAGACGTAGTTTCCAACGGCGTTGACAGTGGTTCCGGAAATCCGCGTGCCGATGGTGCCGGCGGTTCCATAGTTGTTGCCGATCGGAGTTGCGAGAGTGATCCCGCCACCGATGGTCGGACCGTAGCTCAGCGACGCAAAACTGGAGCCGAGGATCTGGCCGGTGATGCGAGTCGTGCCACCGATGGCCGCGTCAATCGAATTGCCTCCACCCAGCAGGATGTCACCGCCAATGGTGAAACCTCCCAGGTCGTTCTTGAGGGTCAGGATGGTGCCGGACCCAAGGTTGATCGTGGCCGCAAGCGTATCGTTGCCCGGCAGCATGTGCTGGAACGTCGCGTTGCCGTTTATCTGGAATGTGTGGCCGGCGCCGGTGGTGGCCGATCCCGAACCTTCCTTGTTGTGGACGATGAGGTTGCCGCCGTTGAACGTCACCGCGCCTGTGGCCGGCACATTGGCGATCGGATCGACCGCGCCGGGCAGGCTGCTGGGAACCAGTTGCAGCGCGCCTCCGTTGTTGATGGTGATCGTGGTGTTGGCCAGCGAATTCGGAGTCGCCGGGTTGGTGTTGTCAAGGACGAGGGTGGCCATGCCGGTGCCGTTGCCCGCCGAGATGCTCAGAGGGCTGCCGCCGTCGTTGAGGACGCCCGGACTGAAGCCGCCGGGGCCGGTAACCGAGCCGTTGAGAGTAATGGTGTTGGAGCCCGGCTGCAGGGTCGTCTGCTGGAACTTCGTTGCCAGCCCGACCGCTGTGCCGCCGACCATGAGTGTGGTGTTGTTCTGAAGCAGCGTGAGAGTGCCGTACTGGCCGGAGGCGTCAGTGGCCTGGAAAGCGGCGTTGCCGTCAACGGTCACGTTGGTCGTGCTCAGGTTGACCGTGCCGAGGTCGCGGAGGAACCGTCCAGCGCCCTGTCCGGCCACGCCGGGGTTCACGATCAGCATCGGCTGGCCGGGATCGGCCCACTGCAGCTGAAGGCTCGAGTTGCCGCCCGTGTCTTCGTGTGCCATCGCGATGCGATAGGTCTGGCCGCCGACAAGGCTGACGGTGAACGTGCCGCTGGCCGCCGTGCCGGGGGCGTTGATGATCATTTCGTTGTTGATCGACTCGAATACGCCGTTCTGGTTGCGGTCGAGCCAGAATGAGCTGCCATCATCGTGAACGGGAAGAGCGAAGGAGTAGGTACCGGTGACCGGGGCCAGGAAATAGCCGGTGAATGTCGTGGAGAACACGACGCCGGACTGCGGACCGCCGGCGGGATTGCCGAAGATGGCGCCAAACGTGGCGTCGCCCGTCGCCGCGGGAATATTAACGGCACTGGGGATGTACGTGTTCGTGCCGATCACGTTCGCGGTGTTGTTGAGAATGGGCAGGTCGGTGCCGGCCACGCCGAGGCCCGTGGCGTTGTACACTTTGCCGGAAAAGCCCGACGCGGGCAGGCTCCCGACGCCGCCGACCGACGCGGTCGTCGCCAGCGTGCCGCCGTTGGAAAGCATGACAGGCGCGCCGGAAAGCGAGCTGACGCTCGCATCTGCCAGCGAGGCGCCGGTCAGCACGGCGTTGCTGCCGTTGACCACGAATGTGACGTTTGTCAACTGGTTGTTGTCGGGAGCCGGCTGCCCGTTCAGAAGATTCAGCGCGCCATTGGTGATGTTGACCGTCGTGGGCGAGGTCAACGGATTGCCGCTGGCGTCCGTTACGGTCAGCGGGGCGGAGATGGTCAGGTTGCCCCCCTGGTCTCGGCTCAGGCCTGTTGCCGTCGTGGTCAGCCGTCCGCCGGAAATGGACGACTTGATCAGGCCGGCGGTCGAAGAGAAGCTGGTGACGAACTCGGTGTTGCCGGCCAGATCGAAC
>CAYSSA010000226.1:2576-4440 GCA_964433485.1 uncultured Tepidisphaeraceae bacterium | reverse complement strand
CCGCTCCGGTCTTGGAGAGCACCAGCGTGCCGGCGTTGACGGTGGTGGTGCCGGTGTAGGTATTGGCCGTCGAGCCGGAGAGCTCAATCGTGCCGACGCCGTTCTTGACGACGCTGCCACTGTTGACAATGGCCTGGTTGATCGTGAGTTTTCCGTCCGTGCCGAGCAGCGTCAGGATGTTGCCGCCTAGCGCGATGCTGTTGGAGGCAGCGCCGGTGAGAACATCGCTGGTCGAACCAATGTGCTCGATGGCGCTGTTGCTGGAAAGGACGACATCGACGCCGACGGTGGCCGAACCTGTGCCATCCTTGTTGGCAATACGGAGCGTGCCGCCGCTCAGGGTGACCGGATTGCTGCCGCCGAGCGGGCTTGTGCCCGTCGCGCTGGCGAATACTTGAAGAGCGCCGCCGCCATTGACCACAAACGAGGTCTTGGTCAGCACATTCTGGTTCGGCGCAGCCTGTGTGTTGTCCAGAAGCATCGCGGCGTTGCCGACGTTCCAGGTCAGGTTGCCGGACATGGTCGAGTCATTCAGGACGCCGGGGTTGAATGTCGCCCCGCCGGTCGTGGTGATCGTGCCGCCCGATGCGGGCAGATTCGTCTTCGCAAACGAAACCTTCGTGAATGCGAAGACACCGTTGACCGTAAGCGTCGAGTTGCCGTTCAGGGTCAGAATGTTGTAGGCGGCTCCGCCCAGGTTGCTTGTCAGGTCAATCGTCGCGTTGTTGGAGGCGGGCACCACCACATTCACATCGTTGAACTGCCTGATCGAGAAATCAGGCGCGCTGGTGTAGAAACGGTTGGCGCCGGCGCCGGTCGTGGTGACCGCGGTCAGCGCGCCGCCGGGTTCGGCCCATTGCACGATAAGGCTCGAGGCTCCACCCGTGTCTTCCTGACCGAAGAGGATACGGTAGGACTGTCCCGCGACGAGGTTGGCGGTGAAGACGCCGCTGGCCGCCGTACCCGTGGCGTTGATCAGACGCTCGGTCCCGGCGCTACCCGCGAGCTGGAACACGCCGTCCCGGTTCAGGTCGATCCAGACCGATGAGCCGTCGTCGTGCGTCGGAATGCGGAAGGAATAGGCACCGGTGACCGGAGCCACGAAGTAACCCTGGAATGTTGTCGTGAAGTTCGAGGTGTTGCCGCCGATCGCCGTGTTGCTGAACAGCGTGCCGAAGGCCGCGTCGTTGGCGATGCTGATGGGGCCCGCAAACGGATTGACCGTGGACACGGGCGCCGGGGTGGTGGTGTTGTTCACAAACGCCAGCATCTGCGCATCAGTGCCGTTGATGGCGCCGAGCCCGGTCGCCAGGTAGGCGCGGGCGACGAAGCCCTGCGGCGCGGCGTTCGGATCGGCGACGGCAAGCGTGCCACCGTTGGTCAGCGTCACCGTCGTGCCGTTGATCGCGCTCAGTGTGCCAGTGGCTCCGCCCGCAGCGCTCAGTGTGGCGCCGCTGACGGCGAAGTTGACGTTGGTTAGTTGGTTCGCCGCGCTGCCCGTGCCGACGTTGGTGAGGGCGAGCGTGCTGCCGTTGTTGACCGTCCATGTCGTCGGGGACAGCGCCGTGCCGGCGAAGTCCGACGCAGCCACAAGGCGAGCCGAAATTGTGGTCGTCGCGGCGCCTGGAGTCGTGATGATCGGGGTGATGATGCGGCCCCCGGCAACCGAACTGCTCACGCCGCCGCCGTTGGCCGTGATCGAACTGACAAACTCGGCCTTGCCCTTGACGTCAAGGGTGCCGCCGGCCAGTGTCAATGTGCCGCTGATCTGCTCATCGTTGTTGTTGGAAACCGTGCCGCCGTTGATCGTCAGATCGTTGACGGCCCGAACGCCGACCGGTTTCGCCAAGACCAACCCGCCCGC
>CAYSSA010000226.1:1572-2463 GCA_964433485.1 uncultured Tepidisphaeraceae bacterium | reverse complement strand
TGACAGTCAATCCACCGCCCGCGGCGATGTCGGCCGTGAGCGCATTGCCGTTCATCGTGACCACGGTCGCGCTGGGATTCGTTCCCAAGGTATCGCTTGTGGCCCCGATATGTTCCAGCCGACCGGGAGCATTCAGGATCATCGTCGCGTTGAAGGGATTGGCCGCGCTGGCGGTCTGGCTGCCAAGTCGCAGCGAGCCGCCGCTGCCCAGCACATTGACGGTCACGCCCGCCAGCGGGTCAGACCCGGTACCGTTGGTTGTGCCCAGGCCGGTCAGCCGGCCGTTCTCGTAGACGTTGATCGTGGTGCGGCTGAGGTCGTTGTTGTTCGGAGCGGCCGCCACGTTGTCAAGCGTGAGCGAACCCGTCGTGCGGATGTCGAGGGTGATCGTGCCGACATCGGGATCGCCGTCGGTTAACCTGCCCGTGCGGAACTCGCCATCGGCGCGCCCGTTGGGCAAACCGCTGGCGATCGTAATCGTGCCGCTGCCGTTGAGCGTCGTGGATGTCGCCTGGAGGGTGGTGCCGGCGCCGTAAACGCTGAACGGGCTGCCGGCGTTCAGAGTCACGTTGCCGATCTTGCTGATGCTGCCGATGGCAGTGACGGCAAGATCCACATAAGCGCCGGTGCCCTGCACGTCGAGGTTGTGCGCGGACAGATCGACGCCGGCGCCGGGCGTTCGGAAGAGCGAACCATCGCCCGGATCCAACGGGTTGAAGTAAGAGGCGCCGTTCAGCGGATCGATCGGGGCGCCGAGGCTGATGCCAAGACCGTAGTTCGTCGCCCAGCCATTGATATTGGTGTTTCCCGCACCGGACCCAGCGCCGCCGGTGCCGTTCTGCACGCGGATCTCGATGTCGTGCCAGCCGTCTCCATTGGGACCCATACCCC
>CAYSSA010000226.1:1353-1562 GCA_964433485.1 uncultured Tepidisphaeraceae bacterium | reverse complement strand
AGTAATTGCTGGGATTGACGTTGGCGGCCGTGTTGATGTTCGGCACATCCGTGCCGATGCCCGGCGACACGGCAACGTTGTTCCTGCCGGTCGTTGTCGCGGTGCTGGTGGTGTATATCCAACTCGCCACGTTGTACAACGCGACCTTGCCGTCAATTGCGATGTACGTGCGATCGTCAATGTACGCCGCCATGGCAAAGATGCCGTCG
>CAYSSA010000226.1:0-1296 GCA_964433485.1 uncultured Tepidisphaeraceae bacterium | reverse complement strand
AACCGTCCGTGATCGTCGGAGTCGCAGGCACCGAATCGAATCGCTCGGCCATGCGCACATTCAACCGGTTGCCGAAGTTCCCCGGATTGGGAGTGGTAATGTCTATGACGTTGTTCACCGTCTGCTTGATCTGTCCTTCCAGAAGCCCCGGCGTGAAAGTGCCGAGCTGAAGCCCGCTGGCATTCTTCAATGTGATGGTATTGCCGTTCGCTCCCGCGGCGGCCGCCAGTGTGGGGATGGACAACACGCCGGAGTTCACGGTGATGTTGCCGTTGAGCCCGGAGTTGTCACCCGTCAGCCGCAACGTGCCGGCGCCGCCGGCGCTGTTGACGTTAAGCCCGATCGGAGCGCTGGTCGCAATAGGCGCCGAGATGTGCAGGTTGGCGCCGGTGGCGACATTGATCGCCAGGTCGCCGCCAATCGCCGATACCTTGGCATTGGCGCCGGTGGCGCTGAGCAAGCTCGACCCCGCCGTCGCGTTGATCGTGCCCGGAGCCCCGGCCGTACCCAGGGTCAGCTGACCCGTGCCGCCGCCCGATAGATTGACCGTGCCGCCGCTGAAGATCAGGTTGTTGGTGATGGCGAGCGTGCTGTTGCTGTCGATCTTGAGATTGCCGCTGGCCGCCTCAATCTGCTGGAACGAATAATTCTGAGCATTGGTCAGCAAAACCGTGCCGGTCGAATTGCCCTTGATGATCACCGAGGCCGCCGGATTCAACTGCACCGGCTGAGAGTCAATCCTCAGCGTCGCAGTGCTGCTGCCCTCGCCGACAACGTTCAGCGTGCCCACGTCCGCGAAAGTCAGACCGGGTGCGCTGCTGAACCCAAGAGTGCCATTGCGACCGCCGAGAGTGAAGGTGCGACCCGCCGCAACCTGGATTGGATCGATTGTCACCGAGGCCGATGCAACATTCATCGGCGCGACGAAGTAGCCGTAATTCCCGCCGCCGGTAACGGCCGGCAACTGGGCCGCCGTCAGCGTCAACGCCGTGTCCGTCAGCATCCCATAGATCGGCCCCGCATTGGTCGTGACCCCGCCGGTGGCCTGCGTGATCTGCGCGATGGGAATGACCGGTGTGCCGCCGTAGTACGCATTACCAAGAGCGCCATTCGGCTGGATCGTATAAGTGCCGGTGATGGTACTCGCCGGGTTCACAACGGCCAGACCCTTGGTGACATTGTTCAGGCCGGTGGAACTGGTGATGATGACGTTCTTGCCGTTGTCGATCAGCGTGCCCGCGAGGATCGTGGTCCGATCCGTCATCGTGGCGTTGCCCAGGAACTGCGCTGTGTCGG
>CAYSSA010000225.1:261-7906 GCA_964433485.1 uncultured Tepidisphaeraceae bacterium | reverse complement strand
TGGTCTATGTGACGCGACCCGACGCGCATCAGGTGATCGCCATCGACGCACAAAGCGGGCAGCGGCGATGGGAGTTTGTCGCCGAAGGCCGGGTGGACACCGCGCCGACCCTTTATCGCGGGCTGTGTCTTTTCGGCTGCAAGAGTGGCTGGGTGTACTGCCTGCGCGCCGACGACGGCGTGATGGTCTGGCGATTGAGGGCAGCGCCGACTGAAGAGCGAATCATCGCCTATGGCCAGTTGGAATCGCCCTGGCCTGTGCCGGGAAGCGTCGTCGTGGTGGACAACGTGGCGTTTTTCGCCGCCGGGCGGCAACCACTCGCCGATGGCGGCGTGTTTGTGTACGCCGTCGATCCGGCAACGGGGCGAGTCCATTGGCGCAGGCGTCTGCACAGTGTGCCGCAGAAGAATTTCTATGGATCTTCCGGGCTGGAGTTCGACAATTTCGACCTGCTGCAGGTTGAGGGCGACTCGGTGGCCATGTCGCGCTGGCTGTTCAACCGGAAAAGCGGTGAGATGTCGCTGAACGCCAAGAGCGGCTTCGCGCAGCTCAACACCGGCAAGACCGGAGTCTACTTTCCGCGCGGAGCCTGGTCTTATGCGCCGCGCAATGAAACGGAGCATTCAAAAGAGCGCCCGTTTGTGCGTCCACTCGCGGTGTTCAGGGATAATGTACTGTTCAGTTGCACCCAGGATCGCCGAAATGTCTTCCGACGCGAGTTCTCGGCCGACGGCAGTGAGAAGTTCGACACTGAATGGTACGCCGGCTGGGCCACTTACAAGGGAGCGCGGAGCGGCGGCGACCTGTGGCAGAGCCAGCGGCTTGCACGAGGCGCGCTGTGGGCGGTGAATCCCTTCGATGCCACCGCCGGCCGACACCCTGTCGCCGGCATGATCCTGGCCGGAGAACGCCTGTGTATGGTCAGCGCGACCGGGCGGCTTGCCTTGGCCGCCAGTGACAGCGGCAAGCTGCTGGCCGAAACCGAAGTGCCTCCGCCTGCGTGGGATTCGCTGGCGGCGGCCGGCGGGCGCTTGTACATGACAACCCAGGATGGACGGGTTGTGTGTCTCGGCGACAAATGAGAATCCGGGCTGCTCAGCCCAGACATTCCCAGCCGATGCCGATCTTCTTCAGAGCGTAGCCGCTCTCTTTGAGGCAGTCGCCGTAGATGGTGTCCCAATGGAAGCCCGGCATGTTCAGGGCCACTTTTTCGTCGGGCACCTTATAGGCCACCTCGATCTGTGAGCGACAGATTGGCAGGAACGGCGCCTCAACGATGGCGCCGCGCAGACCGACGTATCGGGACATGGCGAAGTCGGGAATGATGTTGCTGACGATCTGGCCCTTGCGCATCTCGACCTTTGGGGCGGCGCCGTAATCCGATTCAAAGTGAGTGAGGATGCGCACCGGTTCCAGCGTCTTTCCGTCGAGTTTGCGCGGAGCCGTGCAGTGGGCCAGCGTGATCAATCCGTCATGCGGGTAGGTGGGGTCATTGAGGAAATTCGGCCGACCGGTGATGTTGGACATGAGCACCCCGGAGGGAATGACCACGAAGTCGGATTCGCAGAAGGCCAGGAAACCATCGTCATTCAGAGTGGACAACGCCATGCACGCGGTGGTCCTGGAGATGGGCATGATGGCGCCCATGCATTGGTTGATGGTCATGGCCGAGCAGCCGGCCTTCACCATCAGGCCTCGGAACACGCCGTCGAGGAGGAAGGCGTGATCGAGGTATTTCCGGTCCGTCTCCAGTTTGACGCCGGGATCTTTGAGATAGTTGTCGGCGCGTTCACGGGCGAGCTTCATTGCCGACTCATCGGCCAGGGCGGCCGCCAGAATTGGTTTGAGTTCATCGTAGGAAACGGTGACCAGATCGAATTTCCACTTCTGGCGCGACAGTTGCGGGGCCTTCTGGCCGCCCGGCCCCCAGCCGTCGGGGCCTCCGATGGCAATCATTCTGGTGCCGAGCGAGTTCTTCAGCCCGCAGAGCGAACGCATGCGCCAGTTCAGCTCGTCGAGCGAGTCGACGACCACATCGGAGTTGTCAACGCCCTGGGTGGCCACGCTGTCGCCGTGCTGGTGGAGATATCGCGGGCTGATGATCTCGTACCAGAGGTAGACCGGGCCCGAACGATGCCGGATGAAAAAGACCACGTTCTTGCCGGTCTTGACGGCCTGGTCGAAGATGCTCTGCGGGCCGCCGGCGGCGTAAAGCAGGATGGCGTCGGCCTGCTGCGTGTCGGCGAGCGCGGCGAACTCGGCCGGAGTTCGGATGGCCGAGACGGGGAGAATCTCCATCGGATAGTCGGCCATTTGCCTGAGCTTGCCGAGTTCTTCGCTGATTCGGGCGGTTTCCTCTTTGGCGGCGGCCTCGCCATGCACTCCGCCCCAGTTGCGCCAGCTTGTCTGCTCGCGGCGAACCGGCGCGTCGTAGGTGAGAACGGGCTTGATGACAAGGGGCTTGCGGGCCGGGGCCGTCGGGATCTGTGCATCGGCGGCCATGGCGGCGTTCCAGGCCAGCCCGCCCATGGCGACGGCGCTGAGCGTAATCCCCGTGGCCGACAGGAAATCTCGGCGGCTGACACCGGCATATTGCGCGGGGCCGCAGCAGCCGGATTCACACGAACATCCCTGATGCGCGGACGAATGATTGGTCTGGTTCATGTCCTGCTCCTTGAATGCGTGGCACAGCCACAAAAAGAAATGGGAGTTGTCAATCCAATGTTCATTACCGGTTGTTGTCGCGTATGTTGCTTACGGAGACTTCGCGGCATAGGCTTACCCACTATCACTCGAAGAAGGGAACATACATATGAACGAGCGGACAATCCTGAGGGTGCTGGCCATGGGGCTGGCAATGTTTGTGACTTGGCCATCTTTCGCGGCGGAGCATGGCCACGCGACACCGGCCGGCGATCCCCATGGCGTGGCGGTTCCGGTTCCACAGGCGCATCGGCAGTCTGTCGGCCGGACCGACCTTGTGACATTCAAGGGCGCTCCGCTGACCCTGTTGGGTCACGAGGTGAAGGCCGGCCATCATGCCCCGGCGTTCACGGCGGTTGGAGGCGACCTGTCCACTTTCACGTTCAAGCCCGATTCGGGGAAGGTGACGATCATTGCGGCGGTGCCATCGGTCGATACGCCGGTTTGCAGCGCCGAAGCCAAGAGGTTCAACGACGAGGCATCGAAGCTCGGTGAGGGTGTGGCCATACTGACGATCAGCATGGACCTGCCCTTTGCCCAGAAGCGATGGTGCGCGGCCGAGGGCGTGAAGAATCTGCAGATGATTTCCGACTACCGCGACCGCTCGTTCGGAGAGAGCTACGGCGTGAGGATCAAGGAAAACGGACTGCTGGCGCGGTCGGTGTTTGTCGTGGACGGCAAGGGGATTCTGACACACGTGCAGATTGTCTCCGAACTGACGAAGGAGCCGGATTACGACGCAGTGCTGTCGGCGGCGAAAAAAGCCCTTGAGAAATGATGTCCGGCTTTTGACACACCGACTGGCGCATTCTACACTAGCTCCTTTTCCCTTGCGCCAGGAGCGTTTGCACCGATGGAAGCCGCAATCAACAAGGCCGCGTCGCTCGTCGAAGCACTTGGTTACATTCAGCGATTCCATGATAAGACCGTCGTCGTCAAGGTGGGCGGGTCGATCATGGACGACGAGGAAAAGCTGTCGGACATTCTGACCGACGTCGTATTCATGAACTATGTCGGCATTCAGCCCATCATCGTGCATGGTGGAGGCAAGGCGATCAATCACGCGATGGAAACGGCCGGCCTCGTGCCCCAGTGGGTCCAGGGAAGGCGCTACACCGATGATCGCGTGCTGGCGATCGCGGAACATGTGCTGTGCAACCAGATCAACAAGTTCATCGTCAACTTCATCCAGGCCGCCGGTTGCGAGGCAATGGGCCTGCACTCGCTGTCGTCCAACGTCCTTTTCGGCGAGAAAACCTATCTGACGGGCGAGGATGGACGCCGCATCGACATCGGACTCGTGGGCGAAGTCAAGCAGGTCAACGCAAGACTGTTGCAACTGCTGGTTCAGGCCGACTCGATCCCGGTGATTTCGACCATTGCCCGCGATCCCGCCGGCGGCAAGCTGAACGTGAACGCGGACACGGCGGCCGGCGCAGTGGCGGCGGCAATGAAGGCGGAGAAGCTTGTTGTCGTCTCGGACACTCACGGAATTCGGCGTGATCCAAAGGATCCGGCAACGATGGTTCCGCATCTGAACGTGTCGGAGATCGAGGAGATGGTCAAGTCCGGCGTCATTTCCTCGGGGATGCTGCCGAAGGTCGAGGCCTGCATCGGCGCCCTGCGCGGCGGCTGCGCCAAGGCTCACATTATCGATGGACGGGTCCCGCATTCGCTCCTGCTGGAAATCTACACGGAAGCCGGCATCGGCACCGAGATCACCCTCTGAGAACCGCGCCGCAAGGGCCATGCATTCGGGAGCCCCAGGCCATGAGACATTTCATTTCCATTTCCGCCTGTTCCCACGAAGAACTCCGCCATCTGCTGGACGTGGCGCAGCGACTCAAGAAGCAGCACAAGGAAACCGGGCGCAACGACGCCCTGCTGGCGGGAAAGACACTGGCCCTTGTTTTCGAGAAGCCTTCGCTTCGCACTCGGGTCAGCTTCACCGTCGCCATGCACCATCTGGGCGGCTCCGCCATGATGCTGCGCGACGAGGAAGTTGGCCTGGACAGACGCGAGCCCGCCAAGGACGTCGCGCGAGTTCTCTCCGGTATGTGTGACGGCATCATGGCGCGCACCTTCGCGCATGCCAAGGTGCTGGAGCTGGCCAAATACGCCACGGTCCCGGTCATCAATGGTCTGACGGATTTCAGCCATCCCTGCCAGGCCATGGCCGACCTGATGACCATCGAGGAGCATTTCGGATCGCTCAAGGGGCGCACACTAGCCTACGTGGGCGACGGCAACAATGTCGCCCGGTCGCTGGCCACGGCCTGCGGGCGTTTCGGACTGCGTTTCATTCTCGCCACGCCGTCCGCGTATCGGCTGCCGGCCGAAGACGTCGACCGCATCATGGCCCAGGTGCCGGAACTCGATTTTGTCATGACCCAATACCCGGCCGAGGCGGTGCGCGAGGCCGATGCCATCTACACCGACACCTGGGTGTCCATGGGTCAGGAGGCGGAGAAGGCCCAACGCATCAGGGATTTTCAGGGATTCGCTCTGGACGAGAAACTGATGTCGGCGGCCCCGAAACATGCCATCGTGCTGCATTGTCTGCCCGCCTATCGCGGCTACGAGATTTCCGATGGCGTCATCGAAGGCCCCAATTCGCTGGTGTTCGCCCAGGCCGAGAACCGCCTGCACTTCCAGAAGGGTTTGCTGGCGGTGTTGTTAGGGGGGGCGGCGTGACGGCAGATCCTGGTCTATCTGGCCGGCCGGGTGCTGGCCGCCGGCATTTCGGCGAACCTCCGCCATGCCCGATCAAGTTCGTCCGTAGCGGGTTTGCCGGAATGGGCAAGTAGACCATAGCGCAGCGAGAGCGGCTTGCCGGGCAAGATGGTCAGTGGCGCGTCGATGCTGAGCGATGCGCCCATCCAGCCATCAGCTCGCACATGGAACTTGGCCGGGTGATTCGGATTCCCCGGATGATCCATGAGCGTCAGGCCCTCGATTGCGGACTCGGTGATCTGGCCACTGTAGTCAATCCAGCGTGCCGGCTTCCAGAATAGATCCTTCTCTCCCGAATCGCCCTGCGAGTTGCGCAAGGTCCCGCCGCCATCATTGACGCCGATGGTCTTTGCCATTCGTACACCAATCAGACCAAAGGGAGTTTTCCCGAATACGACTTCGGCGGGCGACTCGAGTCGCAGGTCGAGTATGAGTATCCACTGTCCTCCCGGCAGGGGACGGAACTCCATCCTGCGGCGCTCGATCACGAGAGGCTTGGTGTCGGGCTCGACAATCCAGTGGTTGAGAACGCTGACGGCGGCCCGGTCCACCGCGTCCTCGAAGTACTCGATGCGGCGGTGAACAATCTTCCCTTTGGCGTCATCGGCCCAGAAACTGACGCCGTTGACCGAGGCGTGCGAAACCCAGAAGGAGTTGTGGTGACTGTGCGACTCGGGATCATGCGGGTGGCCCATGCGCGACAATGAGCGTCCGGACGGCCCGATGAGCGGGTAAACAAACGGTCGGCGAAGGTCCGACCTGTGCCAATAGCGCCCGAGTTCGCGGCCATCGTGTTGAAACGAGATCTGGGAATCCGGCAGCGGCACGGCCTGCATGAGCGGAAATGGTTGCGTGGCGGGTTGGGCCGCAACGCATGCCTGAGTCGGCATCACGCACAGGATGTACGCCCGGATCATCGCCCCCAGCCAACGGGCGACTGAGCCGGCGCCGAATGCGGTATTTGTAGCAGGGGGGCGCTTCTGCCGGCCACAGCGGAGCGCATCATGGTTTGCCGAGAACTGATCGGCTGCGTGTTGCATGGAGCACATAAGGTTCAGTGAGGCAAAGCGCGGGTGGTCGCGCCGGGCCGGTCCTTGAACTCGCTGTGCGGATCAGGCGCGTCGGCCCTCCAGACGCGAATGCCGGCCGCGCCCTCGATCGGACAGTTCGATTCGCAGATGCCGCAACCGACACACAGATCGCGATCCACGTACGGCTGTTGAATCTCGATGTCCTCTCCGGTTTCGCCTTTGACGGTGAAGGTGTTGCGCACCTTGATCGCCTTCTCGGGCGTGGGGCACATTTCCTCGCAGCGGATGCAACTCGTCTGCTTCGCCCACGGAAGACATAGATTGTGGTCGAAATAGGCCTTGCCGGTGGGGTGTCTGTGCTTGGCCTCCTCCGTCAACCGCGGAATGGCGCCCGTCGGGCAGACCTGGCCGCAAAGCGTGCAGGCGTATTCGCAGTAGGTCTGCTCGAAGACCAGTCGCGGAACCAGGTGCGGCGAGAACATGCCTTCGATGCCGGCCTGTAGAATCGCCGGCTGGAGGACGTTGGTTGGGCATACCTTCATGCATTCGCCGCAGCGGATGCACAATGAGAGGAACCGGCGTTCGTTGTCCGCACCGGGCGGGCGCAGCAATGCGGGGGCTGTCGCGGCGGTGCCCGTGGCCCGCAATGCCAATGGCACGATCACCCCTGTCGCGGCGGCCGTCAGCACACCGCGCCGCGAAAGATCGACCGGCGCCGGCGGAGCCTTGGGACGTTTCAAGCCAAAGCGAACGATCTCGTTGGGGCAGTCGTCCACGCAGGCCATGCACAGGTTGCAGCCCTCGGGCGAGAAGCCCTGTTGAGGGCTGAGCGCGCCCATGCGGCAATCGGCGGCGCAACTGCCGCAGCTCTTGCATACCTTCACCGGGAGGCGCTTGACGAGCGACGGCCGGGCCAGCAGACCCAGACCCGTGCCCAGCGGGCAGAGATAGCGGCACCAGAATCGGCGGGCGATCAGTTCCAGCGAAAAAATGGCGGCAACGATCGCGGCCGATGCGATGGCGGTGTGGTACACCATCTGTCGGAAAGGCATGAGGTGCCTGGTTGCATACTGCTTGACGGGCAACGATCCCCATTTACTCAAGGCAAGGTCGGCACCCTGGTAGAAATGCGGATCGGCCCAGAATGTCATCGCTCGCAGCAGCAGCGCGAAGGGATC
>CAYSSA010000225.1:0-226 GCA_964433485.1 uncultured Tepidisphaeraceae bacterium | reverse complement strand
ACAGGAGGATGAAATACCGTGCGTGGCGCAGTCGCTGCAACCATGGCGCGTGTCGCTGGAACCAGCCGTTGGTACGCCGGGCGATCGGACGCACAATGCGGTGGAAGCCGTCCAGCAATGTCCCCAGGGGGCAGACCCAGCCGCAGAAAAACCGGCCCAGCAGCAGGGTCAGTCCGATGGTCAACAAGGCCGGCCAGCAGACGACGATGATCTCTTTGGCCGCGAG
>CAYSSA010000224.1:3528-8242 GCA_964433485.1 uncultured Tepidisphaeraceae bacterium | reverse complement strand
GTGCTCCTGCAGCTCGCCGCGCAGCTGGAGGAGGCGCTGCCGTGGACCCGGCGCTGGCGGGGTGTTGGACCGGCCGAGGAGCCCGTGCAACCGGCTTGGCGGTTGGTCTTCTGGCTCGGGTTGTGGGTCTTGCTTCCGGCGTACGTCTACTATTGCATCAGCATGTTCGGGATGAAGGGCGTCGGGCCGAAACAGGTCATGCCGTTCGTTGCTCCGTCGTACTATTGGGATTCGGTTGTTGCCATCTTCACGACGGCGCAGTGGCGAATCGTGGCGATTGTCGGTGGGGCGTTGTGCCTCGGCCTGCTCTGGTCCGGACGAGGCTTTCGTCTCGTCGCGGCCGGCGTGGGCGGTATGGTGGGATTGATGTTCCTGGTGTTCCTTGGCATCGCGCTGTGGAACACAACCTGGACCAGGCCGGTCGGCCTGCCGGACGGCAAGGTCGGCCAGGAATGGCTCGAAGGCTGGCGGGCAATCCGGTTGACCGGTAGCGCCTTTCATGTTGCCGTGACTGGAAAATGGATGACCTGGGGCTGGGCGCTGGCCTTGCCGGCGGTGGCGCTGCAACTGTGCGCCGACACGGTCGTCGATCGGCTCAAAAAGGCCCTGCAACTGGTGGCCGCCCTGGCGGCTCTTTTCGGGTTGCTCTGGCTGGCGCATTACTTTGTCTCGCAGGAACTGGCCCGGAAGACTCCCCAGGAACTCGGTCCGATCTGGATGCCGCGTTACCTGGGTGCGATCTGGCCCGCCTTTGCGATCGTCGTCTGCGCCTTGCTCATGCGTCTGCCCACGCGCATTTTCCGAGTGGTCGCCGTCTGCCTGCTACTGGGCGTGAACATCGCCCAGGCATCCGGCCGGATGTTCGCCGGGACCGAGCCGCCCGTGGACAAGATGATAGCCGAGGTGTTCAAGAGCCAGGAACCGGGCACTCCGGGTGGCCCCCAGACGCGAACCACCTTCCGTACTTACATTGAGAAGGCGACGATCAAGACCACACACCCGGCCGGAACCTGGGTGGACCTGGACGGCGCCAATCCCGCCTCGAAATACTATGCCGCCCTGATTCGCGGCAAGGCGTTCGATCCGCAGGTGTGGCGCAATATTCCGCTGGCCAGTTATGTTTCCACCATCCACTCCGACACCTCCCCGCGGACAATTGCCGCCGACCTCAGGCGGAATCCAGGCATCGACCATATCACTGTCTGGGACCGCTTCCCGGAGTTGCCGCAGGATCCCAAGCGGCAGATCGAGGGGCTTACGAAGGCGCTGCACAGTGCCAGGGCCGGCATAGAGTATACGTTTGAAGGTCGGAAGTACACTAAGAATAACATCCCGGAACTGGAGCGTTCGATCGAGGCCCTCAAACAAAAAGCCGACGCACCCGAACCCGATCCGCTCCTGGAACTGCTGGGTTCCGGCTGGAAGCGCAAACCGGATCAGTGGTTCCAGGTGCGCTATCACTGGAACTGGAGCGAGATCTACGCCACCCGACGCCGGGAGTATGTCCGCGAACCATCGCCGGCCACCCGGCACATCGCCCCCGCAACCTCGCCGACCGAGAAGCGGACGCGGACCATCTTCGATCCCTGATGCGCCCTGTGGCGGGGCGTGCGCCGGCGGATTATTGGAATCGCCGGATTTCGCCCCATAACCCGACCCGGGTAGTCAACCTGGAAAACGCTTTTTGTCTTTCTTGGCGGTGAATCGTACGTCAACACCGGCCGATCCAATGGTCGGCGCGGAGAGTGTTGACGCATGAGGAAGCAGAACCAGAGAGTCGCTTGCGAGATGACCCGGTTGGAGGACCGGCTGCTGTTGTGTTGGGCGGAGCACGATGACGATGGCCTGGTCTATGCCATCGAGCCAACGATTATGATGCCGGCAACCTCGACGGGAGCCACTCCCGCCACCGCCTCGGGCGCAAAACACTCGCTGGCGGCATTGCCGGCGCTGCACAGCAATCCGGGCGCTTCGGCCAAACTATATATCGCTTTCGCCGGCGCTGCTCCGACCACCTGGGGCGGCCGCACGGTCCCGGCAACCCCGGCCTACGATCGCGATGGCGACCCCTCGACCTTCTCCGATTCCGAGCTTGACGCCATCCGGGAAATATTCGCTCGCGTGGCTGAGAAATACTCGCCCTTCAACATGGATGTCACCACCGAAGATCCCGGCCAGTACGCGGACCGAAAGGCCCAGCGCGTCGTGGTCGGCGGCGACGGACGATGGTTCGGTTCGGCAGGCGGAGTCAGCTATGTCGGGGCTTTCTACAATTCCGCTTCGAACACCTCCTGGGTGTTCAGCATGAATCTGGCCAACGGCAATCCCAAGTACACCGCAGAGGCCGTTGCTCATGAGGCCGGTCACGCGTTCGGGCTGGACCACCAGTCGGCCTATTCGAGTTCGGGCCAGAAGACCGACGAATACAACCCCGGCGACAGCAAGCGGGCGCCGATCATGGGCGATTCCTACGACGCCGCTCGAGGAGTGTGGTGGAAGGGAACATCATCGGTGTCCAGCAAGTCAACGCAGGATGACCTGTCGATTCTTGCCGGTTCCAGCAACGGCTTCGGCTATCGCAGCGACAGTTCCGACGGCACTTTTGCCTCGCCACGCCCGCTCACGGTTGCCGGCACGGGTCTTGCCGGGTCGGGCATCATCATCACCACCGATGATGTGGACGTTTTCTCCTTCTCAACCGGTAACGGACAGGTCCGGTTAACCGGTGCCGTTGTCAATTTCGGTCCGACTCTCGACCTCAAACTCCAAGTCTACACTGCGTCCGGCCGGCTCGTTGCCATGGCCGATACGTCGAGTCTGGGCGAGAGTCTTACCCTCAATCTGACCGCCGGATCCTATCTCCTGGCCGTGTCGAGCCATGGTGGTTACGGGGATGTCGGACAATACACGATTTCCGGCACGATCGCGCCCGAGGAAGCCATCACGGTGGCCGCGCCCAGCGGACTGTCCGCGCGAACCACAGGCAATGCGGTTTCATTGGCCTGGACGGACAATGCCGGCAACGAAAACGCCTATGCCGTTGAGCGTTCCGTTGACGGCATCACCTGGACCACCCTGGCGACCCTTGGCGCCAATACGGTCCAGTATGTTGACAGCGCTGTCACCGCCGGGGCTTCGTATCACTATCGCGTTCTTGCCCGCAGCGGGGCCGTGCAGTCCGCCTATTCCGGCATTGCCATTGTCACAATTCCATCCGTTCCACCGACTCCATCCGCCACGGTGGCCGCTCCCTCGAATCTGACCGTCACGCGGCGCGATTCAACCCGTGTTGTGGTGAGCTGGACCGACAACTCCAGCAACGAGACGGGTTTCCAGATCGAATACTCGACGGATGGTGGGAAGACCTGGCGAAGCCTCGGACGGGTTGGCGCAAATACTCGTTCCGTTCAAGTGTACGGCATTATCACCAATCGCACCTACTCGTTCCGGGTCAAGGCGACCGGCGCCGACGGCGGATCCGCCTACAGCAACACCGCCACGCTGAATTCAGGCGAGGCCGCCTCGAAACTGGCCGGGAACCGGCGCCTGGCGCTCAAAGTCCGCAAGGGAACCGTCCGGTCGGGGCCGAGGGGCGTCTCAGATTTCGCGGATGTGTTTGTGGAAGGCATCCACCAGCCGCCGAGTCACCGGCCCACACTCTCCGGAGCCGATCATCCGACCATCGATTCTCGTCACGGGCACGACTTCGGCCGCCGTTCCGGTGAGAAAACACTCATCCGCGATGTAGAGGTCATGGCGCTGAACGGTGGTCTCCTGGCAGACAATGCCCAAGCGAGCGCACAGCTTGAATATCACACCGCGCGTGATGCCTTCGAGAATGCCCTCGGCCGTGCCGGGCGTGAGCACGCGGCCGTCGCGCACGATGAAGATGTTGTCGCCGGTGCATTCCGCCACGTTGCCCATATGGTTGAGCATGATCGCTTCGGGAACGCCGGCATCCACTGCTTCGATCTTGGCCAGGATGTTGTTGAGGTAATTAAG
This sequence comes from uncultured Tepidisphaeraceae bacterium, assembly GCA_964433485.1. Taxonomy (GTDB): domain Bacteria; phylum Planctomycetota; class Phycisphaerae; order Tepidisphaerales; family Tepidisphaeraceae; genus JANYKD01. The sequence goes on along the minus strand of CAYSSA010000224.1, from coordinate 4,240 downwards.
GCTCTTGATGCGCGGGGAGACGGCCGAGGGATGGTTGCGCACGACCGTCGATGTGATGACTGACATGCCCTTCTCATACATCTCGCGGGGGTAGAGTTCGATGGTATCGGCAATGATGACGACGCACGGCCGCTCGCACTTGTTGGGATTCAGTCCCAGGCAACCGGCCCCTCTCGTCACCAGCAGACGGATATAGCAGTCGTTGAATCCATTGGCGCGGAATGTCTCTTCCATCGCCGTCTTGAGCTGGTCCGAGGTGAACGGGAGGGTCAGACGAATGGCCCTGGCCGAGTCAAACAGCCGCTTCAGGTGGGCATCACACTCGAAGATCTTGCCGCTGTAGACGCGGATACCCTCAAAAACGCCGTCGCCGTAAAGCGTGCCGTGGTCATAGACGCTCAGTTTTGCGTCGCTCTTCTCGATCAGATTGCCGTCTATCCAGATTTTCAAGGCCATGAAACATACTCCAGTAACACTTGAACCGCGCAGTCTACCCGCGCGCCGCCAAAATGCGAGAGAACGGAAATCCCATCAGGTCGTTTGCTTGTCCGTTCTTGCGGCGGATCAGGGCAGCCGGCCGGGATCGCGCAGGTTCTTGCCGGGGCGTTTGGTCAATGCATCGCCCAAATCCTCTCTTGCTCTCTCCACAAGAGTTTCCAGGCGTTTGACCACCTCGGGATTCTCGGCGGCGACGTTTCGGCTTTCGCCGATA
>CAYSSA010000224.1:3254-3509 GCA_964433485.1 uncultured Tepidisphaeraceae bacterium | reverse complement strand
GATATCGGAGTCCAGATCGTACAACGCCGCGTCCGTCTTGAATTGCACCAACTTTCCGGGTCGGCCATCCTTACCGGCCGTCTCGAGATGCACGTAGGGGTGCGCCGTGTGCAACTTCCACTTCCCGCTACGCACCGCGTGCAGTTCGCGGCCCCAGTAATAATAGAACGCCTCATGCGGCGACTTTGCGCCGGCTTGTCCCGTCATCAGAGGACGGATGTCGCGGCCGTCAATTATCCGGTCGCCCGGCAGTTC
>CAYSSA010000224.1:2195-3244 GCA_964433485.1 uncultured Tepidisphaeraceae bacterium | reverse complement strand
GAATCCTTGACCGCGGGATGCTGGTTGAGCACCTCGGCGACCGTCGGCAGGATGTCCATGGTAAGCGCCATTTCGCTGCATACGCGACCCGCGGGGATTTTGCCCGGCCAGCGCATCACGCAGGGCACCCGCACGCCGCCCTCGAAGGCGGTTGCCTTGCCTTCCCGGAGCGGACCCGCTGACCCGCCATGGTTTCCGTAACTCAGCCAGGGCCCATTGTCACTGGTGTAGATCACCAGCGTATTCTCGTCGATGCCACAGCGTTTGATCGCGTCGAGAACGCGGCCGATCGACCAGTCGATTTCCATGATGACATCGCCGTAAAGCCCCCGCCCGCTCTTGTCCTTGAACTTGTCGCTGACGAACAGCGGAACATGCGGCATGCTGTGGGGCACATAGAGGAAAAAGGGCTTATCCTTGTTACGCTCGATGAAGCCGACGGCCCGTTCGGTGTACCATGTGGTCAACTTGCTCTGGTCGGGATTCATGTCCACCGGCTTCTCGCCATCAATCAGCGGCAGATCGGGATAAGTTCCCGTGGGGTGTCGAGGCCACATGTCATTGGAATAGGGCAGCCCGAAATACTCGTCAAAACCACGCCGTGGCGGAAGAAACTGCGGAGCGTCGCCAAGGTGCCACTTGCCGAAAATCGCAGTGGCGTAGCCCTTGGACTTGCACAATTTCGGCAGAAGCAGTTCCCGGTCGCTGACGCCGATTTTTGATTTCGGGCCCAGCGCGCCCTGAATGCCGATGCGGTTGGGATAGCACCCGGACAGCAGCGCGGCTCGCGACGCCGAACACACGGCCTGTGCAACGTAAAAATCGGTAAAGCGAATTCCCTCGTCGGCCATGCGGTCAATGTTGGGGGTAGCAATGTCCTTTGCGCCGAAGCACCCCACGTCGGCATATCCCTGGTCGTCGGTGAAGATCACCACGATATTCGGGGGCCGATCCGCCGCGCTGGCGGAAATCGGAAGGAGCGACAACACCGCTGCCATCGACCAGATCAGGCCGAACACCGGTTTTCGTATACTCATCATCAGGTCTCC
>CAYSSA010000224.1:0-2093 GCA_964433485.1 uncultured Tepidisphaeraceae bacterium | reverse complement strand
GATGGGTCCACCGAGAAAGACAGCGATCCTCAGACCATGACCCGCGCGCTGAGAACAGAGGGCACCCGGTTCTGGGTGGACATGGAGAAGCCCACTGACGAGGAGATATCCCTGCTGGATGAGGTCTTTGGATTCCATCCGCTGGCCATCGAGGACACCATCACCTACACGCAACGTCCCAAGATCGAGAGCTACAACCACGTCGGCGACATGTGCAAGCGGGGTTACTTTTACATGGTCTTCCACGGCCCGGATCTGGAGACTTTCCGCGAGAAGCTGCGAACCCGGGAAGTGGATATGTTCGTGTCCGAGGCCTATCTGGTGACCATACACGACGAGCCGATGAACGCCATCACCGACCTGCGCAACCGCGCAAGCGTTGATCCCCGCGTGGTTCTTCAGCCCGGCATCGACCTGCTGTTGCACAACATCCTCGATCACCTGATCGACAACTATCGTCCCATTCTCGATTTCCTGGAGGTCGAACTGGATCGACTTGAGGAGGAAGCCCTCGGCAACCCGCAACCGAACGTCTTGACGGAGATCGCCCAGCGCAAACGCGAACTGCTCAACTTCCGCCGCATTGTGGGGCCGCAGCGCGACGTCATCGCCCAGCTCACTCGCGGCGAGGTGCCTTTTATCCGCGAAACCACCCGCATCTACATGCGCGATGTCCTGGATCACCTCGCCCGCACGGTTGAAATGATCGAGCTCTATCGCGACCTGGTCACAGGAGCGCGGGACATCTATCTGTCCTCCATGTCCAACAACCTCAACCAGATCATGAAGACACTCACCATCATGAGTGTCATTGCTCTGCCGCTTACAGTCATCACCAGCTTCTTCGGGATGAACTTCGAGCATATTCCCTACCTCGACAGCCCGGCTGGCTTCTGGGGCGCAGTGATCTTCATGTTCTCGCTGGCGACGGGACTGGTCGTTCTTTTCTGGAAGAAAAGGTGGATCTAGGCCGGCGGCGACGTCGAGGTTCGCGCATCAGCTCGCAGGACCCATTATGAAACGAGAACTCATCCGTCGAATTCTTCTGCTGGGCGGCATTCTTCAGGCAATCTGGCTGTTCCTTTACATTCCCGCTCCGGTTCTGGAAGTAAAAGTCGTGGATTTTCAGAAGAAGCATCAGGAGACTCTGAACCCGCAAGGCGGCTTCAGCCCCATCGACCGCGCGCGGCAATCGCTCCTGGCGCAGACCGCGCCGAAGACCCTCGATGAATACATTGCCGCCCAGACCCGCGAGCGGCTGGTCGAAGTCTCCGGACCGCAGTGGTTCCGGCTTCTGGAGCAATTGCCCGCGGACGGCAGAGGGCACTACTTCCGCATTGATGCGCCTCCACTGAACCAATTGCGCATGATGTTCTCCTCGCCAGGGGTATTCCGGTACCTTCGGCTGCGCGACGCCGGCCAGGACCGCTACCTGTCAGTCAACTCCCGCTCCGCGGCCGAAGCGGTTTCATTCGGAGCGCCAACAGGCATTGCCTATCCGTTTCGAGGATGGTCATGGGTTTTCGCGGTGTTCGGGATCGGCGCCTATGTCGCCATTCCTCGATTGAAGCGATTGCCGGATGCAATCATGTTCGGGCGGGCCAGCGGCGTGGTCGTGCCCGACATCATGGCCGTGGTCCTGACCGGGATGTTCTTTGCTCTGCCGCTTCTGATTGCCCCGAGTTTCTCACGAATCAGCACCCCGGAGGTGTTTACCGAGGGCATCGGATTTCTCCTGTTCTTCTGGCCTTTGTGCATCGGCGGGCTGTTCATCGCGGGGTATGCCGCTTATTACGCCTCCTTCCAGATCGTCCTTACGGATCAGGCCATCCGCTGGGTGACGCATGGCCACGATGAGGCCATCCGCTGGGGGGATATTGTGTCGGTGGAGCCGGTCGATCAGCGCACCCCAAAGTGGCTTCGCATTGTGGCTTTTCTCTTGATGTTCCTGAACCCGCGAGCGGCTCGCCCCGCCGGTCAACTCCATCGTTATCACCGCGCAGGCATCACCATCACTCGTCGCGACGGCTGGTCGTTGAGACTCTGGCAGGACATGCCGGGTTTCAATCGCATTGCGGTTGCCCTCAATAAGG
>CAYSSA010000223.1:0-8251 GCA_964433485.1 uncultured Tepidisphaeraceae bacterium | reverse complement strand
CATTGATTTCCGCAAACTGCGCCGCTGCAAGCTTGAGTGAAGGGTCGTTGTAGTATTAACTTCGCCCCAAATTGGTCCAGCGCATGGGGAGCACCTCATACTTTACCGCGTGAACACAGGCTCTTCGCGCAGAAATACATCATATCGTATGTGCCATCGGAACGGTTGTCGCCGCCGTTCCACTCGGCGGCGGTGAGCACATACCACGCGCCCATCTTCACCAGCGTGGCGCCTTCATGCTCACCTCGAGAGCTTTGCCGGCGCCCGTGAATCCGATTACTCTCCGGCAATGAACATCTGGAAACACCCCCTCCTGGACATGTGTTTGCTGCTGTCTGTTGCTGGCTGGTTCTGTTGTCTCCCTTTCTGCGGCCGAGCGGGTGATTGACCTGCGGCCGGAATGGGATGCGAGCACGCCGCTGAAAAACCCACACAAGGGCTGGTATCACCATTATCCCGACAATCACATCAACAAATACGAAGTGGCCCGGGATGCCGACCTGCTGGAGTTTCCAGGCATGGACCACGTCTACATCCGGCTGGCCTGGGCGTATCTCGAACCCCGTGAGGGCCAGTTTGATTGGGGCGTGATCGACCGGATCATCGAGAAGTGGACCGGGCACGGCCTGGGCATCTCCTTTCGCATCAGTTGCAAGGAAACCAGCACAGATCGCGTCGAGCAACAATACGCAACGCCACGCTGGGTCATGGAGGCCGGTGCCAAAGGCGGCTTCTATCGAATGGGCAAGCAGACCGGCCCGGAAGGTCCGTGGGAGCCGGTGTTCGACGATCCTGTCTTCCTGGCGAAGTTGGAGAACTTCCTCAAGGCCTTTGCCGCTCGCTATGACGGCAAACCCTGGCTGCGGTATGTGGACATCGGCAGCATTGGCGACTGGGGCGAAGGCCACACTTGGGCGGGCAGCCGCATCGAATGCAGTTTCGGCGCGCGGCGGCAGCATGTGGACCTGCACCTGAAGTATTTCAAGAAGTCGCCGCTGGTGATTTCGGACGACTTTGTGTTCGCATTGAACAATCCCGCCGAGCGCAAGGCTCTGCACAAGCACATCGTTGACAACGGCATCAGCTACCGTGACGACAGCATCATTGTGAACGGCTATGTGCAGGGGCTCAGCGATCAGTTCACCGTGCGCAGCCCTGAGTTCTTCGCTGATACCTACCTCAAGACGCCCACGGTGCTGGAACTGGAACACTACGGCGCCGTGAAGAAACTGGGCAACTGGGAGGGCAAGCCGGATTCGCTGATGGCGAGGTTCGGCAAGGGCAAAAAGGGGCCGGACTATTTCCGCGGCGCCATCGATCTGCTGCACGCCACGTACATCGGTTACCACGGCTACGCCCACGAGTGGCTGGCGGACAACCCGGCACTGACGGGTGAATTGCTGAATCGTTACGGCTACTGGTACTTCCCGCACTCGATCCGCCTCCCCGAACAAATGGCGCCGGGAGAGGAGGTCGTCCTGGGGATTGCCTGGGAAAATCGGGGCGTGGCGCCGGCGTACAAAGTGTTCCAACTGAAAGTGCGACTGGACGGCCCGGCCGTCTTCGAACAGGAACTGGAGAGCGGCAACCTTCGCTGGCTGCCCAAGACGGGGGAGCCGAGCAAAGAGTCGTACCGCCTGCAACTCCCGAAGGACTTGAAACCCGGCGAGTACACGTTGAGTTTCAAGCTTCACTCCAAGGCCGCGGGCCGCGATGTTCTGCTGGCGCTGAATCCTCGGCTGATGAATGCAGACAAGTTCTACCAGGTAGTGAAAGTTGCCGTGCGGCCATAAACGTTCTGCCGTCAATCCATCCGCCCAGGACACGATTTCCGCCGGCACCGGCGCATGCATTTTCAGGAGCATCCCAGGAGAATCCAGCCATGACCCCATCGAAAGCAATGATTGCATTGATCCTCTTGATGATCGTAGAAGCAACCTGGGTCTTTGCGGCGGCGATGGAGTACGCGCCTTCGCCGCCGGACAATCCGCTCAAGGGGTTGGTTCCCTACGCGGGGCAGGCCAAGTCGTTCCCGCACAGCATGGAATTCAATTATCTCCCGTTGAAGGATCTCATGACCGGTCCCGACGAATTCCGCTGGGAACCACTGGACCGGCTGATCGAGGAGATTTCAAAGCGAGGCTGTCAGACGGTCTTTCGCGTGTTTCTCGAATTCTCCAATCGTCCCAGCGGCGTTCCACAGTTTCTCATCGATGGCGGGCTGAAGGTTCATACGAACGACGACCCCGAAGCCAGACGAAAGACGCCGCGCCTCACGCCCAATTACGAAGACCCGCGTCTGCGCCAGGCAATGAAGAACTTCATCGCGGCGCTGGGCCGACGTTACGACGGCGATCCGCGCGTGGGTTTCATCACTGCCGGCCTGCTGGGCAACTGGGGCGAATGGCACACCCATCCGTTCAACCAGCTTTGGGCCAGCAAGGCCGTTCAACGGGAGGTGATGGATGCATACAAGGGAGCGTTCAAGAAGACGCCCATCCTGCTCCGCTATCCCGCGCGTGAGGAGGATCCCGTCTACGCGGCCAACGCCGATCGCCCGCTGGGCTACCACGACGATTCCTTTGCCTGGGCGACACTGGCCACCGGCAGGAAGAGCGACTCGTGGTTCTTCATGGATCGCATGCAGCGCGCTGGCAAGCCCGCGATGGAGAAGTGGAAGACCTGTCCTGTCGGCGGCGAGATCCGGCCCGAAGTGTGGGACGGCCTGTGGAACGAAAAGTCCGCAACACCCGCCGGCCAGGAGTTTGCCGCGTGCGTCGAGCAAACCCACGCTACGTGGTTGATGGATTCGAGTATCACCCGCAAACGTGATCCGCAGCAGCGAGAGCGGGCGATCGCCGGCGCGCGGCGACTGGGGTACGAGTTTTTCGCACAGGCCGTGGAGATGACACTCAACGAACAGAAGTCCAGCCTGGTGGTCATCGCGTCGGTGGTCAACAAAGGCGTAGCGCCCTTCTATTATGATTGGCCGATTGAACTGGCGGCCATGGATGCCAAAGGCCAGTTAATCGCAACGTGGCCAACGGATTGGAAGCTCACCGGCATGATGCCCAACGATCCGGCGCGGCATTGGGAAACCCGCGTCGATCTCAAGGCAATCCCGCCCGGGCCGCATCAACTTCTGCTGCGAGTTCCCAACCCGATGCCCGGCGGCAAGCCGCTACGTTTCGCCAACCGGACCCAGGACCAGCATCTTCCGGGCTACCTGACCTTGGGACAATTCGAGCGATGAGGCGACAATTCATCCCAGAAAGGGAACACTCTCATGAAGACGATCCCCATGGCAGCGATGTTGACCACGCTCTTGTTCCTGGCGCCGCCGCTGCCGGCGCAGGCGGCCGAACCGGTGAAACCCAACATCATCTTCATCCTCTCCGACGACCTCGGTTATGGCGACGTGCAGTGCAACAACCCCAAGGGGAAGATCCCCACGCCCAACATCGATCGCCTGGCGCAACAGGGCATCCGCTTCACCGATGCCCATGCGCTGTCGGCCGTCTGCACGCCGACGCGATACAGCATCCTCACGGGGCGTTACGCCTGGCGCACGCGGCTCAGGGCGGGTGTGCTCTGGCAATGGGATGCTCCGCTCATTCCCGCGGAGCAGCTTACGCTTCCCGCCCTGTTGCGCACCAACGGCTATCGAACCGCGGCCGTCGGCAAATGGCATCTGGGCCTCAACTGGCCATTTACCTCAGAAGCCGCCGCCAAACGCTGCGCCGAGGGCATGGGGGATAAGGCGCTGGTCTCGGACATCGACTGGACCAAACCGATCGGCGGCGGGCCGGTGGAACGCGGCTTTGACTATTTCTTCGGCGTCAACGCACCGAACTTTTCGCCTTACGCATTCATCGAGAATGACCGCATCGTGGGCGCGGCCCCGAACCAGCGCGTCGAGCCGTCCGTGGCCGGGCGCCTGTGCGAACATGCCGGGCCGAAGCAGGCAGGTTTTACGCTCAAGCAGATCGCGCCGACCATGGTGCGCAAAGCCGTCGAGTGGATTGATGGGTGCGCCCGGACGCCGGAGAAGCCGTTCTTTCTCTACCTCGCGCTGACCGGCCCGCATTCGCCGATTGTGCCAAACGACGCGTTCAAGGGAAAGAGCGGCATCGGCGACTACGGCGATTTCGTCATGGAGATGGATGACACCGTCGGACAGGTGGTGCAGGCACTGGGGCGTGGCGGCATGGCGGAAAACACGCTGGTGATCTTCACCTCGGACAATGGCCCGGAACACTGGAACTACGAAGAGGCACGTGACTTCAAACACTATGCGATGGGCGAGTTGCGCGGGGCCAAGCGAGACACCTGGGAGGGCGGTCACCGCGTGCCTTTCATCGCCAGTTGGCCTGCCAGGATCAAACCCGGTTCGACGAGCGCCGAGGTCATCTGCCATGTGGACATGATGGCCACCGCCGCCCAGATTGTCGGCGCCAAACTCCCCGCCGACGCAGGGCAAGACAGCGTCAGTTTTCTCCCGGCGCTTCTCGGCGAGAAGCGCGACACACCATTGCGCGAGGCCACCGTGCATCACGGCGGCAACGGCAACCTCGCCATCCGCAAAGGCAACTGGGTGTTCATTGACGCCAAAACCGGCGGCAGCGAGCCCGCCTGGTTCAAGCAGGAACGTGGCTACGAAACACATAAGTTTCCCGGTGAACTGTACGATCTGAGCCAGGATCCGGCCGAACGCAAGAACCTCTACGCCGAGCATCCGGAGATTGGGAAGGAACTCAAGATGCTGCTGGAGAAGTACAAACAAGACGGGCGCAGTGTGCCGTTGCGATAACTGGATGTTTTCATCTAACTATTCGGGTCGACCAACTACCAAACGGACGAGGGCATTCACTGGAGGAACGGCTTGCCGTCCTTCCACCCGATCTTCACCCACGACAAATACCACGACTTGCCCTTGTCCGGGTTGCCCTGGAAGAACATGTAAGTCTGCCCGTCGTCATCCACGAATATTTCGGGGTGGCCGGACTCGGATGAATTCCATTCACCGGGCCGACCATTGGGTAGCAGGGGCTGGTCAACGAACAATCTCGCAAACTTCAGGCCGTCGTCACTGACGGCGCAGCCGATCTGCTGCGGATCGTTGTTGTAGCCGCCGCCGTAGAAAAGGTAGATCCGGCCGTCGCGCTTGAGCAGCGAGGGGGCTTCGATGCACTGCGTCTCCCACGGCAATTCCGGCTTCATCACCGGTGCATCGACGATCTGTTTCCACTTGTCCCGCGCAAAGTCGCTCTTGCGGTCGGCGGCTGCCCCCAGCAGAATCTGAATCTTCATCGAGGGATCGCGTGTGGCGTAATAGAGGAACAGCCGGCCGTCGTGTTCGAGCACGTCGCAGTCGATGCCGCGGCCGCTGTTCCAGTCGCCCTTGGCGCGAACGATCGGGTTGGTGGGGTTGCGAACCCATTTCAAGCCATCTTCGCTGGTGGCATGGCAGATGGCGTCGTTCTTGGCGTTGCCATAGGTGTTGTAGAACAGATGCAGCTTTCCATCGAGCATGATCACACGCCCGTTGACCAGGCCGTTGGCCTCGCACTCCTGCTCGGGAGTGATCTCGCCGACCTTGGTCCAATCCGCTAGGTTCTTCGATTCCGCGATGCCGATGGCCCATCCTTTCTTGGCGCCGGCCGGGGCGCGATCTTTGGCCCATGGGGCGACCGAGTAGTACAACAGATAGCGCCAGCCGAATTTGATGACGCTGGGGTCTTTCGCAAAGGGCCGGCCGATGCGCTCGGCATCGCCGAATTTCATCGCCGGCGTTTCCGCCGCGCCCGCGATGGATGTCAGGAGAAGACAGGTGAGGGCGAGTAATGATGGCTGTTTCATGGTTGCTCCGCTGGACTGATCTTACCGGCCGCCGCTACCTGATAAAGGGAGGGGACCGGCGATCGCTATTACGGCGGTGTGCTTACCTGCTCTTGCCCATTGGCATGGACGCGAGAGGCACAACTCGCACGTTGACATTCTTGAACAAGTCCGTGTCGGCGATTTTCCTCGCGCGAGTGTCCTGGCCATTCGTCCAAATCGGCGTCGTGCTGCCATCGGCGTGGTGGATGCGAAGGTTATCGAGATAGATTTGGAAAGTCCCCGGCGTCCGGCCGGTGAAAACGAGGCCGTGCCGCGGCAGGCTGCCAGGGGCGCTGCTGCACAATCCAATCACGCGATGCTCCCACACGCCCGGGCCGCCCTTGGGCTCTGGTCCCGTCGACTGTTCACGTCCGAACTGATCAATGCCCTCGCCTCGTTTGAAGTCAAGCTGGATGGCTTTGTTGTCGTTGCCTTTGAACGGCGAGTAGTAGAACCCGCTGCGCTGGCTGGCAGGCCCGATGGCAATGTCATATTCGATGCTGTCGGTGGCGAAATGCCCGCCGGCAAAGCTCGCGAAGGGGACGACAAGCAGATCCTTCGGCTTTGCGCCCGCAGCCACGGTGGCGGTGATTTCCAGCACTTCGCCCTCGGGCGCTGGCTTGGCGTCGAGCCGGACGGGTGCAGCCTGATGGGTCAGCGCTGCGCCGAGCGAGTCGGCCCACGCGTTCATCTTCGCGGTGAGCAACTTCGCCACCTCGGGATGTGCATCGGCAACGTTCTTCGTTTCGCCGATGTCGCCGCGGATGTCGTAGAGTTCGACGCGGTCGAAGAAGCGGTGCAGGCGCCAGTCGGCGGTGCGAATGGCATCCTCGTTGTGCCATGCCCAGTAGTAGCTCTCGACCGGGCTGGCAGTGTCGTCGCGCAGCGCCGGCCAGATGTCTTTGCCATCGAGCGAACGCGTCTCGGGCATCTTCAGGCCGGCCAGGCGGTCGATGTTCGGAGTCTTAACGGAGGCGTTGCCGTAGCAGCCGACCGTGTCCGCAGGTCATCGGAAATGATCAGCAGCACGTTGGGTTTGTCGGCGGCAAGACACCGACCGCAGAGCACACACAGAACCACCAGAGCCAGCAGCGTCTTCATGATTCACTTCCTCATTGGTTCTTCGGCAGGGGTGAGCCGGGAAGGAACTCCTCACGGCTGAGAAATCCGTCGTTGTTGGTGTCGCGAAGCCCGAACCACTTCTTCGCCTCGACGGCGTCGCGGCCGGCACTGAATTCCTCAAGACTCAACTTACCGTCCTTGTTCAGATCTTTCTGTCGAAACTGGGCGGCGCGGTTTCCGGCCGGTTCTGAAGCTGACATCTCGGAAATGGCCGGCAGCGGCAGATAGTCGAAGTCGGTAATCATCTTCTCGGCCAAGGCCAGCCGAAGCTCACGTTCAACTTGCGCCAGGGCCGGTTGGCCGCTCAGGTTACGAAGCTCGGAAGGGTCTTCGTTCAGGTCATAAAATTCGTAGACGGGTCGGGGCGTTGTGAAGTAAGTGGCGCTAAGCGGTGCGGCCAGCGTTCCCTTGGCGTGGGCTGCGGTCATCTCCTGCCAGGCCGCTCCGCCGGCGGAATCCACCGGGGAGTAGGGAATCCACGGCGTGCAGTTGTAAATGAACTTGTAGCGGTCGCTTCGCACAGCGCGGGAGAGGTCGTAGCCGCTGTTCTTCATGTTCACCGTCACCGGGGCGCTGCCGTGCGGGCCGCGCTCGGTGAAGAGATATTTGCGGGGTGTGAATGGCTCGCCTCGAAGCAGCGGCAGGAAGCTCGCGCCGGTCATTTTCGCTGGAACGGGTACGCCCGCGGCCGCCAACAAGGTTGGGGCGAGGTCCTCGCCACTGAGAAGGGCGCGTGACTCGCCCCCAGGTTTGACCACACTCGGCCAGCGGATGATGCACGGCACGTTACACCCGGGATCATAGAGCGAGCCCTTGCCGTGCGGGAGCGCTGCACCATTATCGCCGATGAAAACCACCAGCGTGCTCTGGGCCAGGCCGCGGGCCGCCAGGAGTTGTAGCACGCCCTGTACGCTACGGTCCAGGCGATTGACCTCCGCGCAATAGTCGGCAAGCTGTGCGCGCATGCCGGGCAGGTCGGGCCAGTGGGGTGGAAGCTTGAGCGAAGCGGGGTCGGGGCGATCAGTGTCCGGCGCATTCCAGGGATGATGCGGGTCACTGAAATTCAGCCAGAGGCAGAAGAGCTTGCCTTCGGGCTTGCGGTCGAGGAACTCCTGCATCTGTTCCAGAGCCTGCTTGTCGGAGCCTTGAACCAGACCCGCCACGCAGGCGAACCCCGCACGACCGCCAGCGTCTACCACCCCACAGCCCTAAAAAAGGACACACCCGTTCCCAAGCGATCGATTCCATC
>CAYSSA010000222.1:4979-8258 GCA_964433485.1 uncultured Tepidisphaeraceae bacterium | reverse complement strand
CGCCTTCCTGAACTATCTCGTCGAACAGGTGGACAAGGACATCATCCAGAAACTCAACACCGCCATGCGACAGGGCAAGTATCGCCCGGAAATCTGGAAGGAATACACCGGCAAGACCATCGACGAACTCTGGGCTGACTATATCAAGACCCTCGAAAAGCCACGCTGACCGTGCCGGCTCAGTCGCCGAATTCGGTTCCCACGAGCCGCGCCGCCTGCACCAGCGGATGATTGCGCTGCACCAGCTTCTTTTTGCCGGCCTCCTGGCTCAGCGGCACGGGCCGGACCTCGCCGCCCTGTAGCGCCAGCATCACGCCGTATTGCTCTCTGCGAAGAACCTCGGCACAGCGCGTGCCCAGCCATGTCGCAAAGACCCGGTCCAGAGCCGAGGGAGTCCCGCCTCGCTGTAGATGCCCCAGGATCGTCAGGCGGGATTCCTGCCCAACCAGCTTCTCCAACTGCCGCGTCAATTCGATGGTGTGGTTGACGTGGCTCTCGTGAAATGCCCTCAGCTTCTCAGATGCCTCCTGCTGGTCCCGCTCATCCGCCGCGTGCTCCTTACGCCGCACCAGCCGATCGACGCGTGCCGCATCGCTCCTGGACATCGCCCCCTCGGCCACCACCACAATACTGAAGTTCTTGCCCCGCTTGGCGCGCTTGCGAATGGTCGCAGCCACTTTTTCAACTTCGTACGGAATCTCCGGAATCAGGATCACATCGGCCCCACCGGCCATACCGGCCTCCAGCGCCAACCAGCCGGCGCGGTGACCCATAGCCTCGACCACGATGATCCGGCTGTGACTCGTCGCCGTGGAATGCAGCCGGTCGATGGCCTCGGTGGCAATACCAACGGCGGTGTCATAACCGAATGAGCGATCGGTCATGGCCAGATCATTGTCGATGGTCTTGGGCAGCGTGACCACATGCAGCCCGGCATCCTTCAGGTGCAGCGCGTTCTTCTGGGTTCCGCCTCCGCCGATGCAGACAAGAGCGTCAAGTCTGTGGCGCTTGTACGTCTTGACGATGGCGCCCGTCATATCGCGCAGCTTCCCGTCCACCAGCATCTTGTGCGGCTTGTCGCGACTGGTCCCGAGTATGGTGCCCCCATGCGTGAGGATGCCCGAAAGCAGCCGGTCGTCGAGTTCCATCGTCCGGTCTTCCACCAGACCACGGAACCCGTTCATGAAGCCGATGACGCGCATGTCACCCATCTCGCGAGCCGCCTTGCCGACTGCGCGAATCGCCGCGTTGAGCCCTGGACAGTCGCCGCCGCTCGTGAGTATGCCGACACGCTGAGCCATTCAAACCCTCGCAGCCGCAATCCATTATTGCCTTCGCGCCACGTGTTACACGTCGTCGCCACTGTCAGCCTCACGGGATTTGCCGGCGGCCGCCTCGCCCTGCGAGCGACGAAAAATCGCCAGCACCCGGTCGATATGCACGACAAACATGCGGTTGTCGTGTTCCAGCTCGACGGGAATCGCCTCCCGCGGGTCGAACAGCACCTTATCGTATTGACGAATGGTCTGGTCTTCGTCGTTCTCGATCGCCTTGGAGATGGCAATGACCCGCCCGGTGATCACAGGTATCTCGTGCGAGTCGGGCAGGACAATGCCGCTGCGGGTTTCGCGGCGGTTGTCGTCCTTGCGAACGACCACACGCTTGCCGATCGGCTCAATGATGTCGTAGTCCGAAGTCTTCTTTGTGGGTTTGGTGGCCATGTGAATTCAACTGCTCTTGACCTGACAGATCGCATCAAGCAGCTCCGGAGCCGTCTCCAGGACGTCATCCAGCCGAAGCCGATGCAGCAGGTTGGTAATGCGGGGAGAAGATTGTGTGAACACCATGTGGCCGCCGTTTTTCTGACACGCGCGGCTGCTGGCAATGAACATGGCAATCGCGGGCGTCGTCAGCATGTCCACCTGGGCCAGGTCAACAATAACGTGTGCCCCCGGCTGACGGGCCACTCTTGCAAAAGCCTGTTCGATGCCAACCAGTTCGTCGGCCGTGAGGCTGCCCTGTACCTTCATCACGGTCAACCCATCCTGTTCCACCTGATTCAGGTTCGCCATATTGCACCCGAGTTGGAGACCGGGCTCCATTGTCCACTCCCGATGGTCAAAAGAGAAGAGGAAAAAACTCACAATACCCGGAATTCTGGTTCGCTTAACCAGCCGCCGGGGTTTCGCCCGGCGGAACCTCGGGGGTCGGACCGTCATCCACCAGATCCTGAGCGACCCGCCCCATGAAGAAATACAACTCCTGCACCGCCACCGCCGGCGGCACCGGATCGCGCAGATCGTAGATATGCTCAAAATCCTGGGCGGAGTCCTCGGAGCGCTTCTCCCCTTCGTTGCAGACATGGTGATGGAAGCTCACCGCATCCTCGTGGCTCTGGTTGATCACCAGCTCCCCCCAGCGCCACGCCAGATGCACCCGCACCGATATCTGATTGCCCCAGGTGGTGATGCGATGCACCACCCGGTTGCGACGCAGAAGCTGTGTCAGCGCCTCCATCGTCGGCAGGACCGCCGATTGCAGAAACGTCTGGTAATTCTGGTTGAACTCCTGCTGACGCTCAACGGCCTCGCGGTCGGCCGCGAGTTTCTCCGGAGGCACATCCCGAAAGGGTTCAACCCGCGACAGCCACCATTGAGCGAATGCTTTGTCGAACATGGATTCCTCAGCGGCACGAAGGCACACAGGCACTGAGGCACGAAGCGGATATCCTCCACTTCGTGCCTTCGCGCCTTCATGCCTCGATCCCTATTCCTTCACCTCATACTCCGCGTCAATCACGTCGTCGTCCTTCTTGCCGCCGGGAGCCGCCCCGCCGGCGCGGGCGCCGCCGGCCTGGGCCTCGGGACCGCCACCACCCGGCTGTGGGCCTCCCTTGCCGTAGATGGCCTCGCCAATCTTGGACGCAACCTGCTGCACGTTCTCGATAGCCTTGCGGATACGGTCGGCGTCCTCGCTCTTGAGCGCTTCCTTGAGATTGTTGATCGCCGACTCGATGTTCCCACGGACATCCCCGGGCACCTTGTCGCCGTGCTCCTTGAGCTGCTTCTCCAACTGATAAACCAGGCTGTCGCCCTGATTCCGCAGGTCGATCACCTCGCGACGCTTTTTGTCGGCCGCGGCGTTGGCCTCGGCTTCTCGCTTCATCTTCTCGATCTCTTCCTTTGAAAGACCGCTGGAGCCGCTGATGGTGATCTGCTGCTCCTTTCCGGTGCCGGTGTCCTTGGCCGACACATTCAAAATGCCGTTGACGTCGATCTT
>CAYSSA010000222.1:0-4927 GCA_964433485.1 uncultured Tepidisphaeraceae bacterium | reverse complement strand
CGGCAGGCCGGTCAGTTCGAATCGACCGAGCGTGCGATTGTCCTTGGCGAAATCTCGCTCGCCCTGAAGGACATGGATGGTGACGGCGGGCTGGTTGTCCGACGCTGTCGAGAAGACTTCCTTCTTTTCAGTCGGGATCGTCGTGTTTCGCGGAATGAGCACGGTCATCACACCGCCAAGGGTCTCAACACCCAGCGACAGCGGCGTGGCGTCGAGCACCAGGATATCCTTCATGCCACCGGTGGCGACTGACGCCTGCACGGCCGCCCCAAGCCCGACGACTTCGTCCGGGTTGACCGAACGGTTGGGCTCTTTGCCCTTGAACAGTTCCTTCACCAGTCGCTGCACCATCGGCACGCGGGTCGATCCACCCACCAGCACAACTTCGCCGATCTGATCCGGGCTGAGCTTGGCGTCGCGCAGGGCGTCAATCACCGGCTTGCGGCAACGCTCCACCAGATGGGAGATCAACTGCTCAAACTTGGCGCGGGTCAGATTCTCCTGCAGGTGCTTCGGACCAGTCTGGTCCGCCGTGATGAACGGCAGATTCACCGTCGTCTCCATGGCGGTGGACAACTCAATCTTCGCTTTCTCGGCGGCCTCCTTCAGCCGCTGCAATGCCATGGGATCCTTGCGAAGATCAATGCCCTCCTTACGCTTGAACTCATCGGCCAGGAAGTTGATCAACTCCTCATCGAAGTCGTCGCCGCCGAGATGCGTGTCGCCGGCGATGGAAAGCACCTCGAACACCCCATCGCCCACATCCAGCACCGACACGTCGAACGTGCCGCCACCAAGGTCAAAAACACAGATCTTCTGGTTCTTGGCGGTCTTGTCCAGACCGAAGGCCAGGGCCGCGGCCGTCGGCTCGGGCAGCACGCGTATGACGTTGAGCCCGGCGATTTCACCGGCGTCTTTGGTTGCCTTGCGCTGGGCATCATTGAAATATGCGGGCACGGTAATCACGGCGTCCTTCACCGTTTCCCCAAGATACGACTCGGCCGTCTTCTTCAGGTCGCTCAACACCATCGCCGAGATCTGCTCAGGGGTGTATTCCTTGCCGCGCACGCGGACCTTGACCATCTCCTCAGATCCGCCAATGACCTCATACGGCACCATCTTCTCTTCCGAAGCAACCTCGCTGTGTCGCCGGCCCATGAAACGCTTGATCGAGAAGACCGTGTTCTTGGGGTTGGTCACCTGCTGGTGTTTTGCGGGCTGTCCGACAAGAATCTCGCCTTTGTCGGTGAAACCCACCACCGAGGGAGTCAGCCTCGATCCTTGAGCATTGACAAGCACTTTCGGCTGGTCGCCTTCCATGACGGCAACTACGCTATTTGTCGTTCCAAGATCGATTCCAATGGGCTTTGCCATGTGAGAACACTCCTGCAAATGCAAAAATTTTTCGGCAGACAAACCGGCAATGGCGGTTCAACAGCAAGCACCATGCCAGAATCATTCACAACGATTACATCGTTAAGCGCATTTCAATAAACGATTTACGGAAAACCCGGGTGGCCGGCCATCTGCGCGCCGAGAATGCCAATTCGACAGGATCATCCTCCCTTGGCAGTTGTTACTAAAATGCTGAGAACTTTTGATTTTTCACTTGCGTATGTATATTAGGTTTAGTGGAAATAGGGTACTTGAGAAGAAAAGCTAAACTTTCTCAAGGTTTTGTGCCGATGTTTTCACTGTTGTAACCTTAAAATCGAATATTCAACGGTTCTCACTCTCCCCTCCAACAGCGGTCCGGGTAGCCCTCCCCCTGACCGCTGTCCTTTTTTTTGTACAATGACGTGATGCACGACGGCACAGACAGTCCGTTGACCGTACGCAACCTCTTTGTCTCAACACCCACGCTCATTGGCACGGGGGGGATGCTTTATCGCGCATGGGCCGAGCTTCTTCGGTCTCACAAGGTCCCGTTTCGCAGCCTGTCGATCGACGACTTCGATCTGGCTCGCCCGGAAACCATCGCCCCGGCGCTCGGGCCCAATCCCGGCACGGTCATCAACTGCGCCGCCTACACGAACGTCGATGGCGCCGAGGCCAACGAACCCCTGGCAACGGCGATCAATGGCACGGGCGTCGGCGCGTTGGCTGCCGAGTGCCGACAGCGCGGCTCCCTGCTCGTCCATTACTCCACCGACTACGCCTTTGACGGGCGGGCAACCGCGCCATATGCCCCCAATGCTCCCCGATGTCCGCAGAATGCCTATGCACGCGGCAAGGTGCTTGGCGAAGAACTTATCGAGAAATCCGGCTGTGAATATCTCATCATCCGTACAAGCTGGCTTTATGCCCCCTGGGGAACGAATTTTGTCCGCACCATTGCCGCACGCGTCAAGCAGGGCCAACCACTTAGAGTCGTTGCCGACCAGCGCGGGCGGCCAACTTCGGCCGAATCGCTCGCCCGTATCTCCCTCATGCTGATGCAGGCCGGTGCCAGGGGCATTTTCCACGCCACCGATGGGGGCGAATGCTCCTGGCATGAATTCGCCAGCGAAATCGCCCGCCACATCGATCCGTCCGTGGTTGTCGCTCCATGCACGACCGAGGAGTATCCACGTCCCGCACGGCGACCGGCCTACTCGGTCATGGACATCAGCCGAACCGAGGCACTTGTCGGTCCCCTGCCGCACTGGAAGGACTGCCTTGCGGCCGTCATGCCCCGTCTGGAGGCGATTTAGGCACAACCAAACCGCCATCGGCTTCCGCGGTCAGAGCCGGAGGTCGCGCAACGGGCCTTCGATGGCGCCGTGCTTCAAAGCAAGCCGATGAAACAGACGCACGGCCTCGATCTGCTTCGGGCCCACATCGAACTGCAGGTGTCGCGTGAGGTAATCCCGCGCCAGGTCGGCGGGCCAGCCGCATGACACGCCGCAGTCCCGAACGATCTCCTCGATATGCAGGAGGCCCCGCCGCCGCGACTCGTCCAGCCGCATCGGCAGGTCGCCGATGTCGGCATCCGCGCGGGCCATCCAGGCCGCAAAAAGAAACGGCAGCCCCGTCAGCGCTTTCCACTCGGCGCCGAGGTCGATCTGCCGCTCGAATCCACGATGCTCCCGTGTAATCACCTTGTCGCCAATCAGCAACATCGCGTCAACGTCTTCCGCCCCGTCGCCGGTCAGATCGACAAACTCGGGACTTGTCCCATACCGTTCCGCCAGCACCACGCGAGCCAGCGCAACCGAAGTGTGGCTGTCGGTGTCACAGGCCATGCGCCCAACGGCGGGAAACGGCACTCGCGAGTATATGCGAACGGTCAGCGTCTCTCCATCACAGCCGATGCCGCCGCTGGATAACAGGCGCAAACCCTCCATGCGCTGGTAGTCGATCACCGGCAACAATGCCACGTCGTACTCCGCTCGTCTCATGCCCTCGAGCAGCCCTGACGGCACCTCCAGCGCCAACCGGATGTCCGGGTATCGCTCCAATCCGTATATCAGGGGTTTGGCGTTGAGAAAACTGACCGAACCAATGCAACGACTCCGCATGCGCACTCCAATCAATCACCCGTCTGCCGTGCTTCCATCACCATGCGCTGCCATCGCGTCGGCGTCAAGCCAACCCTCTGTCGAAAGCGGCTCGCAAAATGGCTCTGGTGCGAAAAGCCGCACCGTCGGGCAATTCGAGTCATGCCATGATCGCCGGCATACAGCATTTGCCTGGCCGCATGCATCTGGCATGACACCAGGAAATCCTTGGGGGTCTGCCCGATGAGCGCGCCAAATCGGCGATGAAAGTGAAACTCGCTGAAATGCGCCTTGGCGGCCACCTCCTCAAGACCTGGGCACCCGTCAAAGGACTCGTACATGAACTTGACGGCCGGCAGCATGCGAACGAGTTCCTCGTCGGCCGCCACTTCCCATGGTTTGACCTGCGCCCACTCAAAACATTCGGGCTGAAGCGATGCAAAGACGATCGACTCATTGTCCCGAACGGCAAATCGCGGAACAACGGTAAGTCGAAAACGCCAATGTTCGCCACGCTCGTCGGCAATATCCACATCGACAAGTCGTGTTCGAGATCGCCGCTCGGCCGTTTTCCTGACGCTCTCACTGAGCCCCTCCTCAAGGGCGGATGAAAACGCTCCATTGGTCTTGGGAAAGACGATGCGGCCCTGACGATCGAATAAAAAGAAGCGAACCTGCGGCCGACGCATCCACGGACCACTCGCCGCGGCCAGTGCTGCCGCTCGAGCCGGGCGTTCGCCATACAGATAGTTATCCATCACTCCGCTCAATTCCGCGGCCCGTTGCAGTTCGGCATCGGAAAAGTCCTGGGCATGCTCGTCGCGCAGTAATACAACGGCGCCCGGATACCCCGGCAATACAGGCTCGGACAACGGCACTGACAATGCGTCGCGCAACCTCAGTGGATACAGGAACTTCCGATCATACGCCGAGGTGTTGGCCGCCTGACCGGGCGAACCATCCGATAGACGGACAACCCGCTGGGCCATGATGCTCGCCCACACCAGTGGGTCCTCGCCCGGCGCCAGCGAGGCATAAGCCTTGAAAACCCCATCCGGGAGTTTGGCGGGCTGCATCAGTCCAAGGCCGCGGCCCGGGAGGACTGAAACAAGCAGGGCCAGGTCAAACGCCACAGTCTGGCGCGCCAGTTCAAATAACGCACGCGTGCCCGCAGTGTCCTTGAGTTCCCTTTGTGAACGATAACTTCGAGAATACGATCGGCTGTTTCCCTGATCCATGCGGTGTTTCCCATGCCGTGGCATCCCCTATGGCGCCATCACCATCCTTATCCGACGGGGGCAACCACATCACCACCGCCAGTCAATCAAAACAAATGTATTATACCCTTTTATCGGAATAGTGGAAGTGAACCACCCCGAAACTTGTTTTGCACGCAGGGCAACCGCATGTAGTTTTCTTGCTATGCCTGGAGTTTCTTCTGTAAGTAC
>CAYSSA010000221.1:2122-8388 GCA_964433485.1 uncultured Tepidisphaeraceae bacterium | reverse complement strand
GTTGGAGTCCGTCACGCCAGGCGCTCTGCTGACACTGCCCGACGACTCCCGCCACAGATAGCTGCCCGAGGTCAGGGGCGAGCCGACGATGGCGTTCCGGTTCTCCTGCGCGTACATCAGCATTCCCTGGCCAATGGCTCGCAGATTGGCAAGACACGCGGCGGTGTTTGCCGCCTCCCTCGCCTTTTGCAAGGCGGGCAGCAGGATCGACACCAGCAACGCGATGATGCCGATGACAACCAGCAACTCCACGAGTGTGAAGCCGGCATTCCAACTTCTTCTGTTGCCGATGGGCATACGGTCTCCTTGTCACTCCCTCGACGGGCGATTGCGTCGATACTCTTCTTCCGTCGGCGGTGCCTTGCCGGCGACCGGCGGGGGGTTTCTGGGCACCACCAGCCGTCCGCACTCGGGGCAAAAGGTCGGCCCGGGCTTGTTAATCACCGAATTCAGCAGAACACAGGTCGGCGATTGCTTGATCTGTCCATCTCGCGTCCAATAGCATAACTCTGCGGGATAGCCTGTGTTGCGTCCACTGTAGGGCGACTTGCATGGGAATTCCAAGCCGGGTTTCACAGTGATCTTGAAGGACTGATTGGTTTCTGCGCAGACCATGAAACGTTCGCTGGACATTCTCGCCGCTTCGCTTGGGCCGAGGTTGTTGCGAACACTGTAGTAGATGGCCAAGAGCCCGGCTAAAACCAGCAGAC
The DNA here is from genome assembly GCA_964433485.1 of uncultured Tepidisphaeraceae bacterium. Classification (GTDB taxonomy): domain Bacteria; phylum Planctomycetota; class Phycisphaerae; order Tepidisphaerales; family Tepidisphaeraceae; genus JANYKD01. The sequence continues at coordinate 7,678 of CAYSSA010000221.1, read as the reverse complement.
CTGCCGCGACCTTGCCCTTGGGCGAATCCAGAAACTCTCGCAATGCTTCCATAATCGCTGTAGGATGCTAGCCCAGAATGGTGCTTCGGACTTGAGCATCACGTTAAGTTTGAGTCATCGTACCGTTGAGCCCGGTGTAATCTAGTGTCGGCCGGCCAGTTAGGCAAAGCCGTCAGCAACCACTCGACAGGCAGTTGTTAAATTGGGAAGAAGCCCTCGCCCGACCTATTGTTGAGTTCCCATATGACGGCGATCCTCATACTGCTCTCGATTCTTGCGCTCATCTGGGTTTTTCTGCTTGTGAGTCCCGCTCATCGCCTGGGATACAAGCAGACGCTGGATTCCACGGACCAGCTGCCACAACCCGCTGTGGTTCCTGGGCTTACGGTTATTATCCCCGCGAGGAACGAGGCCAAAGTGCTGCCGGACACGATTCCCACCATTTGTCGGCAGGATTATCCTGGCATGAAGGTCATACTTGTGAACGATCAAAGCGATGACGATTCGGCCAGTGTTTTGGCAGCGCTTCAGGCGGAGCACGCGAATCTGGATGTGATCGACGGCGCTGCTCGGCCGGATGGATGGTGCGGCAAGCCTTGGGCGGTCAAGCAGGGCGTAGACCGTGCCGACACGCCGTGGCTTTGTTTCACGGATGCCGACATGTTCTTTCATCCACAGGCGGTTGGCCAGGCTATGCGACTGGCTCTCCAAGGCGGATATGACATGGTGAGCCTGTTTCCGACGCTGATTTTCAGCAGCGAGATTGAGAAGATCGGCATGGCCGGTCTAATGACGATTATCGGCCTGATGTTTCCGCCCGGCAAAGCGAACGATCCCAAGAGCAAGGTCGCCCTGGCAGCCGGCGGGTTTATCCTGGTGCGTCGCGAGGCGTATGAGAAGATCGGCGGCCACGAGGCGGTGAAGGGGGAGATCATCGAGGATGTGAACCTTGCGCGCAAGTTGAAGGAATCCGGCGCCCGCACGCACAGTCGGCTGACGCACGATCTGATCTCGACGCAGATGTACGAAGATTTCGATGACCTTTGGGAAGGGCTGTCGAAGAACGCCTATGCCGGAATGGAATATCAGCCGCGCAAGTTCTGGGTGGGGCTGGTTTTTGGATTGCTATTCGTTGTGCTGCCGCCGGTGTATGCGGCGCTGGGCATGGTGTGGTTGCTGAAGGATCGTTCAACGCGTGGTCTGCTGCTGGCGGCCGTTTGCCTGGTAATGTGGGCTTCGCAGACGCTGGTTCACCGTCGCAGTGTGAAGTTCCTGCGCCTGCCGTGGTGGCACATGTTTCTCATGCCGGTCAGCGCGGCGCTTTATCTGGCGATCGCCAGCCATTCCGCATGGCAACACCATTTCGGCGGCGGAACGATGTGGAAGGGTCGAAAGTATGGCAAGGAAATCGCGGCGGGCTGAGCTGTTGTTTATCCTTCATCCTTCGGCTGCTCCGCGCGGGCGGTCGCCGAGCGTCCGAGATGAAATATGGCCGAAAGGGTCCGACCGATGCGCGTTTGCTGCCGGCGAGCGTAACGAGACAGCGGCACACGCGGCAGAAAAGCCGCCAGAGTCACGGGGCATGATAATTATCGCTGACGGGTGAAGATAATTGCCGCCAGGGCTTTAGATATCTTTCGGCCCGTTGACTCGAGGGGCTTGGGGGGTGGTTTGGGCACACTTGGGCAGTCCATACGTCAAATGGGGGCATCGGGTATACTCCATACACCGGAACCACATGGAGAACGAAACCGAACAAATTGCCCGACGCGACCGGCTGATGCGGGAGATGTGGCTGCGTATGACCCCGGAGGAGCGCATTGCGCGCGGCCGGCAGATGCACGAGTGGGCCATGCGGCAGTTGCAGGCCAACCCCGAGGCGTGGGACCACTTCGTGCGTCGAAACCTTCGCCAGAGAGCCGTCGATCCCCATGAGCACATTTAAGCCCCAACACGAGTTTTTTGTGCTGCTGCGCAGGCACGCGGTGCCCTTTGTCGTCATCGGGGGCCATGCTGTGCAGTTTCATGGGTACGTTCGGAATACCGAGGATGTTGATCTGGTCTGGCTCCGTTCGGAGGACTCGGAGTCGAGACTTGTCGCCGCGCTGCGGGAGGCGAATGCCGCATGGATTTCCAATGAGCGGGATCCGCAGACCGGCCTGGAGAGACTGATTCCGGTGTCCGCGGCATACGTGCGGGCGACACATCTGATGATGCTCTGCACGGATTACGGTTTTGTGGACTTGTTCGACTACATTCCAGGGTTTCCGTCTGAGGATGTGGAGGCGTTTTACCGTGATGGCGTCAACACGGGTGAGATTCGCTATGTGTCGCTTGCCTGGTTACGGAAGATGAAGAGCGCGGCAGATCGCCCGAAGGACCGAATGGATCTTGAGAAACTGCCATGAGCGGTCCTCATCGCCTCGCGCATCCCTTGAAGAATCCTTCAGACCGCTGGCCGGCGAATCGCCCGTTCACCAGTCGCGGGTCGGGCAGGCCGTTGCGGATCTTGATCGTGAGCAGTTCAGTCATCTCCTCGTCCGAGAGTGCATGCACCGATCCGATCTGTTTCACGAGCATCAGGATACGGGCGTAGGCATCGACGGCTTCCATGTTGTAGTAGCACTTTTCCAGGTCCGCCCCGAAGCATACAACGCCATGGTTCTGCATGAGGATGGTCGTCGAGTCCTTGACCAGCGGGCGGATCGTGTCGGCCAGCCGCTGGTCGCCTGGCATCACATAGGGCGCCGTGGGCACCGGCCCCAGCAGATAGTCGGCTTCGGGATAGACTCCGCTGGGCAGATCCAGCCCCGAAATGGCAAAGGCGGTGGCGTGCGGTGGGTGCGTGTGGATGACCGCCCGCACATCGGGACGCTCCTGCATGATGGCGAGGTGCATCAGCACTTCACTGGTTCGTTTTCGAGTGCCGGAAAGCTGGCGGCCGGACATGTCCACCACACAGATGTCGGCCGGTTTCATGAAGCCCTTGCTGATGCCCGTTGGCGTGATCAGAACGCGGTTCTCGGCGACGCGCACGGCGTGGTTGCCGTCATTGCCGGCGCAGAACTGCCGCAGCCACAACCGCCGCCCGATCTCGCACATTTCACGGCGAATCCGCGTTTCGTTGGGCTTTGAGAATCTATTGCCGCCGGTGGACATGTCGCACCTGTCTTTCGTGAAAGCCCGGCATCTTGGCGTTCGCGGCGGGCTTGTCAATGGAGTGTGCGTTCGCCGGCGTTCCCCGGGACGTGGTTGAAATCCCCGGCGATGTACCGCTCGGCCAGCGCCACATAGTGTCCGAACAACCAGCGCATGTATTTCAGTTCCTCCTGCCTGACCGGACGGATGATCTTCCCCGGAACGCCCATGACCACATGCCGGTCCGGGACCACCAGACCCGGCGGTACGACCGCACCGGCGGCGATGAGGCACTCAAGGCCGATGCGCGTGCGCCCGAGGACCGTCGCATGCATGCCGATCAGAGTCCCCCGGCCGACGAATTCCCCATGCACGATCGCGCCGTGGCCGATTGTGACCTCATCCTCGATGGTGTTGGCAATGCCATGATCGCAGTGGATGACGGCGCCATCCTGCACATTGACCCGGCGGCCGATGACGATGGGGGCCACGTCGCCCCGCGCGACGGCGTTGAACCAGAAGCTCGACTGGGTCCCGACCGTGACATCGCCGCACACCGTGGCGTTGTGGGCCTGATATGAACCATCGGGGCGTTGAAAAAACAGCGGCATGCCGTGAACAACCTCCTGCGAACAGCGACCGGCGGCGACGGCCGCACGGTCACTGTTCGACGGCCGAGTGTACCGGTCGCCGCGAGACTGCAAAAGAGGTTGGATGACGTCAAAGGAGAGGGCCTGACCGATTGATTGAATGAAGCGGGTTTGCCGCCGCGATCCGTGATCGCGGCCGTCGTCGGCAGCGGACTCGACGGCATCAGTTCTCTGAGATTTCCGCCGACCGTCCCGGGCGCCTGATCCAGATGACAAGGACCATGAGCATGAGCCCCGCCGGGAGAATACCCGGTTCGGGCACGCAGTTGATCTCGAATCCCCAGCGGATGCCCTCGGTCACGAAGACGTAGTTGTCTGTTGTTGAGCCAGGCACAGTTCGCCAGTCAACCAAATAGAGTTCCGCCTGCCAACTGACGGTGCCCAGGCAGGGGCATTCGCGCCTTGGCCGGTCGAGGAACCACTTCTCGTCGGCCAGCCCCCAATCCGTCCATTCGCCTTCCTTGAAGTAGAACGGCAGATTGTCTTCCGGAGGATCGCCCCAGGGATCGACATAGGGCGTGTAGGGAGCGAGGCCGCCGGCCGGATCGCTGGTGATGATGATCTGTATCCAACGGAAACGTTCGATGCCATCATTGTCGCCCGGCGCGTAATGGCATTTAAGCTCGGCTCCCATACCGTGGAGGCCGGGAATGTCGATGCAGCCGGGATCGTGTTTCTCCGAACCCACGCCATAATCAACGGCCTTGTAGGAGTCGATGGTGAGCGTGCCCGTCCATGGTTTCGTGTAATTGGCCGTATAGCTCCAGTCCGGGAAATAAGTGTTGAAGGCGTCGATGAACGCCTGAGAGGGTCCGGCCAGACGGGTGATGGGATTGGGGTTGAGACGGTCTACGCACATATGCGTGACCGGCTCGGGACACTCGTGCGATACGGGAGAAGTGCCGGTTTTCTGTCCCTCGATATTGATTTCAGCCGAACACGTTCCTGCAATCCAGAACGCGAGAACGACCCATAGAGCGAGAGCCTTTGTTGCCAATGCGCGTTGTTGCACCCACATGGTGTGCCTCCTTGTGAGAGAGATGTTGGGTCACAGGTCGGCTGTTCGCTCTGGTTTGCCCTTCGGTACCGACCACACGCGTACGAATGCGAACACGCCGGCGAGTCACAACGAACCATACTGGAGCGCGCCATCGTTGCATGTCAAGTAGAAAATGCCACGGTTGCGAATCTGCGGAGAATCCTGCGGGACACATCCCTTGTTCGGCCGACAACTGGGGAGCCTACGGCGAGGCCGCTGCATTGCGCGACAACAATACCCAAGGGTTTGCCTTGGAGCCCTGGGAGAGGCCTGCCGCTGCATCAGACGAAGGTCACATTGCCGCGGGACCCCCGGTTAAAGGCTCCGGATGTTCCGGTGGTATTCCTGCAACGATTTGACGCCGGCGCGGCCGCGCCGCGATTCGATGATCCCCTGTACGGACGCGCGCGCGGCCGCCAGTGTCGTCTGATAGGGGATCTTGTACTTGATGGCCGCCTTGCAGATATATGCATCGTCGGCGGTCCCGGCCTTGCCCAGCGGCGTGTTGATGATGAGCTGTATCTGCTTGCTCTTGATTTCGTCCACGACGTTGGGCCGCTGAAGCTCGTGAATCTTGTGGCTCAGTTCTGCCTTGATGCCGTGTTCCTCAAGGAACTTTCGTGTTCCGCCGGTGGCCTTGATGCGGAAGCCGAGTTCCTGATACTGTCGGGCGATGTCCGCCACCGCGGGCTTGTCTTTCTCTTTCACCGAGATGAAGACCGTGCCCGT
>CAYSSA010000221.1:1125-2072 GCA_964433485.1 uncultured Tepidisphaeraceae bacterium | reverse complement strand
CAGGCCGAATGTCGGCGCCATGCCAAGGACTTCGCCTGTGGAGCGCATCTCCGGACCGAGCACGGGGTCAACCTCGGGGAACATGTTGAACGGCAACACCACCTCTTTGACGCCCACATGCGGAATCTTCATCCGCTTCAGGTTCAGATCCTTCAGTTTCGTTCCCAGCATCAGCTTGAGGGCAATCCGGGCCATCGGCACGTTACAGACCTTTGACACCAACGGTACGGTTCGCGATGCCCGCGGGTTGGCCTCCAGAACATACACCTTGTCCTGGCAGATCGCGTACTGGATGTTCATGACGCCGCAGACTTTCAGTTCACGGCTGATTCGCAAGGTGTATTCCTCGATCGTCCTGATGTGCTTTTCCGAAAGCGTGGCGGGTGGAATCACGCAGGCCGAGTCGCCCGAGTGAATGCCGGCCAGTTCGATGTGCTCCATGACAGCCGGCACAAAGGCGTCGGCGCCGTCGGCCAGGGCATCGGCCTCGGCCTCGATGGCGTTGTCCAGGAAACGGTCCACGAGGATCGGACGATCGGGCGTGATGTCTACTGCGGCGCTGATATAGTGTCGCAGGGCATCCTCGTCATGCACCACCTCCATGCCGCGCCCGCCCAGCACAAACGACGGCCGGACCATCAGCGGATAGCCGATACGCCGCGCGATCGCCCTGGCCTCATCGAAGTTGCCGGCCATGCCCGACTCGGGCATGGGAATGCCCATCTTTTCCATCATCCTGCGGAAACGGTCGCGGTCTTCGGCCAGGTCGATGATGTCCGGCGAGGTGCCGAGAATCTTGACGCCGGCGGCCGCCAGTTCGTTGGCGATGTTGAGCGGCGTCTGTCCGCCGAACTGCACCACGACGCCTTCGGGTTTCTCCTTGGCGTAGATGCTCAGCACGTCCTCGCAGGTGAGCGGCTCGAAGTAGAGCTTGTCCGATGTGTCGT
>CAYSSA010000221.1:0-1091 GCA_964433485.1 uncultured Tepidisphaeraceae bacterium | reverse complement strand
GGTCTCATAGCCGGCCTCGCGCAGAGCGAACGCGGCGTGGACACAGCAGTAGTCGAACTCGATTCCCTGCCCGATGCGGTTCGGCCCGCCGCCCAGAACCATGACCTTTCTGCGATCGCTGACAGGGACTTTGTCCTGACCGTTGTAGGTGGAATAGTAGTAGGCGGCCATCTCGACACCGCTGACGGGAACCGCGTCCCATTTTTCCACCATGCCCAGCCCGATGCGGCGGGCGCGAATCTGCGTCTCGGGAATCCCCAGCAGTTTTGCGAGGTATCTGTCCGCGAAGCCGTCCTTCTTCGCCTGTAGCAACAGGGCGTCGGGCAAATGGTCGCCCTTATACTTGAGGATCTGCTCCTCCAACTCCACCAGTTCCTTCATCTGCTGGATGAACCACGGCTTGATGTGTGTCTTCTCATAGAGCGCCTGCACGTCTGCGCCCTTCCGCAGCGCCTCGTACATGATCCACTGGCGCTCGCTGGTTGCCTCGTTGAGCATCGCCATTAGTTCGGGCAACGTCCGCTGGTTGAAATCCTTGGCGAAACCCAGGCCATACCGGCCATTTTCCAACGAGCGGATAGCTTTCTGGAACGCCTCCTTGTAGGTTTTGCCGATGCTCATCACCTCGCCGACAGAATGCATCTGCGTGCCGAGCCTATCCTCGGCGCCTTTGAATTTCTCGAAGGCAAATCGCGAGAACTTCACAACCACGTAATCGCCGGAGGGCGTGTATTTCTCGAGTGTGCCGTCGCGCCAGTAGGGAATCTCGTCCAGCGTCAGTCCGCCCGCCAGTTTGGCCGACACCAGGGCAATCGGGAAACCGGTCGCCTTCGACGCCAGCGCCGAAGACCGCGATGTACGCGGGTTGATCTCAATCACCACGACGCGGCCGGTCCTGGGATCGTGGGCAAACTGGATGTTCGTGCCGCCGATCACGCCGATCGACTCGACGATGCGATAGGAATAGTCCTGGAGTCTGGCCTGGAGCTTGGGGTCGATGGTCAGCATCGGCGCCACGCAATAGGAGTCGCCGGTATGCACGCCCATGGCGTCCACGTTCTCGATGAAGCAGACGGTGATCATCTGGTTCT
>CAYSSA010000220.1:6250-8452 GCA_964433485.1 uncultured Tepidisphaeraceae bacterium | reverse complement strand
AGAACGCCGTGCTGGCGGCCACTGGCGCCAACGGCGGCACCTCCACCGAACGGACCCCTTATGGTTCCACCTCGTATCAGGCGACATACCAGCGGCCGGTGTTCCGGAACATGACCTTCAAGAACGTGCAGATTCCCAAGGGCCTCAATGCGCTGTTCGACAACTGCAACTTCCAGGGCGTTACCTACGTTGATGTGACGACCAACATCACCAACACCGCGGGACAGACCACCACGAGCCCGACGGACGGCATGACCTGGTCCAAGCGGATGATCAGCGGAACCTTCTCCGCCAGCACCACGCTCACCAAGGCCAATTCCAAGGGATTCAACGACGGAAACAACCTGCGATTCAACGACTGCACGTTCAATGGCCCGGTGATCTCGTCCGTGCCCACCGCCTATACGCATTTCACCAATTCATGGGAGTTCACCGGGGCCACGTTGTTCGACAACAAGGTGGACGAGACGGCCACGATCATCGCGCCGAATACAAACATCGAGATGGGGTCGTTCACGAATCCCGGCACGGCCCCGAGCAAGCTGATCGGCGTGGTTGTGGCCGGCAACCTGGATATTCGCGGATCGTCGATGGTGGACGGATCGATCATCATCACGGGCGACGGGGCCGGCAACACGACGCTGGGCTGGTTCGGTTCGTCGGACTCCTCCACTGATCCATCCAGTCCCATGCCGGAAGGCGGCTGGGGCAAGATCGACGTCCGCTACAACCCCTACCGCGCCCTGCCCGATGGAATCAACGTCGCCATCGACATCACCGCCGACGCCAGCACCTATAAGGAAGGACACTAGGCCGTGAGCCACAGAATCATCAACCGCTACAGGGGCCTGGGATTGGCCGAAATGATGATCGCCCTGGTCATCGTGGCCATACTTCTGACGGCCGCCGCGGCGGCGCTCAATGCCTCGTTCACGGCGTATGCCATCAACCAGGAGCAGGCCGGGCTGATGCAGCAGGCCCGGATCGCCATGCACCGCATCTGCACGATGGTCCGCACCTGCGACACGCATGCCCCCGAAAGCTCGGCCGCCATCGCGGGCTTCTCCGCGGGCACGACCGTGGCCGACCATGGAATCTGCATGTTCGACGCCAACGGAAATGAGATCACTTATCGCTATGACTCGGCCAATAAACGGCTGCTTTGCGTGAGTGGAACAACCGAGCACGTCATGCTCACAGGGGTCGAGCAATTCGACGTGACCATGGAACCGATGCGAAGCGAGGCTTCAAACAAGTCGGGCGGGGCATACGACCTGCTGAGGCGGGCCTCGATCACCCTGGGCATCCGCACCACATCCGCCACGGCGAATGTCGGCGAATCCACCGGGGCACAGGTGGTGACGCTCTCCACATCGGTGGCCCCGCGGCAAAACGCATGGTGAATGGCGAGCTGCCATAGTCCGGGTGTCCATGTTATGATCGTGGACGCCATGAACAGACTCATCAACCTAGTTCTCGTGGCGATGTTTCTTGGAGTCCCGGCCGGACAGTCGTGCGTGGCCGATGCCTCAGGCAAACCCAACATTCTCTTGCTCCTCTCGGACGATCAGGGATGGGCCGACGTGGGCTGGCACGGCGGCGAGATCAGGACGCCGAATCTCGATAAGCTCGCCCGGTCCGGCGCCAGGCTTGAACAGTTCTACGCCATGCCGGTCTGCTCGCCCACGCGAGCGTGCCTTCTGACCGGGCGTTATCCCATGCGATACGGTCTTCAATCAGGCGTCGTCCGGCCATGGGCGGAATATGGACTTCCACTGGAAGAACGGACCTTGCCGCAGGCGCTGCGCGAGGCCGGTTACACCACCGCCATTTGCGGCAAGTGGCACCTCGGCGCACACGAACCGGCCTATCTGCCGACGCGGCGAGGGTTTGACCATCAATATGGCCACTATTGCGGCGCCATAGACTACTTCAAGCATACTCGCGACGGCGGTTTTGACTGGCATCGCGACGACAAGGTCTGCCACGATGAGGGATACAGCACGGACCTGATCGCTGACGAGGCCGCCCGCATCATTCGCGCACAGCCCAGGGACAAACCGCTGTTTCTCTATGTCCCCTTCAACGCCGTTCACGCTCCCCACCAGGTTCCTGAGAAATTCAAAGAGCCCTACGCCGCCTTGAAGGAACCCCGCCGCACCTATGCCGGCATGGTGGCGGCCATGGACCAAGCCATCGGCC
>CAYSSA010000220.1:5816-6212 GCA_964433485.1 uncultured Tepidisphaeraceae bacterium | reverse complement strand
CCAACACGCTGATCATCTTCTCAAGCGACAACGGCGGGCCGGCGCCTGGCCGGGTCACCAGCAACGGCCCGCTCCGCGCCGGCAAGGGCACGCTCTACGAAGGCGGCGTGCGGGTGTGCGCCTTCGCAACGCTGGAAGGAAAGATCAAGGCCGGCAGTGCGGTGCACGAACCAATCCATATGGTTGATTGGTATCCGACGCTGATCAAACTCGGTGGCGGGTCGCTGGAACAGAAATTGCCGATCGATGGCCGGGATATCTGGCCAACGATTGCGGAAGGCAAAGCCTCGCCCCATGAAGCCATTCTGCTCAATGCCGAACCCGCCCGCGGAGCCATCCGCATGGGCGACTGGAAACTCGTGCTCAACGGCTCGGAAGCCGCTGTGGAGGAAGACG
>CAYSSA010000220.1:0-5797 GCA_964433485.1 uncultured Tepidisphaeraceae bacterium | reverse complement strand
CGTTGCGGCGCCGGCGGCCGCCCGCCCGAGGGCCCGCGCCGCAACGGAGCCCATCGGCCTGTTCAATCTCGCGGAGGACGTCGCTGAAAAGAACAACCTGGCTGCCGCGAGACCGGACAAGGTCAAGGAACTTCGCGCCCGCTATGAGGGGCTGGCCAAAGAGGCGGTCGCACCGAAGAACCGGCCGGCGCGACCCGGATTCAAAGCCCCGAAGGTGTGGGGCGAACCCGATCCCAAGCCGTGAGGAACGACGATGCACGCCGCTCGAATCATCCGCGTTTGCCTTCTGTTCTCGCTGGCCATCGGTTCGCTCGCCGCCGTCGCCGCCGACAATCCGCGGCCCAACATTCTCTGGCTGATCGCCGAAGACATCGGACCTCAGTTGGCCTGCTACGGTACAAAGGAGGTCTGGACGCCCAACCTCGACCGCCTGGCCGCCGAAGGCGCACGCTACACGCGTTTCTACGCCGACCATGTCTGTTCACCCAGCCGTTCGGCGTTCATGACCGGCATGTACGCGACAACAATCGGGGCGCACAACCATCGCACGGTGGACAAGAAGCCCCTGCCCGAGGGAGTTCGCCTGCTCACCGACTGGATGCGCGACGCCGGATACTTCACCGCCAATGTGGTGCAGTTGCCGGCATCGTGCCGATTCAAGGGCACCGGCAAGACCGACTGGAATTTCTCCTATCAGGGCAAGCCATTCGACTCGGCCAACTGGGACGACCTCAAGACCCACCAGCCCTTCTTCGCGCAGATCAACTTCAGCGAGACTCATAGAGCCTACAAAGCTCCGAAGAAGGCCGACCCCGCCAAGGTCGAGATACCCCCCTACTATCCCGATCATCCGGTCACACGGGAGGATTGGGCCAGGTATCTCGACGACATCAGCGAACTGGACCGCAAGGTGGGTCTTGTGCTCGCGAGCCTTGAGCAGGATGGACTGGCCGGCAACACAATCGTCGTTTTCTTCGGCGACAACGGACAGTCTCATGTGCGAGGCAAGCAGTTCTGCTACGAGGAGGGCCTTAACGTCCCGGCGATCATCCGCTGGCCCAGTGGATTCGCCGTGCCGTCACAGGTCAAGCCTGGCTCCGTGGACCATCGCCTGATCCATGCCATCGACCTTGCCCCCACCATGCTGGACATCGCCGGCGCGGCCAAACCACCGAAGATGCAGGGACGGATTTTCCTCGGCAAGCAATGTGAGCCCGATCGCGAGTTTGTTTTCGGTGGCCGCGACCGGTGTGACGAGACCGCCATGCGCATCCGCACCGTGCGCGATGCCCGCTATCGCTACATCCGCAATTTCACGCCGCAGGTTCCGCTGCTGGCCGAGAACGCCTACAAGGAGCGGCAGTACCCCGTGTGGAATCTTCTCAAGGAACTTCACGCCCAGGGCAAACTGACACCGCCGCAGGAAGCGCTCTGCCGGCCGCAAATGCCGGAGGAGGACCTCTACGACCTGCAAACCGATCCGTGGGAGATCAACAATCTGGCCGCTTCCGAACGGCCGGAGCACAAGGCGAGGATCAAGTCCCTGCGCGAGGTTCTGGACAGTTGGATCGTCGAAACCGACGACAAGGGGCGCATTCCCGAGCCACCCGGCACGCGCACCGGCGACAACGCAGCGGCGAAGAGAAACAGCCAGAAGCGAACCACCGGTCAATAGAACAGGAACGGCCACCAGTTCTTCATGGGCTTGCGCTGATCATCCCTGGCGCGGTTGTCCAGGCCCGGCACGTTCTGGCGCCAGTAGATCAGCCACGCGCCCATGCAGTCGGGAGCGAGCTCCCGATAGGGCTTGAGCACGTCGCATGTGTACGGCTTGGCCAGATCCCGCCCCCCCGGTCCGCTGCCGACGCGCCAATCCTCTATGGTGGAGTTCACCGGCTCGTGATTATCCATGTCGTAGTGCGCGCGGCCATTGGGCGGGAAGTGAACATTGCCGGCGAAGGCGACATAGCTCCCCACGCGAAATTCCCGGCCATGGTGCGGCACGATCATGGTCGCGGGATCGGGATAACGGATCCTATCTTGACCCAACCCCGCGCCGTACAGGGAACTGAACGGCAGCGAATGCCGCGTGTTCAGGTCAAATCCCGCAAACTCGTAGAAGTACCTGGTGAAGTACGGAATCGCCCGGCCGTGCGCCATGCCCTCGAAGGAATGCGACAGGCTCTCCATGAAGCAGCCGGCGCCACGCGAAGCGTTGATGAAACCGATGCGGATGCTGCGTCCGGTCCATGGCATCTCGGGATCGCCTCCGTTGCCGGATTGCACGGGCGGTTTGCCCTCGACGCGGCGGAACTGATCATCGTAGACCGGTTTGAGTTCGATGGACTCAAATCCGCCAACATGGGGGAACACGCCAACGTTGCCCGAATCGAAATACCAGACCTCATGGACATAACCCCGGTCGATCAACTCGCCGAGCGGCAGGAAGCGCCCGGGCTGATCGGGATCGGCAACCGCATAGTGCCTGGCAAATGCCTCTGAGTACATTTCTTTGTATTTGAAGTTGAATCCCCGCCTGGCCTCGGGATTCTTCACAGGGATCAAACGTGAATTGCCCTGAGTTCGATCGACATCGCGCAAGTCAACAAACTTGAAGACCTCGTACTTGAGAAACGCCGGCGCTGTCGGATCGGCGTAGCCATGATACCGAGAACCCTCCGCAAGACACCTGATGATCCGCGACGCCAGCGCCTGCAGGTGCTCGGGAGTGTGCTCATTGGAGAAATTCACCAGCAGCACCCGCGGCTGCATCTGGCGAATGCGGTCATGGTTGGCAGCGATCCAGGGATCACTGTTGGCAAAGCTCGTGCGGTTCGGCCAGATCGACAAATCGGTCGGATATTTCGGTGACGGTTGCCCGACGACTGCCTGGACGATGCTCGACGCGAGAAGCCCGAGAACAAGGATGCACTTCCGCATGATTCGCTCCCGCGCGCACTCTACCCCCGCAACGGACCGCGTACAAGCAGAGTAATCAGGGGCAACATCGAGGACCACCGCATGAGAACCGGGCCGGCCGTCTTGCTGCTCGCATTAATCGCTGCTGCATCCTGCGCGGCCGATAGCCCCACGCCACGGGAGATCAGGTCGTTGCGCGCAGCCATTGAGGATCTCGCCGGCAGTTTCCCGGTGGAGTATCACGACGCCGCGGCTTTGCTGGCCCGTCTGTCGGAGTTCGAGAGGAACCCGACACCCGCCGGCGAGTTCCAGAAGCTCCAGCGAGAGGCAATGCTGGCAAATCCGCTGGTGGCGCGCCAACCCATTGCATTCGTCGTGCGTCATCAGTACGCCCGTGACCACCACAACACCGCCACCTTTTTCCCGGCCGCCCTGCATGAGTACAACGACGGTCGTTATCAGGGCGGCGGCGCCTTGAAACTGCTGGATGTGCGATCGGGCCGGGTCTCGACGCTGCTCGAATTGCCGCAGGGAGTGGTGCGAGATCCGGAGGTCAGCTTCGACGGACGTCGGATCCTGTTTTCGATGCGACGGGACGCCAATGACAGCTACCACATCCATGAAATCAGCGTCGCCGGCGGCGAACCCCGCGCGCTGACTCGCATGAAGGATGTGGATGACCTCGATCCAATCTACCTTCCGGACGGAGGCATTCTGTTCACCAGCACCCGCGAGCCTAAGTATTGTGCCTGCAACCGCCACATCATGGCCAACCTCTTCCGCATGAACGGCGATGGCTCAAACATTCACCAGATCGGCAAAAGCACGCTGTTCGAGGGACACTCCTCGCTGATGCCCGATGGCCGCATTCTCTACGACCGGTGGGAATACGTGGACCGGAATTTCGGAGATGCGCAGGGTCTGTGGACGTGCAACGCCGACGGGACCAACCACGCGGTCTTCTGGGGCAACAACACGCCCTCGCCGGGCGCGGTTCTGGATGGACGGGCGATTCCCGGCTCCGACATGGTGGTCTGCACGTTCAGTTCCTGCCACGACCGGCCCTGGGGCGCGATTGCCGTTGTCGATCCGCGGCGCGGACTCGACGGACGGGATCCGGTGGTGCGGATCTGGCCGGAGGACGCGCGAAGGCTCATCAAGGATCCCGGCGCGGCCAAGGACGCGTGGGATGCGTTCATGGCGGTGAAGCTCAAGTACGAAGACCCCTATCCCCTGGCGGATGCGGCTACGGAAGCCGGAGCGGGAAAATACTTCTTGTGCTCGCGCATGACGGGGGAGGGCGAGCAAACCGGCATCTTCCTGATCGATGTCTTCGGCAATGAAATCATGCTCCACACCGAGGGACCGGGGTGTTTCGATCCCCTGCCGCTGGGACCGCGCCCGGTTCCCCGCGCAGCACCCGACCGTCGCGACTTCGAGAACCGCGATGGGTATTTCTACGTGCAGGATGTTTACCTCGGAACGCATATGGCGGGCATCGAGCGGGGATCGGTGAAACACCTCCGCGTGGTGGAATCGCCACCCAAGCAGTTCTGGACGCGGCCGGGCTGGAACGGCCAGGGATTTGAAGGCCCCGCCATGAACTGGCATGATTTTGGCAACAAGACGATTCTGGGAACGGTGCCGGTGGAGGCCGACGGCTCGGCGCATTTCGCGCTCCCGCCGGAGAAATTTGTGTTCTTCCAGCTTCTGGATGAGAACGGCATGATGGTGCAGTCGATGCGCAGCGGCACCCTGGTGCAGTCCGGCGAAAGAGCTTCCTGCATCGGTTGCCATGAGGACCGCCGCACGGCGCCGCCTCTGCCGACGCAGGGTGTTCCCCTGGCGCTGCGACGCGCGCCCAGCCGACTCGACGGATGGCACGGTCAGATCCGCCCAATCAGCTACCTGCGCGATATCCAGCCCATCTGGAATCAACACTGCCTGTCGTGCCACGCGGCCGGACAGGAACATAAGACCAAACTGAATCTATCGGGAGGCCGAGGCCTGACGTTCAATGTTTCTTATTCTGAACTTTGGACCAAACGCCAGCTCACAGTGGCCGGGGCCGGTCCGGCACACACCCTGCAAGCCAAGTCATGGGGATCGCACCCGAGCAAACTGATTCAGACCTTGCGCAACGGACACTACGATGTGAAGTTATCGCCGCGCGAATTGGAGACTCTCATCACATGGGTGGACCTGAACGCCCCCTACTATCCATCGTACGCTTCGGCCTATCCGAATAATCTCTATGGTCGCAGCCCCCTGACCGACCAGCAACTCGCAAGGCTGTCGCAGCTCACCGGCCAGAAGTTGCACTCGCCAACGGCCATCAACTTCGATGATCCGGAATCCAGCCCGTGCCTGTCGGGTTTCTCCGACAAGACCGATCAGAAATACCGCCAGGTTCTGGAGATCATCGAAGCCGGGCGGGAGGCGCTGCGGCAAAACCCCGGTCCCGACAGTGACGAGTTTGTGCCGTGTAGCATCGACCAGTGGCGATCGGTCAAGTACGAGCTGCGCCGATCGATCGAGATGCGGAACCGCCAGGCCATGCGAATCGGCGACCGGATTTACGAATCCGAGCAACCCTGATCCGCATCCGGACACATCGACGATGATGCCCTTTTGGCTCCTTACAGACTTCCGCCGATTATATAATGGACTTGCCTGACGAATACGGGATGATTGCCGCTCGGAGATTACATGCGGCAGATGCATCCGAATCGTTCGTCGGGCGGCGTCCATGTGTTCGGCGCGATGGCAAGCCTGATCCCACTGGGGATCGGCGTCAGTGTGTTGGTCTTCCTGTGGGCCGCTCCGTTCGATGCCTGGGATTCGCCGCCGCTTTTCTTCCGGGTGTTCGGCTCGTTCA
>CAYSSA010000219.1:4642-8471 GCA_964433485.1 uncultured Tepidisphaeraceae bacterium | reverse complement strand
TGGCGCCGTCCATCTGGGCGGCGCCGGTGATCATGTTCTTGATGTAGTCGGCGTGACCGGGGCAGTCCACGTGGGCATAGTGCCGGTTCTCAGACTCGTACTCGACGTGCGCCGCGGCGATCGTCACCGTCTTGCTTGCGTCGCGGTCGATGCCGCCCTTGGCGATCGCCTTGTAGTCCTTGGCAACCGTGCCGAACATCTTGGCCGAACGGGCCGCCAATGCGGCGGTCAGGGTGGTCTTGCCGTGGTCAATGTGGCCGATGGTGCCAACGTTGACGTGCGGCTTCTTGCGCTCAAATACTGCCTTTGCCATGTCGAAATCCTCCGAACCGCCTTGCGGTTCGTTTTTGGGCTGCTGTCGATCAGCCCCGTTCCAAGCGAGCCTGGCGAGACGCCTCGCCAACGTACACCGGCAACCGACATTAGGGACCGGACAGCAGGAAATGCGGAATGCTCGAATGCGGAATGCTCATCGCTTCATCCCGCATTCACATATTCCGCATTTGCCACTGTGCGGTGCCAAATGCCGGGTGCCGCCAGAGCTGCTGATGGGGGTTGAACCCATGACCTCGTCCTTACCAAGGACGCGCTCTACCACTGAGCTACAGCAGCAACGCGGGACGCCGCCAGGCCGGAATGCGCAGACACTCCAACCCTGTTGCGTCAAAGAACGGGAAGTATAAAGCCGACCGCAATAATGTCAATTGCGCCCAAAGGATTTATGAATTCCCAGTCAGACAAATCACCCGTCCACGACCCGGCACACCCACACCGGAAACCACCCTCGCCCTGAACTTCATCGCTGTATGCCAACCTCAAGCCGAACAAGCTCGCCATTCTTCACCGCCATCGCGTAGAACCGGTCCGGACCGTCGAAAACCCAACGCGTGCCGGCCGGAAAAGCGTCGTATTTCCCCACCTCGACTCCGTTGACCAGCATCACCGCACGATTGCCGTCCTCCCGAGCGTGAGCAATAAACCGGCCGTCGCCGGGACTCATGGTCATGTTCAACGCTCCGCTCAATTCCTCGCCATTGACCACCATCACCTGCTTGTCCACTTCCTTGGCCGTGTAGGCCCAGCGCGAACCGTCGTCGTTGATCGCCATCTGGGCAATGAGGTCGTACGGCTTGCCTTCCTCTTCGTCAATCACCACGCGCTGCCTGCGGCCCTCCAAAGCAAGATACATGATGCGACGACCATCGCCGCTGTAGCGCACGGATAGAATCCTGTCGTAGAATTTCCGCGGCTTGCCGTCAACCACCACGCACGCGGACCGGGCATCCCCGGCGATATACAAAACCCGCTTGGAATCCGGCGAGAAGACCGGCTCGAATACCAGGTCGAATTCCGACATCTCCTTGCCGTCAATGACCGCATACATTCGCCTGTTCCTCAACCCGACGAAGCCCGTACGCCGGTTATCCGGACTGAAGGAAAACGCGCCGATCTTCTCGTAGGCGCCGGCTTCAACTCCGTCGATGACCGCCACAAAACCACCCGCCTGTTGCCCCGCGTACGCAAACCGGGCGCCGTCGCGACTGAATTCCACTGGACCGATATGCTCGTATGCTTTGCCCTCGCGCCCATCGATCACCCAGAAACACTTGCCGTCACGCTCCGCCGAAAACGCAAACCGCTTGCCGTCACGCGAAAATGTCAGGCTCCGATGCGCAATTCTACCGTATTCCGGCGACTCCTTTCCGTCCACGACGACCTGTTCTCCCTTGCTCTCCCGGGTCTGCTTCACCACGTAGGCGATGCGCGACCCATCCCGACTGAACATTGGCGGCGAAACCGCGTTGTAAATCTTCTGCGGCGAGCCATCGACAATCATGCGCAGACCATCGGCCACCTGCTCCACAAACGCCAAATGACCGCCTTCACGCGACAATGTCAACGTATTCAGCAATATCCAGTCATACATCGGGCTGGGTTTGCCATCCAGCACCACGAACCATTTGTTGTCCTGCGTGACAGGCCAGACAACATGCCGCCCATCGGCGCTGAAGATGGCCTGGTCCTTGCGGGCGCCGGCCTCTGGAGCGCCAAGCGGAGTCTCCTTGATCGACACAACCGGCTTGGGTTGCTCGGCCCAGGCGACTTCCGCCATGAGAGATAGGATCAGGAACAGACCAAATTGCTTGCACATGCTCATATCGGATGGCTCTTTTCGATCAACAGCACCGCAGGTCGCCCGCCACACGCGCCCGAACCCTATTCCTTCGGATTCAGTATCGAATACCTCGCCGGCGACGGCGCGCGCAACAGCCACTTGGCCGCGGAGTATACCGTATACTCCCCCTGCTTGCCCGGCGCAAACGGGGCCGCTGCTCCTATCAGGCTTGTCAGAATGCTGAACGACAACATGGCCGCCGCCACCGCCCATGTCAGGGGGCGATGCTGCCGCTGCAACCAAGCCCCCGACCAGAAAACAAGCAAGGGCAGGAAGAGGATGAACCAGCGAACGGCAAACATCGGTTGTCCCCAGTCCGGATTCAGGACCCCATACACGCCGACAATCAGGATCGCCGAACCCACCGACACCCCCGCAAGAGTCTTGGTTGACGCCGGCCAGTGCCTCCGCAGAACAATGCTCAGACCAACCAACCCGAAAACCAGAACCGGAAAGTGCGTGAACATCCCGCGCGGGCCAAATACGCCATCCAGCAGCTTCCCCGCCGTAATCCGAACCGCCGAGGGCGCGTCCTCCGAATCTTCCACCAATCCCACACGCGAGGCATATGCCGCGTGAAGAAACCCCGGCCGCACATCTCCGGTCATGGGTATCGTCAGCGATGCATGAAACGCCAGCGGGGCAATCGCCCCCAAAACATACCACAGCAATGCCCTGAACTTGACGAGAATAGGCCAGCGAAGCGCCAGTACGACCAGCGGCAGAAGTACCAGGAACACCAACGCCGCCATGTCGATCGTCGCCGCCAGCGCCACCACCAGACCGGCGCACATCACCCAGCCACGCGATCGATCGCATTGCCGAGTGGCGCCCGCGTGGTATACCGCCGCGAAACCTGCCAGAAGCATGGCTGCGGCCGGAGCATGCGAGTTCAGCACCGTCGCGTAACTGACCAGACCCGAACCAAATACCGCCGCCGCCGCCAGCAGAGCCCTCCAGGGGCGCTCCAGTTCAAAGACTCGACCCATCCGATACACCAGAGCGGCCGCCCCGGCCACCGGAAGCGTACTCCCCAGTAGCGTCAACAGATAACACGCCAAGGCGGGGTTGGACCCAAAACTAAGACCGCAACGAGTCATCACCCAATAGGGTCCAGCAAGAATCGCGGCAAGCACCGGCGGTTGCTTGCTGAAACGCCGCTTAACCTGCGGTAAGTCGCTATCCAAAAAGTCTTTAACGATGAAACTGCTCTTGTCTATCGACAGAGTGCCGTGCTCGACGATGCACTCAATCGTGGCTAACCGCTCCAACTCATTCTGAGAAACATCGGTCGGATGCAGCAAAGGCCGAAGCAGCGGCAGACAGATCACCAGAACCAGAACGGGAATCGCCAAGCCCCAAGGCCGAACATACGGCCGGGAAGCTCGCGAGTGAAACCAATGTTGAATGACCGACAACATTATAAAATGGCAGAGCTAACCGCCTCTGGAACATCACGATAACTTCAGAAATCCTATAAGGTTACAGATGATCCGATCACCCAGCCGCTGGTACTCCGGAAAGAAACGGTCGGTATCCTCGCGGATCCTGGACGCGCCGCTTTCGCCCAAGACCTTCATCCAATCCTCCTTCGCATGTTCCAGCATCGCCTCAATTCCATCGCGGTCCAGATCGGACGAGCACACTTCTGAC
>CAYSSA010000219.1:4391-4621 GCA_964433485.1 uncultured Tepidisphaeraceae bacterium | reverse complement strand
ATGGCGACACAACTTAGTGGATGCCAGCAGCGAATTGCCCGAGGGAGGAGGAGCCCCCGCCGGCAATCCCCCTTGTGCCGACGGCGCGTGTAATCGCGGCAGATCGAAAGTGTCGAAATGCCAGTGAAACATCGGCGCGCCGTCGCGCACGCCAAACAGAATCGGTTCGGTCCCACCAGGAAACGGCAGCGTCACCGGGCCCCAGCCGCTCTCCGGCCGCGGGACCAATG
>CAYSSA010000219.1:0-4325 GCA_964433485.1 uncultured Tepidisphaeraceae bacterium | reverse complement strand
TCGGATAAACCTTGGCCCCACCAGCCGACGCCAGCAACTGGGCGCCCAGACAGATGCCCAGCACGGGACGATCGAATGCTATAAATGCTTTAAGCAAATCAACTTCTGATCTTAGGAATGGGAATCTCCCCATGTCACCGTCATTGACGCCCATGGGGCCGCCCATCACGATCAGGATTCGGATGTCGTCGCTGGCGGGGGGAACCTCGTCACCCGCGTAGAGGCGGCGAACCTCCACAGGAATGCCGGCATCGCGAAAAGCGGGGACAATACGCCCGGGCCCTTCATGCGCCACATGCTGCAAGACAATTGCCTTACTCATAAGTCAAGCCAAGAGCGAATGATGCCCGGCCTGCCATTGGGTGTCAAGCCGGACTTGGGACACAACCGGATACACCTGAGGCTACCGGGGCTTGAATGACTGCCGCAGCAAGAGACGACCCTCAAGGTCGTTGACAACCACCGTCATCTCATTTCGGCTGACGGTTCCTACAATCCGTGTGGCCTGATTGGGCCTGGGGCCGCCGCCAACAAGCTGGCCATAGGGATGCCGCTCGTTCGGCGGGAAGTAGGCATGTTTGTGAGTGTGGCCGGAAATAACCAGATCTACACCGGCTTTGACAAGCAGATCGTGCCACCTCGCCAGACCGTCTTGGCAGATCCAGCCTTTGATGACCTGGCCCTTGAGATCCTTGCCCCAGACACCGGGCCAGTCAGATGGCACATCGGTCTCCCAGAAGAGAGGGATATGCACAAACAACACCTTGAAGGGCGCCGAAGCAAACGCCGGATCGGCCAGGGTCTTCTCCAGGAAGCCCCTTTGAGCCTGGCGATAAGCGTCAAAGCCGCTGAGACCGGCATAGACGGGCAGGTCGTCGGGTTTGTCCTCACCTGAATCAAGCACAACAACTGCCAGCGGGCCGTGACGGAAGGAGTAGCAATAATCGCCCGCCGGTCCGGTGATGTAATTGGAAAGGAACCGGGCATCACGACCGCGGACGTCATGGTTGCCACGTCCCAGGAAAAAGGGAACGGTTGCGGCAAAGGGCTGGCCGGCGGGGGCGAGGAACTGCGCGGCGATCTTCGATTCGTCGTGAATATCGTTGGTGACGTCGCCATTCCAGATGAGAAAGTCCGTTGGCGCGGCATTCAGCGACTCCGACAATGCGGCGAGCGTTGCCAGGTTCTCGTGCGTGTCGTTCCAGACGGTAAAGCTGGCCGAGTCGGAGTCTGGATTCAGCGTGCGGAAGGAACGCATCTCATCGCGAATCTCCTCGCCGGAGCGAATCGAGTAGGCGGTCCGGAAGTTGATTGACTTCAGATGCACCCGATAGAAATAGCGACGACCGGGGGCCAGGCCCCTGAGGCGGAAGACAAGCAACCTGTCGGACAGCGGGCGCTGGCCGCGAGATTCTCCGAAGCATCGCTGGCCAAGCGCCTCGGTCTCGCCATACTCCACCCACCCGGTGGCCAGGGAAGCGGGCATAACCACGACGGTGACGGAATCGGCGCTGGGATTTAGCAGCACGGGCGGCGAAGCCAAGCCGAACGGTCGGGTCGTCGGACGCGTGGCGGGCGCGGCACCCTCAGCATTGAAGACGGGAAGCGTTGCCGTGGCAGCGACACCGGCGAGAAAATGGCGACGATTCATATAGTCGGATTGTTCCCGCTGCGACGGCGGCAATCAAGAGCGCCCGGAGAAATCAGATGATTCCCTTCCAATCCGGCGGCATCAGAAGCACGGGAATCGGCGAACTCTTGATCAGTTCCACGGGCACGTTACCCGCCAGAAGCCGCGCGAACACATTCTTGGTCGTCAGGCCCAGGACAATCAGCGTCGCTTCCCGCTCCGCGGCGGTGGTGAGAATGGCTCTGGGAATGTCGTCGCTGAACAGCAGAAGCGTTTGCGTGGCGACGCCGGCGGCGGCCAGTTCGTCGCGCAGAACGGCGAGCGACTGTTCGCCATCCGCCTGTTCCTGCTCGCGCATCTGACCGGCGCTGGGCCGGCACACATGCACTACCAACACCTCGGCCGACAGACGCCTGGCAAGATCGCTCAGCGGCGCTGCCAGACGGCGCGCGGCCACGGGCGTACTGACCGCCAGCATAATCCGGCTCATGGTTCATCCTTCCTGATCAGATCAAGCAGGCGACGCAGCCTTCGCAAGGCTTTTCCGCGGTGGCTGATGCGGTGCTTCTCACCGCTCTCAAGCTCGGCGGTCGTCTTGCCCAGTTCATCGATCATGAACAACGGATCATAGCCAAAACCGTTGCGCCCGCGAGGTTCCCGAATCAGACGGCCTTCGACGGCGTCCCGCGCGGTGAAGATGATCCGCCCTGTCGGACTGGCCATGGCGAGCACGCATACGAATCGGGCCGTTCGCAGGTGATCGGGAACCTCGGCCGTTTGCCGAAGCAGGAGGTCGTTGTTGGCTTTATCGCCGTTACCCTGTCCGTGCAATTCGGCCCAGCGGGCGCTATGCACGCCGGGCCGGCCGGCGATGGCGTCGACCTCGAGTCCGCTGTCATCGGCGACCGCCCATTCGTTTAGCGCCGTCGCGTAAAACGACGCCTTGAGACAGGCGTTTTCGCGGAAGGTCCGGCCGGTTTCCTCGGGCGAATCGATGCCGGGATGTTGCGTGAGATCGTCCCAAAGGAATTGGTCGCCGCCGAGCATTTCGCGGAATTCTCGAATTTTCCCCGGGTTCCTGGTGGCAACGAAGATACGCATGAACGACTCGACAAACTTGACGAACGATCCGGCACGCCCGGCCGCTCAAGAACAATTAGTAGTCATCAAGCCCGCGAAGCTTGCCGCCCGGCGCCGGCTTGCCGGCCGGTTGCACGGGCTTGGGCGTCACCGGTCGCGGGGCATCCTGGGCCGTTCCGACCGTCAGAGGCGCGGCGCCAGCCGGTGTCGATGGATCGGCGCCGGCCGACCCCGCCTGCCGCAGCAGTGCCTCGGGAATGGCCGGCCGCTGTGCGGCGACCGGGACCTCCTCGCGAGGCACCACGACGAGAAACGACCGTTCGACCTTGTCGACCTTGGTGCCGTCGCGGCGCGTGATCTGGCGACCTTCCTCGTAATTGGTCGCGTGGTTGGGGAACGTGCGCCAGAGTTTGAGCAGTTCCGGATCGGTGACGTTGAGTCGTCGCTGCTTGGCGACGAGCGGCTGACCCTTGTCCGTAAGCATCTGTCCCTGCGGCAGAGGCACGCCCGCGGGCGCCACAAGCACCGCCGCCTCGGGGCTGATCTTCTCGGGACCGTCATCAACAACCACCGAACTTTGAGGGAATGCGCCGATACACACCGAACTCACGGCCGGCCCGTGGAAGTAGTACGCGTCATAACCCTGCTTGCGGAGGTCTCGAACGGCCTCGACGGCCGCTTCCTTTCGGCGCGAATTATCGCGAAAAGCGGCCACCTGCAGGGACCAGTAGCCCTTGGCGTTCTTCAGGTTCCACTCGGCGGGAGCAACCGGGTCGGCCTCGTCCATCGCAACAATCAACACGCCACGAAACAGCCGCTCGCCCGTGGCGCTGTTGGTGAAGTCCGCCATGGTGCGGCGGTCGGCGGCCGCCCGGGCGGCCTCTTTGGCGTCGACCTTAGCGTCAATCTCGCGATAGTAACCATAATAGAGTGTTGAATGGTCCTGATTCTGCACGACGTGGAAATCCACGAGCTTGGTCTGTTGCACCATCTGATCCCTGAATCGCCTGGCCTGCTCCATGTGGCCGGGTCCACTGAAGCTGGTGCAGAAAATCGTCCACCGGGCACCTTCGGGAATATTGGGCGCTGCGGCGTTGGCCTGGCTGGACCGGCCGCTGTCGGCCGCCATCGCTGCCGCGCCGATCACTAGTAAGAGGATTGCTTGGATCATGCGATTCATACGCCGGTCTCCATGCCTGAAAACGGTAAGTATACCCATTTCGCGATGCAGTTGTAGTAAGCAAAGGGAAATGGGCCGCTCACTCACGTGCCTTTGAGTCTCGATTTGTCCAATCAGTGACCAACTTGAGAAACAACTTCTCATCTGCGGCGTTAGAACCTGACCCCGACTGCCCTTGCGCGCCCGGAGCATCAGTTGAACCCGTCGCCCCGTTCGCCATCGTCGCTGTCACGCTCGTCGTCGTCGCCGGTGTTCCGCCGGGGGCGAGTGGGCCGCCGCCGAAGGTGCTGCCGGGGTCGGCGCAGGGATAGTAACGCTGGCCGCTGAAACCGGGGGAATAGGGGCAGTCCGTATACGAAGCCCCACCGCTCGTCGCCGACGAGGCGCTTCCGCATGTGCTCGATCCGCCGCCGGAACCGCTGGCGCTGCCACTGC
>CAYSSA010000218.1:4133-8508 GCA_964433485.1 uncultured Tepidisphaeraceae bacterium | reverse complement strand
GGCGATGTCGATGTTATGTACGTGCTGTTCGACGATGTGATCGCCGGAGAGGCTGATCCAGTTCTGCCAGGTGCGGATCATGTCGTCGGCGGAATTGGGCTTGATGGGCACGGGCGAGAACATCTGGGCGATGCAGAAGGAAACCCGGCCACCATACAGCTTGCCGAGTTGCTGTTCGACCACGACCGACTGATGGGTGTTGCGGAACTCGAACTCGTGGCGCATCTCCGTGCCGGAGACGATCACCAGTCCTTTCGTCTTCGCCTCTTCGCCCAGGGCAATGACCTTGCGGCAGCCGGGCGGGTCGACGGCCACGGGCTTCTCGATGAAGGCGTGCTTGCCGGCGCGGATGGCGGCCTCGAGGTGAACCGGCCGAAAGAGCGGCGCGGCGGCGATAAGGATGATCTGGGCGTCGGTCTCAACGAGTTGTTGATACGACGTCGGCCCGGCAAAGCAGCGGTTCTCGGGAACATTGAGGCGTTTGCCGGCGGCCAGCGCGCGCTCCTTGAACCAGTCGGCCACGCCGACGCATTCGACCCTGTAACCCAGGGTCTTGCCCGCATCGAGAGAGTGCAGTGCCGCTCCCCGGCCGCGGCCGCCGCAGCCGATGAGGCCGATCTTGAAGGTCTTGGCGCCGGCCTTGTCCTCAGCGCCCAGGATCATGGGTGCGCCAAGCATGGCGGTGGACACGGCGGCAGTTCTCACGAAGGCGCGGCGAGACGGTTGGTTCATACGATGCCTCCTCAGCAATCAATACCGTCCGGCGGGATCGTTGTTCTCGCGTGCGTCGTGTCAAAGAACGGCCGGTTCTCATTTGCCTTCGTCTTCCGGCTCGATGCGTTCGAGATTTCGCCACTGATGACTGCCGTCGGAGAGCGGAGTGAAATCCGGCGGCGTGGCCGGAGCGGGCAGCATCGTGGTCTCGGCCTCGCGCCGGAATCTTTCGGCACGTCGGTAAAAGCGGGTGGTCAGGTACACGCACGCGGCGGCGGCGGCCATCCACAGCGCGACAACGCCGTAGGCGGTCATGCGGTCGGGGTCCGGATTGCGAATCGCACTGACCACGTTCCACACGCACTTGCCCGCGCCGATCAGGCATGAAAGCGCCAGCACATGGGCGTAAGACCGGCTGCGGTAGGCCGCGCGTTTGAGCAACGTGATCTGGCGTATACGCACCCCGTCAAGATCATCCGTCTCCCGGGGCGCTGGGGCGTCGTCCGTCGCAAACGTCGTCTGACCAGGGACTTGCGCTACGGCCAGCGTCTGCCCGGCCGCCGGCAGCACGAAGGCCTCACCACAATGCGGACAATCCAGCACCTGTGGCCGGTCGGCCGGTGAAGCCGCCACCTCTCCGGCGCATTGGGGGCATGCAACGACAACCGTCGGCGTTTCGGATGGGTCCATTTGTCATAGGATATCATCGCCCGCGTCGTGACGGAATGTGAAACTTCACCGGAGTTGGCGGCTGTCTATCAAGTGCCATTCAGAGAAGGAGCCAACATGAGATCGAGCCTCGTTTTGCCGTTCATTGCCGCTGCGTTGTGTCTTTGCTCAGCCCGCGCCCAGGACTTGAAGCTGGGCGATCCGGCCCCCAAGCTGGACGTTGCCAAGTGGGTCAAGGGCGATCCGGTCAAGGAGTTTGAGAAGGACAAGGTCTATGTCGTCGAGTTCTGGGCTACATGGTGCGGGCCATGTCGCGTATCGATCCCGCATCTGACCGAGCTTCAGAAGAAGTACGCGGATAAGGGCGTCATTATGATCGGTCAGGACCTCGGCGAAACCGAGGACAAGGTTGCCAAGTTCGTTGCTGACATGGGCGACAAGATGGATTACCGGGTTGCGCTCGAGGCCGATGGCGTTATGGGCAAGACCTGGTTCAGGGCGGCCGGGCAGAGCGGCATTCCCTGCGCCTTCATCGTGGACAAGGCCGGCAAGATCGCATGGATCGGGCATCCGATGACCATGGATGAGCCGCTGGCGAAGATCGTCGCGGGTGAATGGGACATCGCACAGGCGGCCGAGCAGCACAAGAAGGAAATGGAGCTTCGTGAGAAGCGCATGCAGGCCAGCCGCGCGCTGGGTCAGGCGCGGCAGGCGAAGGATTGGAAGAAGGTGATCGAGCTGATTGACGCCGCCGTGAAGGAAGAACCGCGAATGGAGCGCGCGATGGGCCCTCTGAAGCTTGATGCTCTGTTCGAACTGGAGGACTACGACGCAGCGTATGCGATGGTTGCGAAGCTGGCCGAGGCGAACAAGGGCGTGCCCATGGCGCTCAACCAGCTCGCGTGGATGATCCTCGACAAACCGGGTCTCAAGAAGCGCGACCTGGATCTCGCGGTGAAGCTCGCCGGTCAGGCCAATGAAGCCGCCGGCGGCAAGGACGCATCCATTATTGACACACTGGCACGCGCGCATTTCGACAAGGGTGATGTCGATCAAGCGATCAAACTTCAGAAGCAGGCCATTGAGGTCGCAAGAGATGAGATGAAGGCCAATCTTCAGAAGACGCTCGAGAAGTACCAGGCAAAAAAGTCGCAATGAGCCTTCGATGCGTCCGGCGTCCAATGGAGATCCCTCGGCCAATCGGGCGCCACCAGCGACAGTACCTTTCGGTCAACATCCGGCAACGCGGGTCTTTTCCCTCAACGCGTTGGGGTGGATTTCGTATGGACCGATATGACCATCCCACCACTGCTGTTTGTGCAGTCAGCCATGGCCGCTGTGGTCCTGATTCTGGCCGTTGTGCCCTCTCTTGCCATCGAATCGCATCCCTGCCTGCTCGTGACGGCCGAACAGGTGGCAGCGATCAGGCAACGTCTGCCCGGCGACAGCGAAGCCAAATCGGTGTTCGACGCACTGAAAAAGCGTATCGACGCCGTGCTTGACCGGCCGGTGGTGCTGCCGCCTCGCGGGGCGAATTGGTATCACTGGTACGTCTGTCCCGAGCATGGTAATCGACTGCGGACGGGCAGGCAGACAGGGCCGTGGCAGTGGGAGCACATCTGCCCGGCCGGTGGCGAGACGATCAAGGGCGATCCCTCGACGCCGCAGACCGATTTTGACGGATGTTGCATTGCGAGCGCGCATCGCGGCCTGGTTGATGAGGCGCGGGACGCTGGCCTGCTCTTTCAGATTACCGGCGATGCCAAATATGCGAAGCGGGCGGCGGACATCCTGCTGGCTTACGCGGGCAGGTACCAGTCGTACCCACTGCACACCATACGCAACGAAATCGACAAGATCGGCGGCGGGCGGGTCGGTTGCCAGACGCTTGATGAGTCCACCTGGCTGATCCCCACAGCCCAGGCCGCCGATCTGATCTGGAACACCCTGATCGACACCGACCGCAAGACACTGGCCGACAAGCTGTTTTTGCCGGCCGCCCGCGACGTGATTCTGCCTCACAAGATCGGCATTCACAACATCCAGTGCTGGAAGAACAGCGCCGTC
The DNA here is from genome assembly GCA_964433485.1 of uncultured Tepidisphaeraceae bacterium. GTDB lineage: Bacteria > Planctomycetota > Phycisphaerae > Tepidisphaerales > Tepidisphaeraceae > JANYKD01. Next base: position 5,058 of record CAYSSA010000218.1, on the reverse strand, counting down.
GGCCTGACCGGGATCCTGCTCGGCGACCAGAAACTCATCGATGCGGCCATCGACGACCCGGCCCGCGGCTTCAAGGCCCAACTGGCCCGAGGAATCATCGACGACGGAGCCTGGGAGGAGGGGGCCTGGGGTTATCACTTTTACACCATGAACGCCATCTATCCTCTGGCTTTGGCAATCCGCAACACTCAGCGCGATGTAGATATCGACCGCTATCGCAAGATGTTCCTGGCGCCGGTTCTTATGGCGGACCCGCGCGGAACTCTGCCGCCGTTCAGCGATTCAACCGAAGCGACGCCCGCCAACTCGGCCAGCCTGTATCGCGCCGGCTATGAGTTCTTCAAGGATCCGGCGATCCTGCCGCTGGCCGCGCGCGGCATGACCGGACTCAATGCTCTGCTGTTCAAGCCGCTGGCGGCCGATGCCGCCGAGCGATCCGCGGCGCGGACGGCCAACTTTCCGGCCGCCGGGCAGGCGATCCTCTGCCGCGGCGCCGGCCGCGACGCCACATGGATCGCGCTGCGCTATGGGCCGCACGGTGGGGGCCACGGTCACCCGGACAAGCTTGGCTTCCACCTTGTTGCCCGCGGACAGAATCTGGTCATTGATCCCGGCATCACCTCATATGGCTCGCGGCTTCACGGCGGTTGGTATCGCACCACAATCGCGCACAATACTTTTGCGGTCGATGAGGAGAGCCAGAAGCCCGCGACGGGCAAGTGCCTGGCGTTCGCATCCGCCGGGGGCGTGGACTATGCCATGCTCGACGCCGGACCTGCCGTCGGTGGAGTTCACGCTGTCCGTTCGGCGGCGCTGATCGACGAGAACCTGCTGGTGATTGTCGATCAGATCACCGCCGACAAGCCGCGAACCATGGACATTGCCTGGCACCAGCGCGGAACGTGGCTCACTCGCCCCGCCGGCG
>CAYSSA010000218.1:1993-4095 GCA_964433485.1 uncultured Tepidisphaeraceae bacterium | reverse complement strand
AACGCGACCGTCTCGCCTCTCAACCACTCGACGCCCATGACGATTTCCATGAACAAGGATTTCATCCCCCGTCTGACGATCCTCGGCGATCGCCCGGCCGATCTGATCACCGCTACCGGTGTTGGCGGCAGCACCCAGGACCGCGTGCCCGCGGTCATTGTCCGCAAGCAGGACACGGAACTCGCCGTCGTGTGGTGTTTGGCGCTCGACGGCGCCGAGGTAAGGCTGGCCATCACGAAACCAGGCGAGGGCAAGCGCGAAACGACGATCACGCGCGGACCTCGCACCTGGAAGTTGACACTCGACCCGGCAAACAAGAAGACGCCGTTCGCGGTGCAATAAGCTTCGGCGCTGCCGGCGGCGCCGGTGGCGTTTTCACGCTATTGCTTGCCGACCCAGATTTCCGCATCGGACACCCGACCGGGCAACACCCGAATACGCTCGTAGTTGGTTCGCAGGTATGCCGCGAGGTCGGGTTGGTCTCGGCGAACATACTCCGGATAGAACACCACCAGCACGGGACGGCGCGGCAGGCTCGTCTCGACCGATCGGAGCGAAGGCAGATCCCGGTGGGGATCGAGCGTATAGGCGATGCCGCTCAGCCCGTAGACCAGCCGGGCCTCGGCGCTGGCCATGTATACGCCGACCACCGGCCCGCCATCGGCAAGCGCCCGGGCCTCTGCGATTGCCTCGCGGATCGGTTGGGCGGGGCGCGCGATCAAATCGTGCGCCCGCATCGCGAAGAAGCCCAGTGGCAGGATGACCGCCACCAGCACTCGCCCCCGGCTGGCTGAGACGAGTCCAAACACCGCCAGAACATGCACCGGGATCAGCCAGAGCATGGCGCGAGTCTCGCCGGCCGCGGGCACGGCCAGTGGAACAACCAGCCCGAGCAGCGACGCGCCGGCAAATGTGACAACCAGCGGCCGCAGCGCGGTCCATCCCCAGACCAGGCGAAGGCCCACGCCGATGACGATCAGCGGCAGAACCAGGTGTATCGCGCCGCTGATCGGATCGCCGGCCTGAGCGCAGCGAATGCTCTGGTCGAGAAACTGTGGATAGGACAGCGAGGCGCGCTGTGGCTGTGCAAAGTAGTTGCGGGCCCCTGCAAAGAACGGGGCGTACAACCCGGCCGACAGCAGTCCGGTGACGGCAATGGCCGGCAGCCAGCGATGGAATATCGCCGCCGGCGCTCGGAGAATCAGGATGGCCGCGCCGTGTGCGACGGCGACGAGGATCGCCAGTGGCTGCGTGTAGAGCGCGGCAGTCATAGCCAGGATGTACCATCGCCACCGACCGGCGAAGAGCAACTGGGTGGCGGCAATGCATAGAAACAACAGCAGCGCATATCCCCTCGCCCAGCCGCTGAACGAAACCAGCCACGGATGCGACACGCCCAGCAGCGCCAGCACCAGGGCCATGCGGGGCTGCTCGCGTCGCAGCGGCCAGGCAAGCAGGACGCCCGCAAGACACCCGGCCAGAATCGATGGCACGCGGATGGCGGCGGCAATGGCCGATTCGCCGGTCAATTCAGTGCACGCCTTGGCCAGCAGTGTGAACAGCACATGGTTGTTTGGCGAGTAGACGCCGCTGACAATGACTTTCCAGGGGTGCAACACATAGTGCAGCAGCGTCACCATCTCATCGTACCACAGGCTCTGGTCGATCAGGGCTACGCGGATGGCGATCCCTGCGAGCGCGATCATGCAGAGCCCCGCGAAGATGGCTCGCGGATTGTCGGCGGTCTTGTCGGAAGGATGTGAATTCATGAGGCGTTCAGGCAAAGACGTCGACAATCCCCAGGGTTCCGATAATCAAACTGATGATTCCATTGATCGTGAAGAACGCCATGCCGACTTTGGACAGGTCGGTGGGGTTCACCAGCAAGTGCTCGACGACGAGCAGGACCACCGCCAGACCCGCGCCCACGTGGTAAAGCAGCGCAAACTGGGGGACGATACGCCCGAGCAGGAGCAGCAGGGCGGCTGAACCAAGATGTGTGGCCCGGGCGATCCAGAGCGCGCGGGCGATGCCGAGTCTCGCGGGTACGGACACAACACCCGTCTGCAGATCGCTCTGGTAGTCCTGGCACGCGTATATGA
>CAYSSA010000218.1:0-1975 GCA_964433485.1 uncultured Tepidisphaeraceae bacterium | reverse complement strand
AAACCCGGCCGTCCAGAGAAGGACGGCCCCGGCCATCACAATCGGCGGCAGTGCGACGTCGCCGCGGATCGCGAGCCATGCACAGATGGGCGCCAGGGCCAGAGCGGCCCCCAGGTAGTAATGGCACAGGCGAGTAAAGCGTTTCAGCAGCGGATAAGCGCCAAGGAAGGCCAGCACCGGCACGGAGAGTGCGATGGGCCATGGGTTGTCGTACCACACCCAGAACCCGCCTGCGGCGGCGATGAAGACGATGGCGCAGACACCGGCCGCCCCGTAGAAGAAAGAACGCGTCAGCGTCCCGGCCGGGATAGCGCGGCGGGCGGTCCGGGGATTCAGCGCGTCCAGTGGCGCGTCCAGCAGCCGGTTCATCGCCATCGCGACCGTACGGGCGCACACCATGCACACGACAATGAGCAGCAGTTGTCCAGCTTTCGGCCAGCCGGCCGCCGCCAGGAATGTGCTGAGCAATGCGAAAGGCAGGGCGAATATGGTGTGGCTGATCTTGATGTCGGCGGCGAACAGGGCGAGTCTGGACGATGGCGAGGGCACTCGGGTATTCCTTCAATTTCGTGTGACAGACTCACTCTGGCCGCGCCTCTCGGCGTGTCGCGACCCGGCCGATTCCCCGCCGGCTGAAACCCGGCAAAGACGACAAGCCGGAGCGACAGCGCTGCGAGATTCAGTTCCGTGTCGCCGACAATGTGCAAGGAACCTTCTATTGCTCATGATCCGCCTCGCGTTTGAGTTGTTCGAAGACCTCCTGGCGCATCACCGGCAGGTGCCTCGGGCAGAGGACGCCGAAGCAGACCTCCTGGTCGTCCGGATAGAGGTCCATGAGCGTGATGGTCACACAGTCGCCGACGACGAACGATTGTCCCTTCTTCAGTTCGTGGACCGTGTGGAACCGATCGCCGTCGTTGGGACCGCCCAGAATACGCCCCTCTGCAATCACTCTCGCGCCTCGGATATCAATATCCGTAGCCCATACCAGCACGTCCCGGCCGATCATCATCACGCGGTCAATCTGTCGTTTGAGAAGGATCATGGGCGTCACACCTGCGCAACGGGCGGCCGCTTGTGATGTGGATCCCATCGCGTATCAAACTGGTGCGGCACGTTCACCAGGTCCAACAGTTTTCCGGCCACGAAATCCACGATCTCCCCGACGCTCGTCGGATTAAGGTAAAACCCCGGATTTGCCGGAGCCACGATGGCGCCCGCCCGGGAAAGCGCCACATAGTTCTCCAGGTCAACGGGTGATGGAGGCATTTCGCGATGGCACAGCACCAGGCGGCGCCTTTCCTTCAGCGCCACCGATGCCGCGCGGGCAATCAGATTGGAGCCCAGGCCGTGGGCCACCTCGGCCAGGGTGTTGCTCGAGCAGGGCACAATCACCATGCCGTCGTGCCGGAACGATCCGCTGGCCAGTTCGCTGCCCACATCGTTGTAGTTGTAGAGATGGATGCGATGTGCCTCGGTTCCGGCCAGCGCTGACAGATCGACGTTTTCCATTCCCAGTTCGTCACGCAACAGCCGTCGCCCATACGGCGACACGACCAGATGAACGTTCGCCCCGGCGGCCACAAGCCCTCGGATGAACCGCTGGGCGTAAAGCGCGCCGGATGCTCCCGTGATGCCAACGACGATGTCCATGGCGTTATCATAGCCGATCGGCGGTTCGTGGCAGCGCCTCAGACGGCTTTTCACGCTGGCTGACATCGGCATACTGGCCACGCACCTCATGCGGGCCACTGGAATCGTCCGCCACGATCGCTAACATCCCCGATCTTCATTGTCACGAAACGACAGGAGACGCAATGGGATTTGCCAGCGGATCGGTTTCATTCAGAAGATTCAAGGTATCCGGAAAGCATCCGAAGGACATCGACGACAAGATTCTCGACAAGCTCGAAGCCTACACCCTTCAGACGGGTGAATTCGGCGTGCCGGAGGAAGTCGAGTACGGCTGGTCGGG
>CAYSSA010000217.1:8265-8518 GCA_964433485.1 uncultured Tepidisphaeraceae bacterium | reverse complement strand
GGGCGATGGCCGCGACCACCACATCAAGGGCTTCAGCGTGTTCCTCGCCGGCGGCGGCGTCAAAGGCGGCATCACCCACGGCAACACCGACGATCTGGGCTACAACGCCGTGCAAGACCCCGTTCACGTCCATGACTTGCATGCCACCATGCTGCGTCTGCTGGGCGTGGACCACCTGCGTCTGACCTACCGTTTCCAGGGCCGGGATTTCCGGCTGACGGATGTTTCGGGAAACGTGATCGGCCAGATCCTG
>CAYSSA010000217.1:2344-8160 GCA_964433485.1 uncultured Tepidisphaeraceae bacterium | reverse complement strand
TGTTGTCCAGGCATCGCTGTCTGTCTCAAGCAGGGTCTTGGAACTCGTCGATATAGAAGAAACACGCTGTCTCGCTCCGAATGCCCGAGGCACAGGAGGCGGCGCGTGTCGGATTCGACCAGACTGGCCAAGGACGCGCGCCTATGAGAGTAGTGGTATGCTGGGCCGATATCGCCGGATACACCGCCGCGTGCTGGCGTGTGCTGGCTTCTCGACGCGACATTGATTTGTTTGTCATTGCGAGCGTCGCCGGAGCCAATGCTCCATTCGCATCTTCCACCATGGACGGCATTCCATGTCGCCTCCTCACCCCGGCGGAGAGGGCCGACACCGAATTGGTGGCCCGGACTGTCGTCGCACAGAATCCCGATGTGGTGGTTGTTTGCGGCTGGTTCATTCCCGCGTACACGAAGCTGGTGTTCGATCGACGTCTGGCCAACGCAAAGTTTGTCATGGGCATTGACACCACCTTCCAGAATACCTGGCGGCAATGGTTGGGTCGGTATCGACTGCGGCGTTTTTTCCGCCGCATTGATCGGGTGATGGTGGCCGGTGAGCGCAGTTTCATGTTGGCCAGGTATCTGGGATTTTCAGAAGACCAGATTCGTCGCGGTAATTACGGAATCGACTTTGATTTGTTTGGACAAGTTTACAGGCTTCGCCAGACCAGCCCAAATGGCTGGCCGACCAAGTTCCTTTTTACCGGACGTTATGTGCCTGAAAAGGGAATCTCCGTCATGTTGGAGGCGTACCAGGCCTACTGCCGCCAAGTCAGCGATCCCTGGCCACTCACCTGTTGTGGAAAAGGGCCACTGGACAAGCTGATCGCGCAGGCTTCAAATGTCACGGATGCCGGTTTCAAACAGCCGTCAGTGTTGCGGGATGTATACCGGGAGCATTCGGTCCTGATCCTACCCAGTGTGTTCGAGCCTTGGGGACAAGTCATTGTGGAAGCGGCCGCAGCCGGGATGTCGGTGATCGCCACCGAGAGTTGCGGCGCATCTGTCGAAATGATAAGGAGTTACTACAACGGCATGACGGTGCCGACAGGCGACCCGCAAGCCTTGGCCAAGGCCATGCGGTGGATACACCAATCAGCCGGGCAACTGCCTGAGATGGGCCATCGATCTCACATATTGGCCGGAGGATACTCAGCAGATCGATGGGCCGACCGCTGGCAGGCGGTGTTGGAAGAGGCATGCGGGAATCGCTAAACTACCTCTTTCGCGAGGTGGTTCTGGCCTGCGGTTAAGTTGACCTGTTGTGGATTGTGGATTCCGATCCTTATCGGACACGTACGGAGTGTTCGACTCTGAAGATGGTGTGGACCGCGCTGGCCGATATCCAAGGGAACAGCCGTATAATCTGGCGGTAGGATCGTATCGTTCCCGTAGTGCTTGAATATAAACCCTCGCTGCAGGTAAACGAATATGGACGTCCCCGTCCCGCTGAATTCCGTTGACGCCCCCGCATCGGTCGTGATCCCGACCGGAAATACCTGGTATCTGCCGCGATCACGTCATCTGCCCTTGCTCTTTCTTTTTCCCACTTCTTTCTGCGGCCTGTCCTGGATGGCTGGAGGTCTGCCGGGACTCACGGACATTGGATTTTTGCTGCTAACGGTTATTTGCGTATCACTGCTGATCCGTGAGTTGATTGTCTTTCCTCGGCGATTCGGCTTGGGATCCATCATTCTCTTCGGTGGTTACACCGTCTGGTTCTGTTATGACTACCTCATGAACTGGCTGGGGGCGCCATTTGACGATCTAAGGTTTCCACTGACTAAAGAGGTCATAGCCAAGGCCGCTTTCTATCATTGCCTTTTTGCATTTTTCGCCTCCATTGGATTGACTATGACCAACCCTCGCCGGACTCCGGCATTGATGGCCCGACTCCCGGAAGCGAAAGTTCAGTTTACTTATTTTATGATCGCGGTGGTTTGTTTTCTGATCGGTATACTCCCCTATTTTCTGTTCACACAGACATCCGGCTTCGAGGCCATTTACCTGAGCATCTTTTCCGGTCGATCAGCCCAAGGACCGCAATGGCTGATCGGTCGCACGGGGAATGCGAACTATAACTGGGGCGGGTACATTGTGCATGTGCTGCAGACCGGACAGGTCGGCGCGCAGCTTGCGGCGTTTTACGCGCTGATGATCTCGCGAAGCGTGGTCACCAAGAGCATTTGCTGGAGCATGTGGGCGCTTCATGTGGCTCTAGCCTTTGGAACCGGATCGAGAGGTGAAGTCATCTTCATGGCGCTGCCAGTGTGCGCCATTCTTTTCTTGAAGCATCAGGTGTGGGCGGCAAGCATGTTGAAACGCATCAGTTTGCGCGCGTATATTCTTTCTGGTGCTGCCCTGCTGGTGATCCTTCTCGTTGTCCAGATCCAGATTCGGTATCGCAACCTCGGATTCTCGGATGTCAACCTGGAGGAGGTCACCTTAACCAATATTCACGGCAACAACATGTTCTCCGAGGGACTCACGGGCTGGGGACTTATACCGGATCATCACCCATTCATCCAAAGCAGGTTCATCGGCGAAAGCCTTGTCCGCCCCTTGCCGGAGGCGGCCTGGCGGTTTGTCCTCCATGGAATTCCACGGGCTCTCTGGCCTTCCAAGCCGTTTGATCCTTTGTTCCAGTGGCACAATTCCGTGAAGACCGGCCGGGACATCGGCAACACCGAAGGCACCACCATCTCGACCGGCCTGGTCGGCGACTGGTACATGCGCTATGGGTTCCTGGGTGTCATTGAGGGTGCCTGGCTCTTTGGCTGGCTGTGCCGGGTATGCGAACGAAGCCTGATGTTGACCATCAGCCGGCCTTTCGGGTTGCTGATGAGTATTGGTCTGGCCGTTATCCTTTTCCGATTCTACCGCAATTTCACGTACCAGCTCGTCTACCCCGTGCTGCTTCCCGGCATCGTGATGGCCTTGCTGATCGTGTTTCTTAATCTCTTCTCCGCCCGATCGGTTGGTGTCGAGGCGAGATCATAAGAATGTCTGACATGATTCGCCGCTGTTTTCGACTTGTCCATTGTCGGAGCCGTCTCAAATGGTGAGCACACGCTGGATCGTCAGCCAGATTGGCGCTCGCGAGCACTACACCATCCCTGCCACTTTTCATCAGTTGCGACAACTTGACCGGCTGTATTGTGACATCTGGTGTCCCCGTATGGGCGGTGTTCTCCGAAATGGCCCGCGAATGCTGCGAAGCCTGGCTGCCCGACATCATTCGGGCATTCCTAGCGAAAAAGTGAAGGCATTCACGCTTGCCGGCATAATCAGGCACCTGCGAGTTGCCAGATCCCGCACAACCACCGAGAAGTTCGAAGCCTATCAGGATATCGGTCGGTGGTTTGCCGGGCGGGTGGCTCGCTCGCTCGGGAAGATGGCCCTTGACCCGGAGCGACATTGCTTTTTCGGTTTTGATACAGGGTGCCTGGAGACGCAGGCGATTCTGCGCGATCGGGGCATCCTCAACATCGTTGATCAGATAGACCCGGCAAGGTTTGAGGAAGAACTGGTTTTTCAGGAAAGTCAGCGCTGGGCCGGTTGGCAGCAGTTGCCGGGCCGCATTCCGGACGCTTACTTCGATCGGTTGTCGCAGGAATGGCAACTGGCCGACATGGTGCTTGTCAACTCGCGCTGGTCCAGGGAAGCACTGATCGCCCAGGGTGTACCGGCCGGGAAGATCATTGTTGTGGCGCTGGCCTACGAGCCTCCCTGCGCCGCACCGCGCCCCGATACCCCGGCGGCGGGTCCGCTCCGGGTGCTGTGGCTTGGTCAGGTCAATCTGCGAAAAGGCATCCAGTATCTGATCGGCGCCGCCAGGCTCCTTAAAGACTTCAATGTTCAGTTCACCATCGCCGGCGCGCTCCATATCTCCCGGCAGGCTGTGGACAGCGCTCCCGCCAGCATGAAGTTCATCGGCCAGGTCACCCGTGACCGCATCGCCGAGTGTTACCGGAACGCCGATGTGTTCGTCCTTCCGACCCTCTCCGACGGATTTGCCATCACCCAGCTCGAGGCCATGGCGGCCGGCCTTCCCGTGATCGCCACCCCGAACTGCGGCGAGGTGGTGACGGATGGCGTCGACGGACTCATCGTCCCGCCATCCAGCGCGGAGGCTCTCGCCGGCGCCCTCGCCCGGCTTGAGGCCGACCGCCCCCTGGTTGCGCAGATGTCACAGGCTGCACTACGAAAGGCCACTCATTTCCGCCCGCCCAGGCAGGCCCTCCAGATCAACCGGGCCGTGGAAGAGTACCGCAAAGGCGCGCGCGGCGAGGCCCTCCAGCAGGCCATCGACTCCGTCACGCCGTGAGCAGGCCGTCATCGCCCGGCTTTCTTCTCCAGCTCGCGCCTGCGCGCCGCCGGCAGCCGCCGGGGTTCTTGCACCGGCAGGGCGTCATCCAGCTCCAACGCCCGCGTGTACTGCGACCGCCCGGCCGCTTCCTGGCCCAGTCTCACCAGCGCATCGCCGTATTGAATGCGCAGCGAGGCCTGCCTCGGGTCGAGTGAGATCGCCGATTCCATCGCCTGCGACACGATACGCGGATCGGGGCGCTCATTGGCCAGTTCAATTTCCGCGCGGAACAGGTGGTACAACGGTTGCCTCGGATTGGCGGCGATCGCCCGTTCGCAGGCCGCCCTCGCCGCAGCGCGGTCTCCGCGCCAGATGTGAATCCGCGCTTCTCTTAACAGGTAATCCGCGTTCAACGGCATCGCCGCGAACGCGCTGGCGTAATCCCTGGCCACCACTGCCATTGCGTCCACCGGCGCGTTGGCGGAAAGCGCTCGCACCCGCGCGTCGGCCCGGGATGCGCTATTCTCGGCCACGCAGGTCGCAAACCATGTCCCCAGCATCACCAAGACCAGGCCGAGTGCGGCCAGCGTGCCCGTGAAAAAAACAACCGGACGCACCCTTGGCGCATGGTCCGGCGGCGACTTTGCCCCAATCGCCGCGCCCGCCAATAATGCGAACAGGCACAAAGGCCCAGGTTCGCTCCAGGCAAAGTCCAACAGGTTGTGCAGGAAAAACACACCTGCGCCGGCTACGCATCCGCGTATTGTCCACTCGCACGGCTCCCGATTCCATTCCGGCGGCCAACCGCGCCCGGCCGACGCCGCCAGCGTTGCCGCCAGTACCAGAGCCCCACCCGCACAATAAAAGAGTTGCAGTTGCAGCCAGGCATCGCTCTGCGTGAAATCGTGTCCCGCTATCAGGTTCACACCCATCGCGCCTGCGCCCAGGCCCAAGGCCCATGTCAAAGGCCCCGCTCGCCTGGTCGCGCGGTAGCCGTCTTCACCTTCACTCGCCGATGACGATCCGGCACAAGTCATCTCCCAGAACATTCGCATCAACCAGACAACCAGGAGCGTCCCTCCGATTAGTCCCGTCTCGGCAAAGGCCCGCACCAGTATGTTGTGTGGGTCCTGCACCTCCTCCGTCGCTCCGGCCACCCGAACCGATGGATAGTACGATCCGAAATTCATCCACCCCACGCCGAGCACGGGTTGCTGGGCGGCCATGCGCGCCGCTCCCACCCAGTAGTACCAGCGAAAGGTCAGCGACCGGTCCGGAAGCGTCCCGTGATAAAGCGCATGCCCGACCAGTGCCCCCGCGCCCAGTACGAAAACCGCCACGACCGACCAATACGCTCGCGATGCCCGAGCGGAGATCCACTCGCCTCGCCATCGCCACAGCAGCAGTGCCCCCAATCCAAGCAGCGGAGTGAACGCGGCCTGACGCGAATGCGTGTGCCGCAGCACAAACGCGGCCGCCAGCACTGCCAAAACGGCCGCCGCCGGTCC
>CAYSSA010000217.1:813-2325 GCA_964433485.1 uncultured Tepidisphaeraceae bacterium | reverse complement strand
ACTTCCGCCCTTCCTTTGCCGCCTGGGCCGTTGCTCCAAGCATGACGACCAGCCCCACCGCGATCATTGCGGCGTACGTGTTGGCCGAGGCGCTGAATCCCGTCAGTTCACCCCCCAACAGCTTCTTTTCAACCTGCACAAACTGGAAGTCGCTCTCCTCCAGATTGTTGTCCTTCATGTATTGCCAGCGGCTGTTGGGACAACAAACTGGAAGTCGCTCTCCTCCAGATTGTTGTCCTTCATGTATTGCCAGCGGCTGTTGGGACTGGCCGGATCCTGCCACTGCCGAATCATCTCCGGAACGTCAAACAGCCTCTTGTTGATACCATTGGCGACCAGCAGCAGCATGACTCCGATGACCGCTCCGGCCGCCAGCCTCACGTGAATCGCGTCTCGCACGATCTGAATGGCGGCAAACATGGCGCCGACCGCGCCGATCAGGTGACAGGCGTTGACCAGCGCCGCGAACTTGTCGGCGGCCCAGATCGTGGAGAGCAATGCCCAGACGCCCCATCCCGCAAGCGGCCAGAGACTCCACGTCTGCCGCAGACGATAGTCCCCGTCCACCAGTCGCCGGAGCAGAACCAGCATCGCCGGGATGCACAGCAGGAGGTCCAGGCCGATTCCCGCGGCCGGCCCGACCCCACGCGGCGGAGCGGCCGACCCCGGAAGCACAGGCAGTGGGTCGCGAAGCATCTCCGTCAGAACGCACCTGGCGCAGACCACGGCCAGCAGTACAAAGAAGGCCGTCCGTGTCATCCACGCGAATCTGTCGATGCGCTCCAGTGGCCGCGGCTTGGGCATGGCGTACAGGTTACGTCGGCGAGCGCCCCGCGGAAAGGGGGACGGTCCGGCGAGGTGACGATGCCGCCCTTGCACCGCCATGTTGCGATCTCTGGCCAAGGTTCGCGGTGCGGTTGTGCCGGTCCGAGCGCATGAAAAAGGCCCGCCGGCGGACGGCGGGCCTGGGGAAGTATGACGAGGTCGATCAGATGCCGCCGGGACGAGCGCCTCCACCCTGGCGCATCATCATCATCTGCATGGTCGCCGACACAGCGTTCTCAATCAGCTCGTTGCTGATGACCAGATCGATCCGAATGGCGGAGCCTTCGGTGCCGAAGCTGATGCCGAGCGGGGGGATGTCCGGTTGCAGCTTGAGCGGCACGCGGAATCCGAACTGGGCCGCGTAGGTCAGGGCCGTAGACACGATGTTGTCAATGTGGACATAAACAACACCCGAGCGATTGGCCGGAAGCTGCGCCGCCACGGACTTGATGTGGGCCTGCTGGGCAAATGCGATGTCGTTGCTCTTGGCGGACGCGACCAGCGCCGCATTCAGTTCGTCGGTTCCGCCGACCGATTGGATGTAGGTTGTCGGACTGACGGCGCCCATCACACCCGACATGCCGTTGGGTCCGTAGAGCATGTCGAACATCGGCTTGAGCTGCGCCGTCTGGGGGTTATTGGGATCGAGTACGAACTTATTCGTGACCTTGTCGAGCTTGACATCTG
>CAYSSA010000217.1:0-780 GCA_964433485.1 uncultured Tepidisphaeraceae bacterium | reverse complement strand
GCTCGAGCTTGAAGTCAACGGTCATGCCGCCCTCGTTGGGCAGCATCTTCATCAGTTCCATGGCGCCCTGCTGGGCCTTGCGCTGAATGCCGCTGATCTTTGCCGAGTCGCCCCGCATAACCGCCACAGCCTGCATCAGGGCCTGCTCGCCCGGGGCTCCGGTCGGGGCGACATAGCCGAAACTCGTGGTCTTCACCGCCTCCGGCATCTGCTTGAGCGCGTCGATCATGTCCAGAACCGGCTTGGCATCGGGACCGACGGCATTGAGTTCCTTCACGATCGGACCGAGCCAGTCGTTGATCAGTGGTAGCCGGCGACATGGTCACCCCGCCGATCGCGAAGTACTTGCGGTTGGGCATCCCGGCCAGAAGATTGGCGTCGGTATTGGCCGACCCGGCCATCAGCTTGCCGATGTAGCTGTCGGGCACGAAGTCCGCGACGACCGTCGCCGCCACGCCGTCCTTGGTGATGTTCAGCGCCACGGTGGCGCCATTGGTGTCCATCAGCGTCTGCTCGAGCGTGTTGAACAACTGCACCACCAGCGACTTGACCACCGGAATGTACTTCGGCTGCATGTTCGGCGCGCCGGCCAGGCCCTGATCCAGGCCGGCCAGAAGCTGCGGCTTGTTCTCCTTCCAGAGGGGCATCACTTTGGACGCGATGTGCTTGGTGTTGGCATACATCACCACGTCGGCGTTGTCGAACTGCTTCTGCGCGGCGGCGCTGGCGATGGTGATGCCATCGGGCTTCTTGGCCAGCATCGCCTTGTTGTTGGTGGCG
>CAYSSA010000216.1:6623-8566 GCA_964433485.1 uncultured Tepidisphaeraceae bacterium | reverse complement strand
GGTATAGCTGTAGTTCCTGCCCGGAATCTGGTTCCAGGGCATGTTGCCGTAGTTCTGGCCCATCCAGCAGAAGGTTCCGCCAAAGTCGCCGGGCAGCACAGCGCCGACGATGACCTCCGCCTGCCCTCCAAGCTGGAAGGGATGGTAACCGGCGTCGTAGGCCGGCGTCGGCGAGAGCCAGTCCTCCGTGTTGGCCAGCACCACACCGTAGAGGCGCAGCGGAAATCCACCGGTGTATGCGGTGACATAGGCGCCCGAACCGTCGCCCTTGTCCTTGATCTGTTGATACACTGAGTGAGGCGTGATGGGCAGGGCGTCCCAGTCAATACCGTCCGCCAGCGCCGGCGCACACGCAATCGCCGCCGAAGCCAGAGCGAACCCTTTACAACATGACACTCTCATGGTCTCCTCCAGAAGACGACTTCCTTGAAGCTCTGTCGCCGGGTCATTGACATTCAATGGCCGGTATGAAAAATGCGACATTCGTAATACTGTACTTGATTGTTATCCGTTTACAAGTGTGAAAGGAGAATTTTGAGCCACGATCCCCGCATTCGGTTTTTCGATGATCACGCCGCCAAATGGGATTCTTACGGGCCGCCGATTGAGCAGGTTCTGGCCCGCCTGGAGGCACTGCGGCCATTACTTGGCGTGGTTCCAGGGACGGATGTGCTGGAGATCGGCTGCGGCACCGGTCGCGTCACCGCCTGGCTGGCGGAAGCCGTGGCGCCGGGCCGGGTGAGTGCGATCGACTTCTCGCCCGCCATGCTTGAACTTGCCCGGGAGCGCGACATCGACGCCGAGTTCCGCCTCGCCGACGCCTGCGCCGACGAACTGGGCCAGGCAGCGTTCGATCTGGTCTTCTGCATGCATGTGTTCCCCCACTTCCGCGATCCGGCCGGGGCCTTGCGCCGCATTGCCAGCGCGCTGAGGCCCGGTGGCCGCCTGCTGGTGCTCCACCTCATCGGACGCCAAACGCTCAACGTAATTCATCGGGATGCCGGAGGTCCGGTGGCCCCAGACCATCTGCCCGATCCTGAGCGATGGCGGGCCATGCTGCCGGCGGCGGGGCTGGCGCTGGTGGAGCTGATCGACCAGCCCGATTTGTTCCTGGTGGCGGCGCTGGCCTCGCACCGACCGCCTACAGTGTGATGATTTCGCCCAGCGTCGGCAGGTGAGCCGCGATTGCGAATCGTTCGGCGATGAGGCGAGCCAGCGGCTTCTGGCCGCGAGGTTCGCCGTGGGTGAGGACGACACGCGGCTTTGATCCAACCATCGGGGCGAGCCAGTTGAGCAGGTCGGTCTGGCCGGCGTGGGCGCTGTACCCACCGAGCGTCACGACCCGCGCGGCGACGGCGATCTTCTCGCCAAATATCTGCACGTGGGGCGCGCCGTCAACAAGCTGGCGGCCGAGAGTGCCGGTCCCCTGGAAGCCGACGATCATGACCAGTGTTTCGGGTCGCCAGAGGTTCTGCTTCAGGTGATGGAGGATTCGCCCGGCGTTGCACATGCCCGCGCCGGCGATCACCATGAGCGGACCCGGCGTGGTGTTGATGGCCCGCGACTCGTCCGCGCTCTCGCACAGGCGTATGGCCCGTACTTCCGCCAGAAACTTCTCGTCCCGGCGCAGGTGGTCGGCCTCCTCGTCGAGCAGCTCCAGATGGCGTTCATAGACCCCGATGGCGCCGATAGCCATAGGGCTGTCCACGTACACCGGGAATCTGGGAAGAGCCCCGTCGTGGAATGCTTTTGCCATTTCGTAGATAAGCTGTTGTGCCCGCCCAATGGCGAAGGCGGGCACCAGAATCTTGCCCTTGCGGGCGATGGCCGCCTGGATCGCCGCGAAGGCTTCCTTGCGGGTTTCGGAGGCCGACTTGTGATCGCGGTCGCCATACGTGGATTCCATGAAGACCAGGTCCGCCCGATCGAACGAGACGGAGGCC
>CAYSSA010000216.1:3621-6613 GCA_964433485.1 uncultured Tepidisphaeraceae bacterium | reverse complement strand
AGGATCGGCAGGCCGCGCGGACCGATATCACCCGAGAACACCACCACCCGCTCGGCCCCGCTGTCGGCGATGGTCATCTGGATGCTGACCGATCCGAGCATGTGCCCGGCCTCCACCAGCCTGGCACGGACGCCGGGAGCCAGGTCGAAAGGCGTGTTGTAGGGCGCTTCCCGCATCTGCCGCAGCACCTGATCGACGTCATCCATGTCAAAGGGAGGCGAGAGGGGCTCCTCGCCGGCGCGCTCGCGTTTGCGGTTGATGCGCTGGATGTCCTGCTCCTGGAGCTTGGCGCTGTCGCGCAGAATCAGACCCGTCAGTTCGATGGTCGCCGCTGTGGCGTGGATCGGCCCCCGATAACCCGCCTTGATCAGCAGCGGCAGACGCCCCGTGTGGTCGAGATGCCCGTGGGTCAGGACGACCGCGTCAAGCGGCCGGGCGGTCAGCCCCTTTGGCACCTGGTTGAGTTCGTCGGCTTCGCGTGAACCCTGAAACACGCCGAAGTCGATCAGCAGGTTTGCCCGCGAGGTCTGCAACTGATACGCCGAGCCCGTGACATGACCCGCCGCGCCGTGAAGTGTGATTTTCATAGATGCCGTTGGCCGTGACCCGGCCCCCGGCGATTATGCAGGATTCTCCGGATTTGTCACGGCGTTTCCGTCAGATTCAGGAACTCCATCATGTGCTGGTCGAAGATTCGCTGGGCGGCCGGGTCGGCCAGCGGCAGACGAAGTTCGTTGATGACCTTGGTGCCCATCGCGATCCACTCGCGCCAGCAAGGCTGGCAGACTCTTTCCTGGATCAACTTGCCCTGCTTGTTGCTGAACGGCGGCGAGGGCAGCTTCGGGCCCACCTGCCCGCAGCGGCTGCACAGCACCTGCCCTTCTCCGACGGGGACATCGGCCTGCGTTCGCTTGAGTTCCGGAACCGGCGCGCCAAGTTCCTTGAGCATGCGCATCATGTCCGCTTTCGGCATCATCTCGCCACGTTCATGGGCCACCTGCACGCCCCGCGTCAACTGCTCGACGGCGAGTTCCGGCTTTTCCAGTCGCACCAGACAGAAAGCCAGAAGCTGGTAGGCCTTGCTCAGGTTAGGGTTGATGTCCAAGGCCCGCTGAAACGCCGCGATGGCGCCGTCGTAAAGCCCCGCGTCGAGATACGCTCGTCCGAGGGAGAAATGGCCCAACTCGTTGTTGGGATCGTCGTTGGCCATTTTCCGAAACTGCTCAATGCGCGCCTGCACGTCCATGATGTCGGCTCCCTTTGAATTGTCGTCCACTCAAACCAAGGGCCCCGAACGTCCAGCGTTCCGAGGGTCCACCCAAAAGCGGCGGCGACGGCCGATTATATGCCCTCCGCATCTTCACCGCGACGGAAGCGGCAGCCCGGAAAAAACAACCCCCGAGGGAACGGACTAACATGCCGACAAAGGCATGGGTCGGGTTCCTTCGGGGGTTTCATCGAACTGCTCAGGAAACTGGAGCCGGGGGGAGTTGAACCCCCGTCCCGAGATAACCGACTGACCGCCTCTACACGCGTAGTTCCCGATTTAATCTCGACGGGCCGTCCGGCGGAAACTCCGTCCAGACCGTCCAGCCGCAGTAAGATTTAACCCTTCGCCGCTGTGACGCCGGCGTTGGGCGATCCTGCCGAAATTTGCGGATTGGAGTTCTCGCAGGCATGTCACTCCTCACCGTGGGTGACTAATCTGAGATTAAGTCAGATTAGGCAGCCATGCGAACCGGGGCGAACCCGATCCGGCCAGCAACTTCGTTGTTGGCATTTTTGGTTTTGCACGTTTTTAACGCGGCCAACGTGCGCCTCGGCGTGCCACGATCAACCGAACTATCCGGTCGAAACCGGTCGGCCCCGATTGTCAAAGAGCTCAAGCAGTATAGCACACTTCACTTGCCATGGTAAGTCCGCAGCACGCCGATGACGACACCCTGGATGCGGCAGCGATCGGCCTCGATGTAACGCGGCTCCATGGCGCTGTTAGCCGGCTGCAGGCGAATCCGGCTTCCCTCCTTGTAGTAGCGTTTGAGCGTGGCCTCGCCGGTGTCGAGCAGGGCCACGACCTGTTCGCCGTTGCGGGCGTTTTCGCGTCGCTCGATGATGACGTAATCGCCATCGCACAGGTGGTCCTCGATCATGGATTCGCCGCGGACGCGCAACACATAAACACCCGAGCGGGCCGCGAACACTTTCTCAAGGTCGATCTCTTCGCGGGTCTCGATGGCCTCGATAGGCGAACCGGCGGCAATCAGGCCCAACAGCGGCATCTTGGTACTTCGCTCCTCATCGGGAAGCCTCTGCTCGGCAATGATCTCCAGGGAGCGGGCCTTGTGCCGGTCGCGGCGGATGACACGCTTTTTCTCCAAGGCATTGACATGCTCGAAAATGGTCACCTTGCTGGTGCCGAGCTGGTCGGCCAGTTCCTGCATGGTTGGCGAATAACCATTGAGGTGGCGAAAGTTACGGATGGCAACCACCACATCGAGCTGCCGAGGCGTGAGATTCATATCTAACCTTCCTGCCCGGAGGGCGTTTGTGAACTGTTTGAGGAAAACATTATCCTAACCGACCGCAGGGGTCAAGCGAAATCCGGGCGGAAATCGGCGGGTGGGAAAAGTGGTCCGGCCAGCCATGGCGGCGCGGCCTGTCGGTCGCGACCAAGACAGGATGAACCACAGAGATGCGAAGGAATGCACTGAAACCGAGATGTGGTTCGGTAGTGCCCTTTGATGTGGCCTTGCGGGCAGCTCGGAGCAGGCCGAGAAAGAGCAACGGCCCAATGAGGCTCGCCCGTTGCTCTTTCTCGAATTCCCTCAAAAGGGTTTGCCGCTATCGGCCGACGAGCCCGACCAGATCGCTCACGGTTCCATCAAGTCGTTGAGCCTGGGAGGAAAGTTCCTGGGCGGCGGCGGCCGACTGTTCGGCACTGGCGGCGTTCGATTGCGTCACCTTGTCCATTTGCGCGACGGCAATGTTGACC
>CAYSSA010000216.1:2748-3587 GCA_964433485.1 uncultured Tepidisphaeraceae bacterium | reverse complement strand
GCCTCTGGCCTGCTCTTTTCCTGCGGCGGCAATTTCGCCGATCAGGGCGTTCACCTTCGTGCTGGCGCCGGTAATCGCTTCGAGCATTCCGGCCACATCGGCGCTGACCACCACGCCGTGTTTGGCGTTGGTGACGGACTCCTCGATCATGGCCGCCGTGTTTCGAGCCGCCTCGGCCGAGCGCATGGCCAGACTGCGGACTTCCTCGGCGACAACGGCGAATCCCTTGCCGGCTTCACCGGCGCGGGCGGCCTCGACCGCGGCGTTGAGGGCCAGGAGGTTGGTCTGGAAAGCGATTTCGTCGATGACCTTGATGATCTTGGCTGTGGCGGAAGCGCTCTTCTGGATTTCGTTGATGGCATTGGTCATCTTCTGAACGGCCTGGTTGCCCTTGCCCGCCACTTCCTGAGCCTCGGCCGCAAGCGATGCCGCCTTCTGGGCGGTCTCGGCGCTCTGCCTCGACATCGAACCCATTTCCTCGAGCGAGGAGGTGGTTTCCTCGAGCGAGGCCGCCTGTTCGCTGGCGCTCTGGGCGAGCGATTGGCTGGACTGCGCCACCTCGCGCGAGGCGGAACCGACATGGGCGGAATTCTCCTTCAGACCATCAATGATCCTGCGCAATCTCCGGTTCAATGAGCGGATCATCATCACTGCGGCGCACAACAGCAGCGCGACGGCGGCCAGGGTACCGACCAATACGCGGTTCCGCAGTGTCGCCGCCTGCCGGCTTGCGAGTTCGGTTTGCGCGCTGACGCTTTGCTCGATGGCCTGGTTGACTTTACGCAACTCGGCGAAGATCTGGTCGCACTGGGGCGTGGCCGCGCTCATGAAGTGGTAGT
>CAYSSA010000216.1:1699-2718 GCA_964433485.1 uncultured Tepidisphaeraceae bacterium | reverse complement strand
ATGACCTTGCGGCAAGTGGCCGACCAGACGTCGAACTTCGCCTTGACCGTCTGGGTGGACTCTCCGCCCTGCGCAACGAGTTCGGCAAGTTCCTTCTGTTGCCGCTGCTGTTCGAGCATCAGCTTCTCAATCACATCGGGGTCCTTCTCACGCAGCAGGCGGAGAACCGATGCCTGAAGAACGCTGACCCGCTCCAGCAGCACATAGGAATCCGTCAGCGCATTAACGGAAGCGTCGGCCTGGCGAGCGGCGGCCGATGCCTGGCGGCCGAGCGTGACGTGGTACGTTCCACACACCGCAAGCAGCGCAAGCACGAATCCGCCTGACAGAAGCAACAGTTGACGCGAGATGCTGAGATTGATCTTCATTGACAACACCCTCTGCTACCCAAGACATCCCCCGTCAAACCCGGTCCCGTCGCCGTCCACCCCCGCCGCGCGGCGGGGGTGGACGGCAGTATCATGGATCTGCGCTATTCCTTCATCTTTGAAACATTGAATCCGACGACGAGCGACCCGATGGGCTTGTCGCCGTCAAGGATGGGAAGGCCCACCTGCACCTGCTGCACGCCGGTGGACTCATCCACCTCGACCTCGCCCTGCCAGATCTTGCCCTTCATGGGGTCGTCGTGCTTGGCCTTGCCAAGGTGCGACCAGCCACTGGTCTTGGCGAGGAACGCGACCTTCTTGCCATCGGCCGCCGATACAAACGCCTCGGCGATAAAATCGTCCTTCTTGCTCTTGAGGAAGGTGCCCGCGGCGTTCTTGCTGAACGAGCGCACGAACGGATCCATCACCGTCAGGCTCTTCCACTTGTCCTGGGTCATTGCCGCGTACTCGGCCGGCGGATTGGCGTTCTGCTCCTTGACCGCGGCCACCAGGACCGGGTCCGACGCCCAAGCCTGCACGGCTTTCACTTTCGCGTCGATGGCCGCCTGGACCTTGGCATCCGGCTTTTCGGCCCGCGCGCCGAATGCCGACAGAACGAATAGCGCAGTCGCAACGATCCCGATGAGAACT
>CAYSSA010000216.1:0-1686 GCA_964433485.1 uncultured Tepidisphaeraceae bacterium | reverse complement strand
CATTGTCTCCTTATGCGGTCTGGCGGCGATCCAGCCCTTAAGTAAACGCTTATCGAGATTAACTGATTCTTGCTTTAGCAAGCCGCATCGGAATTGTGTCTTTTCGCGGCGGAGACCCCCTGGGAAATATCGGACGGGAGCGTGGAAGACGCGGGAGAGAGGAAACGAGCGGCAACGGGTTGTCCCCGGCCGATTCATGGGTTACAAAACCCACCGGTCCCAAGCGAGGAACCGCAACATGAAGATACGCACTGCCGTCGTTACCGCCGCCGGTCCCGGACAGAGAGCCCTGCCGCTGCAGACGCTGGTCGACCGCGACGGACAGCAGAAGTCGGCGTTGCAGATCGTCGTCGAGGAGGCTCTGGCCGCCGGAATAGAGGAAATCTGCGTGGTGATCTGCCCCGGCGACCAGGCGGCCTACGCTCAGGCGGCCGGTGGGCATGCCGGTCGGCTGCACTTCGTGGAACAGGACTCGCCCCGCGGCTATGGCCATGCGTTGCACTGCGCGCGGGCATTCGTGGGGCAGGAGCCTTTCCTGCACCTGGTGAGCGACCATCTTTATGTGAGCCACTCCGCCGGCCGCTGCGCGGAGCAGCTGGTACGGGTCGCGGAAGCCAATGCCTGCTCCGTGTCCGCGGTGCAGGCCACGCGAGAGAGCATGCTTCCCTACTACGGCACGGTCGGCGGAAGGCGGATCGCGCTTCAGGACTGCCTTTACGAAATCGAGACCGTGCAGGAGAAACCGACGCCCACTCAGGCGGAACAGTCGCTTCTGATACCTGGCCTGCGGGCGGGACACTACCTGTGCTTCTTCGGAATGCATGTGCTGACGCCGGCGGTCATGGAACTGCTGGGACAGTTGTTGTCGACGTCGCCGGACGGCAGGGTCCAGCTTTCCGATGCGCTGGCCCTGCTGGCGCGCCGGGAACGATACCTGGCTCTGGAGGTGCGGGGCCAGCGGCATAACATCGGCGTCAAGTACGGCCTGCTGATGGCGCAGCTGGCCCTGACCCTCGCCGGCGGCGACCGCGAGGAGCTTCTGACCCAGATCGTCGAACTGCTGGCTTTGCGCGACCGCTGTAATTGTGAACGCTGACAGCCAGGGCCCTTCGCAACCACTGCCCACAGGAAAGCCCCCATGCCCTCGGAACTACTTCGAATCATTCTCTCCGCCGACCCGAGCGTTCGCGACCTGCCTCTGGAAGGATTCTGCCGCGACGCAGACGCCGGGGCGCTGCTGCGCGAATGCGAGGAACTGGATCGATTTCGGCGTCAGTGCGACAATCTCTATCAGCGTGTGCGGGGGTTGTTCTTCCTTTACGCCATTCACCGTTTTCACCTGCCGCGGAAACTCGGGCCCGGGCGACCCGGACTGGTGCCGTTCGACGGCTATGGGCGGCTGCTCTCTCGACGCTTTGACGAGGCGATCGATGTGTTCCTGGGGGCGCAGAAGCGCGGCGGGGCAAGCGACGCCATCTGCAGCGCCCTGGCCTCCGCGTATCACGACCTGGGATTTCAGACCCTGGCCAACCAGGTGCGGCGGAGCGTGCGATCGGTGCGCGGCAACCAGTGGATGTTCCGCACCGGCCACCCGGCCGACCAGCCGCTGCGCATTCGCCCGGAACTGCTGTCGCGGGCAGCGGACGGCTCGTTCCCGATTCTGTGCGAGCGCACGCCCGTGCGTAT
>CAYSSA010000215.1:3070-8571 GCA_964433485.1 uncultured Tepidisphaeraceae bacterium | reverse complement strand
TTCGGAATGACGCAAGTGGCGGTGACAGCAACATTTTCGTTCTACTTGGATGGGCCGCAGGCCGTGAGCGACTCTGCATGACTGATCGAAAATCGTTCGCGCAGCAACGGTCCTGGCCCCCTTGCATTCTCCGCGGAATCGCGTAAATATGGCTTGATACCTTTGTAATTGCCGCCGGACGATTGTTCTGTCGGCACGGATGGCCATCGATGAAAACGACCAAGCGTTAGTTCCGCCCGCGACGCAAGCCAGAACAGCGGCTTGACTTGCGGACGGAACGCCCCGGGGTCTTCGTCGGTGGCGTTTCTTTTTAACCGAGGAGCGTCCCATGTCGGTCAACGTCGCTGTCGTTGGTGTCACTGGCGCAGTCGGCCAGGAATTCCTCAATGTTCTGGCTGAACGCAACTTTCCGATCAAGAATCTCAAGCTGCTCGCCTCGGCCCGTTCGGCCGGCAAGAAGATCGACTTCAAAGGCGTCACGTACACCGTCGAGGAGTTGACCAAGGATTCCTTCAAGGACGTCGAGATCGCGCTGTTCTCGGCAGGCGGGTCCATTTCCAAGGAATTCGGGCCCATAGCCGTGCAGGCTGGAGCGATAGTCGTTGACAACTCCTCAGCCTTCCGCATGAAGGAAGGCATTCCCCTGGTTGTGCCCGAGGTCAATCCCGAGGCCATCAGAAAACACACCGGGCTGATCGCCAATCCCAACTGCTCGACCATCATCATGAATGTGCCCGTCTGGCCGCTCTATAAGGTTAATCGCGTGCGTCGCGTCATTGTCAGCACTTATCAGGCCGTCAGCGGCGCCGGCGCATGGGGCCTTTGGGAACTGGACGAGCAGATCAAGGCCTACGCCGCCGGCCAGCCAATTCAGAAGAACAAGTTCCCCCACCAGATCGTCAACAATCTTTTCTCGCACAACTCGAAGGTTGCCGAGAACGGCTACAACGAGGAAGAGAACAAGATGGTGAACGAGACCCGCAAGATCTTTGGCGATCCGAAGATCATGGTCACGGCCACCTGCGTGCGCGTGCCCGTGCCGCGGGCGCACAGCGAATCGATCAACATCGAATTCGAGAAGCCCATGACCCCGGCCGAAGTCCGCGACATCCTGTCCAAGGCGCCCGGCGTGAAGATCGTGGACGACCCCGCCGCGAACCACTTTCCGATGCCGCTGGAGGCATCGGGACAGGATCTGGTGCTGGTTGGGCGCATCCGCCAGGACATCAGCCGCGAAGACGGCCGGGGCATCGAGATATTCGTTTGCGGTGACCAGGTGCGCAAAGGTGCCGCCACCAACGCGATTCAGATCGCGGAGAAACTGGTCTAAGGCGAAGGGCTATTCACCTTCCGGCTTCTGTTTGGAATCATCGGCATCGTAGGCCTGATCGAGGTTGCCTGCGCACACTTCGATGCGCTCGGCGGAAATGGCCCGGCCCGTCGTCGAGTCCACTTCGCTCAGAAGCCCGCACATGCGCATGTCGCCCGTGGCCATCTCGAATGGACATGGCATGCCCGTGGTCATGTGCTTGAGCACCTTATCCTTGCGCCGGCCAAGGATGGAGTCGTATGGCCCGCACATGCCGACGTCGGTGATGCAGGCGGTGCCGCCCGGCAACACGCGGGCGTCGGCCGTGGGCACATGCGTATGCGTGCCGAAGACGATGGAGCAGCGGCCGTCGAGATAGTGACCCATGCCGACTTTTTCGCTGGATGCCTCGGCGTGCATGTCGCAGACCACCAGGCGTACACTGTCGGGGATACTGTCCAATACCCAGTCGGCCGTGGCGAACGGATCGTCAGACGGCATGTTCATGAAGACTCGCCCCAGCATGCAGAAGACGCCGACGGACACGCCGCTGTTGGTGGTGACGACAGTGAATCGCCGGCCGGCCGCCTGGCGCGAGAGATTGGCCGGGCGGACGATGCGTTCGCTGCCCTGGAGGGTTGGGACGATCTCGATGCGTTTGTAGACATGGTCGCCTAGCGTGACGACATCCACGCCGTAGGCGCGGATCTTGCTGAAAAGATTGGGAGTGATGCCGCTGCCGCCGGCGATGTTTTCGGCGTTGGCGATGACAAGGTCAATGCCTTTTTCGCGCACCAGCGACGGGAGTTTCTGCGAAACCACATGCCGCCCGGCCCTTCCAACGATGTCGCCGAGGCAGAGAATACGAATGCCCATGATGCATAGCCTAGCGGGTGGAACGGGATTGGCCAGAGGGGCCAGCGTGTAAGACCGTTGTTGTCAAGCCTTCGCCATCGGAGGGACATCGCGGGCACCCACCGTCATTGCGAAAGGGGCGAGGAATCTCCGCATTCTTCTGACGAATCGCATTCCATCGCGCAGATTTCGCTATTTGCGGCACAGCGCGGAGATGCTTCGCTACGCTCCGCATGACTGTTCGATGACCATTGGCCAAGGGATGGTCGTACACCCGAGGGGCCACAACCATCTGACAATCAACACAGTCGCTCACTTCCCCTTCGCCTGCCGCAGCGCCGCCGAAAACCAGCCTTCGCCGGCCGGCTTGCCGACGGGTCGCGGCGCGACTGTGGCGGGCCGACCCGGATTGCTTGGACCTGTCGGACGTTCATTGGCCGGTCGCGGCCGCGCGGCCGCTGCGCCCTTTTTCATCGACAGCGCGATCCGCTTGCGGGCCAGGTCCACTTCCAGCACCGTCACTTCCACCTTCTGATGCACCTTGGCGACTTCGTTGGGATCCTTCACAAAACGGTCGGCGAGCTGGCTGACATGCACCAGCCCGTCCTGGTGAACGCCGATGTCAACAAACGCGCCAAACGCCGTCACATTGGTGATGATGCCGGGCAGCTTCATCCCCGCTTTCACATCCTCGATCTTCTGCACGCCCGCGGCAAACTGAAACGCCTCGAACTGCTGCCGCGGATCGCGCCCGGGCCTGGCCAGTTCCGTCAGGATGTCATTCAACGTCGGCAGCCCGACGGCGCCGCCAACATATCTCTGCTTGTCGATTCGCTTTCGCAAACTCTCGTCCCGCATCAGGTCCTCGACACTCGCTCCCAGATCGGCCGCCATTCGGTCAACCACGCCATACGACTCCGGATGCACGGCCGACCCATCCAGCGGATTCTTCGCCCCGCGAATCCGCAGAAACCCGGCCGCCTGTTCAAATGTCTTTTCCCCCAGCCGCGGCACATTCTTCAATTCCCGCCGCGACTTGAACGGCCCGTTCTGATTGCGATAGGCGACAATGTTCTCGGCAATCGTGGCGTTCAGGCCCGACACATAAGTCAGCAGTTGTTTGGACGCCGTGTTGACCTCCACGCCCACCGCATTCACGCAGGAAACAACCACGTCGTCCAGGGACTTCTTCAGCAAGGTCTGGTCCACATCGTGCTGGTATTGCCCCACGCCGATCGTCTTCGGATCCAGCTTCACCAGCTCGGCCAGCGGGTCCATCAGCCGCCTCCCGATTGACACCGCGCCGCGCACGGTGATGTCGTGGTCGGGAAACTCCTCGCGGGCGACCTCGGAAGCCGAGTAGATCGAGGCTCCGGATTCATTCACCATCACCACCGGAATCGAGGCCGGCAGGCCAAGCCGGCGGATGAACGCCTCGGTCTCGCGCGACGCCGTTCCGTTGCCGATGGCGATGGCCTCGATCTGGTGCTTGCTCGCCAACGCCTTGATCGTTTCCTCGGCTTCAAGCGTCTTGTGCTGGCCCTGGTCGGGAAAGATCACATCGTGGTGAACCAGTTGCCCCTGAGCGTCCAGAACCACGATCTTGCAGCCGGTGCGGAAACCAGGATCGATCGCCAGCAATCGCTTCTGCCCAAGCGGCGACGCCAGCAGCAGTTGCCGCAGGTTCTGTGCGAACACCTCGATGGCGGCCGCGTCGGCCAGCCGCCGCGACTCAATCCGCGCATCGGTCTCCATTGAAGTGCACAGCAGCCGCTTATACGAATCCCGGATCGCCAGTCGCACCTGATCGGCGCAGCGGCCGGAGCCCTTGACGAACAGGTCCTGCAATATCCCGATCGCTTCCTCCTCAGGCGGGCGAATCTGAAAGGAGAGAAACCCTTCGTCCGCCCCGCGACGAATCGCCAGCACCCGGTGCGACGGCGCGCTGGCGACCGGCTCCGTCCAGTCAAAGTAGTCTTTGTATTTCGCGCCCTCCACTTCCTTGCCCGTGTAAACCTCAGAGCGAATCAGCCCTCTTTCCCAGAACAGCTTGCGCATCCGCGCGCGGGCATCGGCATCATCGTTCACGCGTTCGGCCAGCACATCGCGCGCGCCCGCGAGCGCCGCGGCGATGTCGGGCACAACCAGTTCCTCCGCGATCGTCGATCCGACTGGCGTGACAAACCTCACCGCCTCGACCTCCGGATCGACGGCCGGGTCTTGTTTCCACAGGATCTCGGCCAGCGGTTCCAGCCCCTTCTCCCTGGCGATCATTGCCCGCGTGCGGCGCTTGGGTCGGAACGGCTGGTAGATGTCCTCCAGCGCCGTCATCGTCTCCGCATCATCAATGCGTCCCTTCAGTTCATCCGTCAGCAGTTGTCGTTCCTGAAGCGACTTGAGAATCGCCTCGCGACGCTGGTCCAGCTCGGCCAACTGCACCAGCCGGTCGCGGATCGAGGTGATCGCCACCTCATCCAGCGTGCCGGTGGCCTCCTTGCGATAGCGGGCTATGAAGGGAACGGTCGCGCCTTCGGACAGCAGCGCGGCCGTCGCCTTCACCTGCGCGGTCTTCAGGGCCAGTTCCTTTGCGATCTTCGCGAAATACAACTCGTTCATGCGCAACACCATCCTTGGCTGATGCTCTCCGATGACACCGAGCCGAACAACATAGCAGTATCACACAACATGGAAAAGGGCGCATGATGGAATCGGCGGCGGCAGAACCTCGTTTTTTGCCCGCGATGAACCAGCGTGGCTACCGCAGTCTATTGCGACTCGGGCATCCTTTCCGTGCCCAGGTTACTCTGCGGCGTCATTTCTCCCGTTGTGCCACAATCCACATGCGCCCGCACCCTCCCGCCGCGCGACAAAATGCGCGCATTTTCACGCCCCGATGGCAGGGCCGACGCTCCCGTCGGCTGCGGCTGCCGCTGGGAAATGAGCTGGTGAGGGCACCGGCTCTACACCGGTCTGGGCGTAATCGTGCCAAGGACCACTGGCCGCGATGCGCCGGTGGCCGAGGGAATGTTGGCCGGGATTCGGTCGAGAGTGGCCGCGCCGAGCAAGGCGAACGCCACGGCTTCCTTCGCCTGTCCGGGCAAGCCCACATCGTCGGCCAGCAGGATCTCCACGGTTGGCAGCAGTTGTCGGAGGTTGCCCATGATGGCCGCGTTCTCCACGCCGCCGCCGCTGGCGATGAGTTGCCTGGGATTCAGCGGCCGCACGGCATCCGCGATGGCCCGCGCGGTGATCAGGGCGGCCGTGGCGAGCAAATCCGCAAGGACGGCGCCATCGCTCGGTTCAGGGCCAGCCAGCCTGCCTTCAGTTCCACCCGATT
>CAYSSA010000215.1:2059-3024 GCA_964433485.1 uncultured Tepidisphaeraceae bacterium | reverse complement strand
CTTGGGGGGAAGTCGCCGGAAATAGGGATGTGCCAACGTGGCCTCCGCCAGCGCGGCAATCGGCCGGCCACGCAGAGCCATTTCGCCGTCGGCATCATAGCCCGGACCATGCGGATCGTGCCGGCGCATCAGCCAGTCCGACAGGCAATTGCCCGGACCGGTGTCAAACGCGATCACATTCTCCGGCCGGGCTCCCGCCGGCAGCCAGGTGATGTTGGCGATCCCGCCGATGTTCAGCAGAGCTCGCGATTGCCGCTCGTCGCGAAACAAAATGTAGTCCGCATAGGGCACCAGCGGCGCGCCCTGTCCGCCGGCAGCACAGTCCGCCCGGCGAAAGTCCGACACCACATCGCACCCCGTGCGCCAGGCCAACAGCGCCGGATCGAGCCATTGCAGCGTCAGCGGCGGATCGTGAAAAAGAGTCTGCCCGTGCGCCGCGATGGCCGCGATGTCGGCCGCCGCCAGATGCGCCCGTTCCAACGCCGCATTCACGGCGGCCGCATACGCCAGCGAGATCTCGCGGCCGATGCCGGTCAGTTCCCTCAGCGTGATCGGCCCGCCGGTGCGAGCGGCGATGATGCGGGCCTTCAAGTCCGTCGCATACGGCAGATGGTGGTGCAACAGCAGTTCCACGCCCCCCTCAGCCAGACGAACGAGCGCGATATCCACTCCATCAGCGCTTGTCCCGCTCATGGCGCCTATGACAATCCGGGGATTTGCCGATTGACCGCCCATGCGATGGGTCCTCGTCTTCCTCAGCCTGTCAGGGGGCGCAGGCCGCGCGCCACACGCGCCGCGTTGACTGTCGCCCATGCTTTGCGGTCGTCCGCCAGGAAGCCGGAGAGCGCCGCGGTCGATGCGCCCAGCAGCTTCGCCGCATCCGAAACCCGCCAATCCGCCGCCGCCAGCACATCCAGCGTCAACCCGAGCACCGCCAGGTACTCCGTATGTCTTCGCAAGACACT
>CAYSSA010000215.1:0-2048 GCA_964433485.1 uncultured Tepidisphaeraceae bacterium | reverse complement strand
CAGCCCGCCGTATTCGTTCCACCACGCCGGAAGGCTGAAGCCGGCCATCTTCACCTCTCGGCGAGCCGCGAGAACCACGCGATGCCGCAGCCTGCGCAGGGCGCTGGCACGGTTCTGCGCCTGTGATCGCCGCTCCGATGCCACCGCTTCCTCGCCGGTGGGAATATGCACGATGCGGACGGCCGAACTCGTCTTGTTCCGCTTCTGTCCGCCCGGCCCGCTGCCGCGAAACGCCTCCCACCGGCAATCGCGGAGAAACCGTTCATCACTCATCAGGCGAACGTCGTTTTCGTCGGCATGCATCGCGACAACCTTCCGGCAACGATTCTGGCGGGTGGCCAAGCCTATACCACCGCCGAGCCGGCCGGGCGTCAAGCCAACGATTCCGGGAAAGGCCGACTGGATTTTGCGCTGTTGACCAATTGCCCTGCCCTTGTCAACGGCGTATATTAGCTAATTCGCGTGAAAGGACGGGCGTTCCGTCCTGCGCTGACATGGTTACAGGATCGCCGGTGTAGCGCGGATGCCGGCGTGTTCCTTGAAAAACTGGCCGCGCGTGCGAAAGGTCAGGCGGGAAACCCCGCCGCATTTAAGCAATGGTTGACTACAATCTGATTAACTCGCTGGGTGACATCGACGACGAAGTGAACTCGATGGTGGCCACGGCACTCGGCGAGGCCGCCGGCGACCTGAACAAACTGGTCAAGGCGGACGACGTGCAGGATCTCGTCCCCAACGCCATCCTCAAAGGTCGCATCGCCGGCGTGTCGGGCGACGACTTCATCGTCGAACTCGGGCTGAAATCCGAAGGCATTCTCGAACGGAGCGAGTTCGACGAACCCGAGAATGTCAAACCCGGCGACGAAGTACGAGTGCTCGTCGAGGAACCCACCGATGAAAACGGTCAGGTCAAGATCTCCAAGCGCAAGGCTGACCGGATCATCAACTGGGAAGCCATCATGAAGTCCAAGAAGGAGGGTGACCCGGTCAAGGGCAAGGTGACCAAGAAGATCAAGGGCGGCCTGCTGGTGGACATCGGTGTTCCGGTGTTCCTGCCCGCCTCGCAGGTGGATATCCGCCGCCCCGGCGAGATCTCCGACTGGATCGGCCGCGACATCGACGCCGTCATCCTCAAGATCGACGAGGAACGCCGCAATATCGTCATTTCCCGCCGCAAGATGATCGAGCAGCAGCGAGAAGAGCAGAAGAAGAAGACGCTCGACGGCCTGACGGTGGGCGCGACTGTCAAGGGTACGGTGAAGAACATCGCCGACTTCGGCGCGTTCATCGACCTTGGCGGCATCGACGGCCTGCTGCATATCACGGATATGTCCTGGGGCCGGATCAATCATCCGTCCGACCTGCTCAAGATCGATCAGGAAATCGAAGTCAAAGTCCTCCAGGTTGACAAAGACAAGGAGAAAATCGCCCTGGGCCTCAAGCAGAAGGATGCCAGCCCATGGGAGACCATCGAGGTCAAGTATCCCGTCGGCTCGGTCCACGAGGCCGAGGTCGTCAACATCATGTCCTACGGCGCTTTCACCAAGCTCGAAGAAGGCGTTGAGGGCCTGGTGCATATTTCCGAGATGTCCTGGACCAAACGCATCAACCACCCCAGCGAAGTGGTCAGCCAGGGCCAGAAGGTCAAGGTCAAGATTCTGGAAATCAACAAGGACAAGCAGGAGATCAGCCTCGGCATGAAGCAGGTCGAGGAGAATCCCTGGGAGCGCGTGGCCGAGAAGTATCCTCCGGGCTCCGTGGTCAAGGGCAAGGTCCGCAACATCGCCAACTACGGCGCCTTCATCGAAATCGAAGAAGGCATCGACGGTCTGTTGCACGTGTCCGATCTGTCCTGGACCAAGAAGATCGGCCACCCGTCCGAAATGCTCAAGAAGAGCGAGGAGATTCAGGCAGTCGTCCTGTCGGTGGACCAGGAGAAGCAGCGCATCGCCCTGGGTCTCAAGCAGATGCAGGAGGATCCGTGGCTCCACGTTATTCCGGCCAACTATCGCCCCGGCATGGTCGTCAAGGGCCACGTCACCAAGATC
>CAYSSA010000214.1:615-8604 GCA_964433485.1 uncultured Tepidisphaeraceae bacterium | reverse complement strand
CACCATCATGGCGTCCGAGCCGCCGGGCGTACAGACCACCTTGTCTCCATCAATCAAGGGCGATTCGTTATATCGCCAGGTCGGCAAGCGCCCACCGAAATCGCGAGTGAAGTTCTTCTGCCAGAGTATCTTGCCATCCTTGGCCTGGAGGCAGGCCAGGTCGCCGCCCATGCCCACGACATAAAGCTTCTCGCCATCGACTGTCGGCGTACATCCCGGCCCCTCGATTCCCTGCCGCATTCCCTGTCGCACCGCCGGGCCAAGTTTGGCAACCCACAGTTCCTTGCCATCAGCCTCGGCCAAAGCCCAGACGACCTCGGACTCGCCGCGATTACTCATGCCGAAGATCACTCCGGCGGCGATCGCCGGGGAGTTGTACCCGCCGCCAATCCCCTTGATCTTCCAGGCGAGCGGCGGACCCTCCTTGGGCCATTCCTTCAATAGGTTCTGTTCCTTCGAGATGCCATTGCGATCAGCACCCTGCCACTGCGGCCAGTCGTCGGCAGCCACGGCAATGCCCATCGCGCCAAGCAGAATCAATGCAAGATACGAAGCACGGCGTTTCATAGAATCTCCTGAACTCGCGGACGCAGAACGCTCCATGTGTGCAGTGGTCTCCCTCGCTTCAGCAGGGGAATTGGACATGCAGTCTAGCCGGTCAACCGCCGCTTTCAATCGCTGCGGCGTCAGCTCATACCACAACGTGGATCGTGGCGCATTATTGCATCAATCCGGATAAAGGATCATCCGTCCATCCGATTCCTTGCGGCAAACTGGGTCTGGCATCCCAATGCGCCAAGCGTGGGGAGTTCGAGGTTCGAGGTGACAATCCGGGGAACTGACGAGGCGATCTGTTGACGCCCGAGGGCGGTTACGGCAGCGTGAAATGGTCAGCGGCGTAACGCAGCGAACGCAACAGGTGTTCGTATTTGCCTTTCGGACCAAAATCATGCCCGACGCCGCCGACAATCTCGAACTCGTGCGAGATCTTGAGTTTCACCATGCTGGCGTGCAGCTTCTCACTCCACTCCAGCAGGCCGTCCTCACTGCCGATGATGATTTTGATCGCCAACCGTCCGCGAATATTGTCGGCGTTGGTGACGAGCATGGCGGCCGGGCTGTCCTTGGTGAACAGCGACTTGTCACCGTTGAAAAGGGCCGGAATCAGTGTCGGATTTCGCTTCATGTTGGCCTCGGCATCGAGCAGCGCCGGGCAAAAGGCCACCGCCGAACTGAACAGTTCAGGATATTTGAAAGCAAACTTCAGACTGCCCATGCCCCCCATGGATTCTCCCTGAACGGCGCGTCCCCCCCGGCCAACGACGGTGCGGTACGTGGAGTCTATGTGCGGAATCAGTTCCCGGATGACCGTCGTCTCCATCATGATGGTGCCATCCAGCGAATCGTAATAACGTGTGTATCGTCCACCGTTGACGATCACGAATATCAGTGCCGGAAGCTTCCCCTTTCTGATGTCCGCGTCGATCCCGTCCAACAGCCCCGGGGCAAGCGAAGGGCTGTCCGGATCCTCATTGCAGCCGCCTCCGGGCAGCCAGTAAACGACAGGATAGCGTGCTGTGTTGGTGGCGTAACCGGGCGGCAGGTAGATCGTGTAGCCCACGTCAACCTTCATCGCCGCACTGTGATAGGTGCGGTGCGCGGCCAGGGGGTTGATTTTGGTTGGGGGATTGGACCACCGCCCGACTTCCAGAATCTCAAAGGCGCTGCGGGCCGGGGTTTGTGCCGCGGCAGACAGACTCAGCACAGCGAACACCATCGGCAATCCGAGTCGCAGCAACCTGATTCCATTAGTGAACAACGTGCTCTTCATAGGATACTGCCCGCTCCTTCTCGCAGGTGATGATACCGTGTCACCGAGAGACCAAGACCCCGCCGGTCGCGGTAAATCCTCCGGTGAGGTGGGCGACGGTCATTGCCGGCTGGGCGGTGCGCGCACAACGATCATCACCGGATTGGAGGTGTGCTGGTTTCCCTGGGCGTCCGTGCCAAGCACGGAGAAGACACGGTATCCGGGTGTCAAGTTCTGCGGGGTGAACTGCGCTGGCCCTTTCGGCAACACGCCGACCTTCGTCGCGCCATCGTACAGTTCCAGCTTCTGCCAATCGGGGAACTTTGAATCTTCCACCTTGATCGTGACGCTGGATCCGGCTTCGAACACCTCGCTCCGGGCGCTCATGGGGTCGGGCGAGGTGATCTTCAGCGGCCAGTCATGGGTTGAGTAGGCCCGGTAGATGAACGCGATGTCCTCGTTCAGCAGCCAACTCGACCGGGCCACGTCACCCTTGAACTCCCTGGCGGGTGCGATCTTTGTCAGCCCGCTATTCCAACTGGTGTTGTCGGCCACCCAGCCGGAGTCCAACTCCACGGGCTTCAGTTTCACCGGACCCTTTCGAACATCTCCATCGGCCGGGTAACGGAGGCGCACGGCGGCGTCCAGCATCGGCATCGCCAATACTTCCTGTCCGGCAAATTCGTGGCCGACGCCTTGGACCGCCATCCACCCCCAGAGCGCGCCCTTCGTGCGGTGTTCGGCCAGCACCGGCTCCAAAGCGTTGGCCATACCGCCGGCCTCGCCCGGATCTCGTTCCAGTTCGCCGTTGATGACGCACATCGGCACGCGCCGGTGGTCGTCCGTCAGTTCGCCGGGCAGCTTCATGGTGGAACCCACCACGACCCCCGCGATGACCTTGTCGGGGTCCGCCTTCATCAGCTTCCGGGTGTACCCGCCGCCGGCCGAAAAACCCGTGGCGACGTACGGCGCGTTCACCAGTTCCGGGTGCCTGGTGTCGCTGGCCAACTGCTTGAGGGCGGCCTGCATCACGGTGTAGTCATGCAGGTAATAATTGGTCGCGCCCAGAAACGCGAAGCCGTGCAGGTTCAGGAACTCACGATACCAGACCTGTTGGTGGTAGTCCCGCGAATCGCCCCCGGAGTACGGCCCGACCACCAGAATGCCGCGGACGACCGCCAGGCCGTCGGGCACCACCAGCCGGAACTTGTGTTCCCCCGTGGCGGGCGGCGCGGCCATGACGATGTGATCGTAAACCTTGTACCCCGGAGGCTTCGGCGCAGCGGGAGCGACCGCGCCGGGAATCGCCCTGGCCGGCGTGATGCGGTCAGCCATGATGCCGTCATTGCCGTTGACGGTGCCCCGCGTGCCGACAATAGCATACGTGCCCGTGTCGCCCGCGGAGAACTTGGCCAGCAACTCCGCCACCGAGGCGTCGGCCTTGTTCGACGCCTTCAGTTCATATCGCTTGCCGTCCACGACCAGCAGCGGGCGCTTGTACGTGCCGGTCCTGGCCGCAGTGCCTGTGAAAGTTTCGCTCTCGGCCGGAGACACCTGAACCGCCGAAGCAAGCAACGCGGTCAAGGCCAGGAGAACGGCAGCCAACCTCTTCATGTGGACGCTCCTTGTTCAATTTCGTTTTCCGGTGTTTGCTTCGACCTTCGACGCCACTCGCGTCTCCTCGTCTTCCTTGTGGTAGGTTACCGTAGCATTTCGATCGACCTTGATCGCTTCGTCGAACGTCGAGGCCTTGCCATCCAGCAGAATCTCGGTCTTGTCGGTGCACGTGAATGTCAGCGGGCGCGGCGGCAGCGTCAGCTCGAACGTCCGGGCGATTGGGTCAACCGTTCTGATTCCGCCGGTCTTCACCATCACCTTTGGATCGGGGGTGCCCGGTGAAGGCTCCGGCCCAAACAACCGGTTCTGGCCCGCGCCGAGAGTAAACGTTTCGCCGTGGCTGTCGAATCTTACTGTTCCGTTGAGCACCGACACGAACAGAGTATCAGATGCGCGCAGCACGAGGGTAAACTGGGTGCCCAGGACGGTGATTGAACCGGCTGGTGTGTCGATGCGGAACTGCCCGCCGCCGTGTGGGACTCGGAATTGCCCGCCACCCGAAATGAGGTTAAGCACCTGTCGGACGCCATCCACCCGGCCGCGCACGGCAAGCTGCGTGGTCGGGTCAAGCGTGGCCTGCGAGCCGTCGGGCAGGCGGATTGTCGCCGGCCCTGACGCCGCGACGCTCAAGGTCTCACCTTCAAAGATGCGATCGCGGGGTTGACCATTTACCAGCACGGTTCCATCGCTTACGCGAGCCAGCGTGTCGGAGCCTGGCCGTGCGAAGTGGAACCAGGCGGCAGCGCCGACCGCGATCAGCAGACTGGCCGCGGCCGCCAGCCAGCGAAGTCGCATGATTCGTCGCGGTGCCGCAGGCTTTCCGCTCATCGCGTTGGCGTCGGCCTCGCTGCGGGCCAGGCGGTGCAGGTTCGCCTCGAGCAGCATGGACTGCGTAAAGCGGTAGCGCGCCTCCGAGTCCGTTCGCAGTGCATGCTGCAGCTCCTCCGCCTGTTGCGGAGTAAGCTCGCCCAGCAGATGGGCATCCACAAGCCCGTCAAATCGCTCGGGGTTCATCCGGGATCCTCCTGGCGGAGTTTGCGCTGCACGCAGTCGGCCAGGCAGCGACGGGCCCGCGAAAGGGCGACTTTGACGGAGCCTGGCGTCCACGACATCGCTATGGCGATCTGCTCCATCGACTGCCCGCCGCGGTAGCGCAGGTCAATCATCGTGCGGATGCGCGACGTCAGGCCGTCCAGGCACTGGCGCAGGAACTTGAGTTGGCGCTGGTTGTCCTCGGGTGTCGGGGCGTACTCGGCAAAGGCCGTGTCTACGGCATCGGCGAACTGATCGAAGGCAATCTCATGCAACCGCCGGGATGCCTGACGCCGGAAATGATCGGCGACACGATGCCGGGCCAGGGCGCGAGCCCAGGGCATGAAGCTCTCCGGATGGTTCTCGCGTGCCGCTTCCGTCAGGATCGATACCCCGATGTCCTGGAGAATGTCTTCGGCCAGGTCGTGCTCGCCGGTCAGGGCCAGGACATAGCCGTACAGGACATCCCGGTGCTGAACAAACTGATGCACAAGCTCGCGAGGCTCCATCGGCGGATCACTTTGGGCCACAGGCGATGATAAAGACAACGGACCGGGCCGTGTAGAAGCGGCCCGGCCGTTACTGTAATCGCGATCCAAGGCGGAAGACATAGTGTACAAGAACCACAGAAGACTTATTGGATGGTTCATTTCTTCTCGGATTTCACTTCGACCTTGGACGCCACCCGATTATCGCCGACTTTGGCATAAGTCACGGTGACTTGCCGTTCCGGCTTGATGGCCGCGTCGAAGGTGGATTCCTTGCCATCCAGCATGATGACGGTCTTGTCGGTGACCGTGAACGTCAATGGTCGGGCCGGGAGGGTGACCTCGAAGGTCTTGGCCGCGGCATCGACGGACTTGATCGGGCCGGTCTTGGTCATGCCGTCGGCAGCCGGCTTCTTCTCGGACTTCACTTCGACCCTGGACGCCACCCGATCATCGCCGAGTTTGGCATAAGTCACGGTGACTTGCCGTTCCGGCTTGATGGCCGCGTCGAAGGTGGATTCCTTGCCATCCAGCATGATGACGGTCTTGTCGGTGACCGTGAACGTCAATGGTCGGGCCGGGAGGGTGACCTCGAAGGTCTTGGCCGCGGCATCGACGGACTTGATCGGGCCGGTCTTGGTTTGACCGTCCGCGGCCAGCACGCGGGAGGCGCTGACCGTCGTCAGACCGAGCACGACCAGAAGCAGTGTCAGAGGGAACCTCATTCCATCATCTCCTTGCCGCGAAAAGCGGCGTTAGGTGTTTACCCATTAAGGCGTCTTGAGAGCAGAGAAGTTAGCAGTGATTTCCCGCTGAGCTCCAGAAAATGGCGGGCGACCCGAACGCCTCGCGGCGCGGGCTTGCCAGTTCCTGCAAAACCATCACAATCAAGTCAACTCTCACCCAGGCAGGTCATCATGCCTTTGTTGTCAGTTGCGCCGCTTCCGGTCCCACGATTGTGCCGGCATGCGTTGACGGTGACGATGCTGTTCTTGACGGTCGCCGCCCGGGCAGACGATGAAGCGGCCGTGGCCAAGCTGCGAGAGGAGGTCTCCGGCAAGGGGTGGATCCTGTTTTCGGCCAGGACCGGCCGGGGTGATTACGATCTTTTTTTGTCGCGCCCTGACGGCTCGCGCAAGCGAGCGCTGACACAAACGGCCGAGTGGAGCGAGTACGGGGGGCGGTTTTCGCCCGATTCAAAACGCATGCTGTATCGGCGAATCAAGGCCGGCACGGCGATCAACCACGATCTCTGGGGCGCGATGGGTGAGCTGGTTGTGGCCGACGCGGACGGCGCCAATCCTGTCGTATTCGGACGCGATGGCGAGTATGCGTGGGCTTCCTGGAGCCCCGACGGCCGGCAATTCGCCTGCCTCTATCGGCGAAGCGGTCAGATACGCATCATCGACATCGAGAGCAGGAAGGTCGTGAAGGAGCTGCGCCGCCAGGGGATCTTTCAGCAGCTCTTCTGGTCGCCGAACGGCAAATCGCTGGTGGGCACGGCCAATCGCGGCGGGCAGGACTGGAACATCGTGGTGGTTGACGTGCAGACAAACGAATCGGTGCAGATCTCCCGGGGGCAGAATTGCACGCCCGATTTCTTCCAGGGAGACTCCGGCAAGTCGATCTACTCGCACCGCACGCCAGGCATCGGAGGGGACTACGGCTCAACCATGCTCATGCAGGCCACCACCGATGGCAAGAACCGTACTCTGATCTACGGCGAGCGCGGAAAGCACATTTACTTCGGCTGCACCTCGCCAGATGACCAATACGCGATCTTCTCGTTTCCTGAAGCCGACGGCGGCGTGGACGCACCCATGGCGATTGTGCGCCTGGCCGATACGCCGATCATCGTCCCGGACAACTACCGGGAACTGAAATCGCTCTACCCCAAGGCGGCCGGCGGCCCGGTTTTCCGACTGGCGCAGCCGGGCTTCGAGCCGCATTGGACCTATGCCGAGATCGGAGGCAAGTGAATGCCAGGGCCGTTCGGCCAGGACGATCTCTCGTCGCCCGCCGAATCCGACGGACCGGGGCCATTGCGCGGGGTACTGGTGATCGTGGCCCTTGCCGTGGGCATCTGGCTGCTGGCCGGACGAACCCAGACCGGGCAGGACGAATCGGTGGGCAAGCTCGGGCGCATTGAGGTCACAGCCCGGCTCGTGGAACGGCCGGAGCAGTTCCCCGATCTCGGCGCTTATCGCTACACCTATGTACTGAAGTACAAGGTGCTCGCGGTGCATCGCGCCGATCCACAGGGCCTGTATCCGCTGCGCGTCGGCGACGAGATATTTGTCGGACATTACAAGCCGTGGATGCCGCGCTGGCGCATCAAGGATGCGGACTGGGGCGACCAGCCGCTGGGCGGGTCGCTCGACCATTTCACGGCCGGCGAGGCCCATCGCATGGCGCTGGACTACGAACTGCAGGATCTGGCCCCAAGCGGCGCGCTGGACTACTGCTATCCTCCGGTGGGCAACCGTTTCTTCGCCATCTGGAGCAACCCGACCAGCTATTAGCCCCCGATGGTCTTTACCACGCACATCTTCGTCTTCTACTTCCTGCCTCTGTTTCTGGTGGTCTATTTCAATCTTCCCCATGCCTGGCGCAATCTATGGATCACACTGGCCAGCTATCTGTTCTACGGCTGGTGGGAGCCCTGGGCTGTCGGATTGATGCTGCTGCCCACCGTGATGGATTTCATCTGGGGCCGAGTCATCACCCGCCCCGGTGCGACGCCCACCCAGCGCAGGCTGGCGCTGATCGCCTGCTGCGTTGCGAACCTGGGACTCCTGGGTTTCTTCAAGTACTACATGTTCGCCGCTGAGACGCTCAACCGCCTGTTGGCGATGGTGGGCGCGGAACCGTTCCGCGTCATGCGGGTCGTGTTGCCCATCGGCATCTCCTTCTACACGTTCCATTCCCTGACCTACATCGTCGATCTCTACCGGGGCGACGCCCGACCCGCTCGGTCGTTCACCAACTTCTCCGCCTTTGTTTCGCTTTTCCCGGATCTCGTGGCCGGGCCGATCATGCGCT
>CAYSSA010000214.1:0-461 GCA_964433485.1 uncultured Tepidisphaeraceae bacterium | reverse complement strand
GCAGCCCTGGGCCATGGATGCCTGGGTGGGCGTACTGGCCTATGCGTTTCAGATTTACTTCGACTTCTGCGGCTATTCGGACATGGCCGTTGGCCTGGGACGTATGCTGGGATTTGAGTACCTGAAGAACTTCGACGCGCCCTATCTGGCCGAGAGCATCACCGATCTCTGGCGACGCTGGCATATTTCGTTATCCAGCGTCCTGCGGGACTACCTCTACCTGCCGCTGGGCGGCAATCGGCTCGGACCGGTGCGAACGTATTTCAACCTGGCCGTGGTTATGCTTCTGGGCGGATTGTGGCACGGCGCGAAGTGGAACTTCATCGCCTGGGGCGCCTGGCACGGGTTGCTGCTGATCTGGGAAAGGTCGCGCGGCAAACAGAGCCTCTACGTTCGCCTGCCCGCGGCGTTCCGTACCGGACTGACGTTTGTGCTGGTGCTCCTGTCCTGGGTGCTGTTCC
>CAYSSA010000213.1:0-8617 GCA_964433485.1 uncultured Tepidisphaeraceae bacterium | reverse complement strand
TGAAGATTCTGATCCGCTCCACCACGCTGGACGGCGAACCGATCCCCGGCAGCGGAGAAACCATCCAGGCCGCCGACTGCCTTGAGGTGGTCGAGCTGATGCGCGGCCAGACGCCGTTTACCGCCAGCCGAGCGCCCCGGGACTACATGACCGAGGTGCTCTCCGGCATCGAAGGCGGGCCGACCCAGCCGTTGCCGGAGGACGCCGCCGCTGCGGCCGCCGAGTTTCTCACCCGTCTGGCGCGGCACGGCCTGATCGAATTCCTCCCCGACGACAAGGCCAGCGATCCCTGGCCGGAACGCTTCCTCGAAGCCCTGGAGACGGTGCGGCTCTCCGGGCGCACCAACATGCTCGATCACCCGGAGGTGACCCGGCTGACCGCCGAGATGGGTTACCCGGAGGTGGCCGAGTGGCTGGCGGACCACCGGCGCGAATACGCGGCCTTCGTCCTCGAAGGGACGAGACCGCTCGGCAAGAACTTCAGCGGCAAGGAGGACCCGGTTCCATGTGCGGACAAGTAGGCATCATCTTCGGCCGCAAGCGCAGACGGCCCGACGAGCGGGATTACCTGCGCGAGCTCTTCATCCGCATGCTGCTGCACAGCGAGGAGCGCGGCCCGCACGCCTCCGGTCTGGCCTGGCTCAAGACCGACGGCAGCCACCGCATCTTCAAGCGGCCGATGCGGGCGCACGAACTGGTCTATGAGAAGCCGTTCCAGGAGTTGCTCGGGCAGGTCGACAACGAGACCACCATCCTCATGGGCCACACCCGCTGGCGCACCCGGGGCAACGAGTTCAACAACCGCAACAACCATCCCATCCGGGCCGGGATCGTCATCGGCACCCACAACGGCACCATCTACAACGCCGATTATCTGTTCCGCCGTCTCGGGCTGCCGCGCTACGCGGAGGTGGACAGCGAGCTGATCTTCCGCCTGGCCGACCGCTTCGCGCCCGAAGGCCCCATTGACCAGGAGGGTTTGAAGAAGGCGCCTGCCCTCTGTCGCGGCCAGCTGAGCGCCGTGCTGGCCTCGAGGCTCGACCCGGGCACCATCACCGTGCTCAAGGGTAACAAGCCGCTCTGTCTGCGCATCCACCGCCAGCACCGGGTGGTGCTCTACGCCTCGGAGCCCGCCTTCATCGACTTTGCCGTGGACAACGAGAAGGGCTGGCGCGAGCTGGAAGTACCGCCCATGACCATGCTCACCATCCGCCACGAGGATGTGCGGGCCATCGAAAACAGCGAATTCCGCTTCATACCCCAGGAGCGCAAAGGGACACTGCCCGAAGGAGTGAATGCATGAACATTGGAGACACCGCGAAGCTGAACACAAACCCGGAAGACAACCCCGAGACCATCCTCCGGCTCTTCGTTTACGGCACCCTGAAACGGGGCTACTGGAACCATCAACGCTTCTGCGCCCAGGCCCGCAGCATCGAACCGGCCGTGGTCTGGGGCAGGCTCTACCATCTCCACGCCGGATTCCCGGCGCTCGAGGTACCGGAAGGCCTGATTCTGGCCCGGGGCAGCGCCGATCCACTGGCCGACGCCCGCAGGCAGCAGGAGATCGGCACGCCTCGCTTCGGCCGCCCGACCGGCGACTGGGATCTGATCCATGGAGAGCTGGTGACCTTCACCGACCCGCAGCGCGACCTGCCGCCCATTGACCGGTTGGAAGGCTTTCGGCCCGGTGGGCACAGCATGTACCAGCGGGTGATGGTGGCGGTGCTGTGCGGGCGCACCTCTATTCCCGCCTGGACCTACTGGATGCCATGCCCGTCTTACGCGGGGAGAGTCGCCAGCGGCGAGTGGTTACGACCATGAGCCTGCTTTTGCGGCCTTATCCGGACGAAAGCGTTTGACAATCGGCCCCTGCCTAAAGTATGTTAAAGGATGTTTTAAGTTGGGGGATCTGCGCCCAGCATCCCCGTTACCGCCTCTGGCGTGGCAAGAAAACCAATTGCCCATGAGGACATAGAGAAATGGCCGAGATGGAAGACCGCTGGTTATCAGTAGACGAGATAGGCAAGTACCTCGGTGTCAGCAGTGACACCGTTTACCGCTGGATCGACAAGCATGCGATGCCCGCCCATCGCATGGGCCGCCTCTGGAAGTTCAAAAAAGAACAGGTCGATGCTTGGGTCGAGGCTGGCGGTGCGGCGGACAAGAGCAGACAGGATCAAGCTGAATGAGCAGGAAGAACGGAAATAATAATTCAGTCGATCTGGATCTCGGGACCCTCTCCGGGCATCTCTGGGAGGCGGCCAATATCCTGCGTGGCCCTGTCGACGCGGCCGACTTCAAGACCTACATATTCCCGCTGTTGTTCTTCAAACGGCTCTCCGATGTCTATGACGAGGAGTATGCCGTTGCTCTGGAAGAGTCAGACGGCGACGTGGAATTTGCCCAATTCCCCGAGAACCACCGGTTCCAGGTTCCGGAGGGCTGCCACTGGAAAGATGTCCGGGCCAAGAGCGCCAATATCGGCCATGCGCTCCAGAAGGCCATGCGCTGCATCGAGCAGGCCAACCCGGACACCCTGCACGGCATCTTCGGCGATGCCCAGTGGACCAACAAAGACCGACTTTCGGACGCGCTGCTCAAGGACCTGATCGAACACTTCTCGTCGCTCAACCTGGGCAATGAGCACTGCAAGGCGGACATTCTCGGCCAGGCATATGAGTACCTGATCAAGAAATTTGCCGACCTCACCAACAAGAAGGCCGGTGAATTCTATACCCCGCGCTCCGTGGTCGCGCTGATGGTTCGCATCCTTGCGCCCAAGGCCGGGGAAACCATCTACGACCCGGCCTGCGGGACTGGCGGCATGCTCCTTGAGGCGCTGCATCATGTCAAAGAGCATGGCGGCGACGAGAACCTCATGCTGGGCAAGCTCTACGGCCAGGAAAAGAACCTGACCACATCCTCCATCGCCCGGATGAACCTCTTTCTCCACGGTGCGGAAGATTTCCATATCGAACGCGGCGATACCCTGCGCTTGCCCGCCTTTTATTCAGGCGACAGTCTCGCCACCTTTGACTGCGTCATCGCCAACCCTCCCTTCTCCCTGGAAAAGTGGGGGGACGACGTCTGGATCAACGACCCCTACGGCCGCAACTTTGCCGGGCTGCCGCCAGCCAAGTCCGGCGACTTCGCCTGGGTCCAGCACATGATCAAGTCCATGGCCCGCAAGACCGGCCGCATGGCCGTGGTGCTTCCCCATGGTGTGCTGTTCCGCATGTCCAAGGAAGGCGAGATTCGGCGCAAGCTGCTGGAGATGGACATGCTCGAAGCGGTGATCGGTCTCGGCCAGAATATTTTCTACGGCACCGGTCTCGCGCCCTGTGTGCTGGTCTTCCGCGACAGCAAGCCCAAGGCCCATCGCCAGAAGGTGCTGTTCATCGACGCCTCCAAGGAGTTCAAGACCGGCCGCGCCCAGAACGAGCTGTTGCCGGAACACGTGGACAACATCCATCGCTGGTACGAGGGCTATCAGGACGTGGAAGGGATCTGCCGGGTGGTCACGCTCGACGAGATCCGCGAGAACGATTTCAACCTGAACATCCCCCGCTACGTGGAGCCGGTGATCGAGGAAGAATCCATGACCATCGATCAGGCCATCGTCAACCTCAAGGAATCGCTGCAGGCGGCGTATGCGGCCGAGGATCGGTTGAAGGGTCTGCTGCTCCGGGAGGGGCTGCTGTGAAAGTCTACCAGTACAAATCACCCATCGGTCGCTTCCTCATCAAACCGCAAGCCAACGGCCGCTGGGGGCTTTGGTTCAAAGACGACCTGCTCGGCTCCTATCACTCGGCCATGGCGGCCGCCGATGACGTCTACATGCAGGCGACCGGCGATTACGACTGGGACTCCCTGGATGGCGTCGATATTCCAACGGACATTTCTGAATGGGAAGTGACAGCGCAATGAAGAAGAACAAACACATTTCCCAATCGGAGCTGGAATCATACCTCTGGGGAGCGGCCACCTTGCTGCGCGGCTATATTGACGCCGGGGACTACAAACAGTTCATCTTCCCGCTGCTGTTCTACAAGCGCCTGTGCGATGTGTATAACGAGGAGCTGGCCGATGCGCTGGAGGAGTCCGGCGGCGACCAGGAATATGCCGCGCTTCCCGAGCAGCACCGCTTCCAGATTCCGGAGGACGCCCACTGGACGTCCACCCGCACCAAGGTCAAAAACGTGGGCAAGGCTATCCAGGACGCCCTGCGGGCGATTGAGACGGCCAATCCCGACACCCTGTACGGGGTCTTCGGCGATGCCCAGTGGACCAACAAGGACCGCCTGCCGGACCGCATGCTGCGCGAACTGATCGAGCACTTCAGCTCGCAGACGCTTTCGCTCGCCAACTGCCCGGAGGATGAGCTGGGCGTGGGTTATGAGTTTCTGATCAAGAAATTCGCCGATGATTCCGGCCACACCGCTGCGGAGTTCTATACCAACCGCACCGTGGTCCACCTGATGACCGAGATGCTCGAACCCAGGCCGGGCGAGTCGATCTATGACCCCACCTGCGGTTCGGCGGGCATGCTGCTCTCCGCCGTCGCCCATCTGAAGCGGCAGAACAAGGAGTGGCGGAACCTGCGGCTGTTCGGCCAGGAGCGCAACCTGCTCACCTCCGCCATCGGCCGGATGAATCTGTTCCTGCACGGCATCGAGGACTTCCGCATTGTCCGGGGCGATACCCTGGCCAATCCAGCCTTTGTCGAAGGCGACCAGCTCATGCAGTTCGATGTGGTCCTGGCCAATCCGCCGTACTCCATCAAGCAGTGGGACCGCGATGCCTGGTCCGCCGATCCGTGGGGTCGGAACATCTACGGCACGCCGCCTCAGGGCCGCGCCGACTATGCCTTCTGGCAGCACATCATCAAGAGCATGAAGGCCAAAAGCGGTCGCTGTGCCATCCTGTTTCCGCATGGTGTTCTCTTCCGCAACGAAGAGTCGGCCATGCGCGAGAAGCTGGTCGCCCACGACGTGGTGGAGT
Source organism: uncultured Tepidisphaeraceae bacterium (assembly GCA_964433485.1). Lineage (GTDB taxonomy): Bacteria > Planctomycetota > Phycisphaerae > Tepidisphaerales > Tepidisphaeraceae > JANYKD01. Next base: position 3,613 of record CAYSSA010000213.1, on the reverse strand, counting down.
GTGTTCTGGGCCTCGGCCCAAACCTCTTTTACAACTCACCCATGGAAGCCTGCGTCGTCATCTGCCGGATGAACAAGCCCAAGGAGCGCAGAAACAAGGTGCTCTTCATCAACGCGGTGAACGAGGTGACCCGCGAGCGGGCACAGAGCTTCCTCACCGACGATCATATCCAGCGCATTGTCGCCGCCTACCAGACGTTCGGTGACGTGGACGGCTTTGCCCGGGTGGTCGGCAATGACGAGATCCGGGAGAAAAGCAGCAACCTCAGCATCCCGCTCTACGTTCGGGCGGACAACGGAAACGGTAATGGCAACGGGGCAGCCGAAACCGTCAGCCTCAAACAGGCCATAGCAAACTGGCAGGAAAGCTCGATGGCATTGCGGGAGTCGATGGACGGCCTTTTTGAGGCGCTTGAGCAACAGACAGACCATTCTCGTGGCGGCACGAAAATGGTTCAGGATCAATTCCCTGACGCCGGGAAATTGATCGGGGCCTCCGGTGGAAAAGGGCCACGATCATGAAAGCGGAGAAAGGAATGAGCGAACTGAACAAAAACAATCCAGGCCCGGACTATGCGCACCTCCTTGCCGAGGTGAAAGAGCGCATCCGCTCCGCCCAATACGAAGCCCTCAAGGCGGTCAACAAGGAGCTGGTCGGCCTGTACTGGGATATCGGCCGGATGATCGTGGAGCGGCAGGATGCTGAAGGCTGGGGCAAGGCGGTGGTGGAACAGCTCGCCGCCGATCTGCGGACGGAGTTTCCCGGTGTGGGCGGCTTTTCGGCCTCCAACCTCTGGCGCATGAAAGCCTTTTTCGAGGCGTACACCGGACTCGAAAAACTCGCACCACTGGTGCGAGAAATCGGCTGGAGCCACAACCTGGCCATCCTGGAGCGCTGCAAGGACCCGCTGGAGCGGGAATTCTATTTGCGCATGACTCGCAAGTTCGGCTGGTCCAAGAACGTGCTCATTCACCAGATCGACAACCAGAGTTATGAAAAATCCCTGCTGGGCCAGACCAATTTCGACCGGGCTCTCACACCGGAACTTCGCGCCCAGGCCAAGCTGGCGGTGAAGGACGAATACACCTTCGATTTTCTGGAGCTGGGCGAGGAACACAGCGAGCGGGAGCTGGAACGGGCGCTGATCGCCCGGATCGAAGACTTCCTGCGGGCCATGGGCGGCATGTTCGCCTTCATGGGTAGTCAGTATCGGTTGGAGATTGACGGTGAAGAGTTCTTTATCGACCTGCTGCTGTTTCATCGGCGGTTGCGCTGCATGGTGGCCATCGAGCTGAAGATCGGCAAATTCAGGCCGGAGTTCGTCGGCAAGATGCAGTTTTACCTGACAGCGCTGGACCGACAGGTCCGCCAGGAGGATGAGAACTCCTCCATCGGTATCATTCTCTGCAAGGAAAAGAGTCGCACCATCGTCGAGTACGCCTTGCACGATGCTCGAAAGCCCATTGGCGTGGCAACCTACGAAATCACCAAGACTCTGCCCAGGGAATTGAGGGGGCAACTGCCCCAGCCGGAAGAGATCGCGGCCTTGCTTGAGGGGATTGACGAATGAGTGCACACCCTCCTTTTGATCCGGGTACAGTTGAGGCCATTGCCAAAGTGCTTGGAGAGGCCGGATCAGGAACAGACATCAGTCGATATTTCCAGACGAACAGTCTGCTTGATGAGTCTGGCGAATCCACCAAGTGGCGGCGGATTAATGCGATATTTCTGAAAAGCCAGGCCACGACAAAAGGCGCCAACCAGATTCTTGCTTTTATCAGATCCTACCTTGTCCCAACGCGCTTTGTTGGAAAACGAGATGAGTTCGAACACCATCGCAGCGAACTGAACGCCGTGTTAATTCTGCATGGCCTCGAATACGGCAAGGACGGCCAATTCAGACATACAACTCAAGCCAGAACCCTGGATGAAGCAGAGGCACGAGCTCAGGGTGTCCGTAACAAGTTGGCCCCCCGCAATACTCATCCTGAAGTCTACAAATATTGCCAGCCAGAACTGATGCAGGAAAACTACTTCCACGCAGTGTTTGAAGCCTGCAAAGGATTGTTCCAGAGAATCCGTGATCTTTCCGGCATTGAAGCCGATGGTGCTAACCTGGTTGACAGGGTTTTCTCCGTTGAAAAGCCATCTCTTGCCTTCAACACCCTTCAGACTGAAACCGAAAAATCGGAACATAAAGGATTCGCGCAGCTTCTGAAGGGATGTTCTGCGGCGATCCGTAATCCGCTGGCGCACGGCCCCAAAATACTTTGGCAGGGAGAGACCGACGCCGCTGATTACCTCACCCTGATTTCCATGCTGCACAGAAAGCTGGATCAATGCGTCAAAGTTCCGAACCCGGAGTATCGGCACGGAGGTGGCGCATGAATAAACTGAAGCCCGGCTGGAAAAAGGTTAAGTTTGGTGATGTTGTGCGCCAATGCAAGGAGAGTGTTGACCGTGATAACAACCCATTTGGGCGGTACGTGGAAGGCGGTCACATGGATAGTGATAACATTCATATCCGCCGGTGGGGCGAATTTGGCGCTGATTATGTCGGCCCTGCCTTTCATCGCATTTTCAGGAAAGGACAGGTGCTTTACGGATCTCGAAGAACCTATCTGAAGAAAGTCGCTGTTGCCGATTTCGACGGCATTACGGCCAACACGACCTTTGTCTGCGAGACCAAAGATCAAAGTATCTTCATGCAGGAACTGTTGCCATTCCTGATGCTGACCGATTCATTCACCGAGCACTCCATTCGGGAGTCGAAAGGTTCCACAAACCCTTATATCAATTGGCCGGATATCGCGAAGTATGAATTCCCGCTGCCGCCCCTTGATGAACAGAAGCGCATTGCCGAGATCCTGTGGGCGGCGGATGAGGCGGTGGAAAAATGGACCGAAGCTTATCGGCAGTCTGAATCAGCCCTGAGTTCAACGCGGAGCCAGATCCTTCAAGAGCTTTCTCAAACCGAGGAATGTATCTCTCTAAAAGATGTTGGCCGATGGGTTAGCGGTGGAACGCCATCACGCAGCCGAAGTGATTTCTGGAATGGCGATTTTCCGTGGGTCAGCCCGAAGGATATGAAGCAGGATGTCATATCCGACTCCGAGGAGAAACTTACTGATACAGCCTTGAATGGGCGGATAACCATCCTGCCTTCGGAAAGCATTCTCATAGTTGTTCGTGGGATGATTCTTGCCCACACATTCCCAGTCGCGCTCACCGGCAGGGAGGTTACGTTCAATCAGGATATGAAGGGCATTATCCCCAATTCTGAATTTTCGGCTGGATTCGTATTTCACTGGTTCAAAGACAATTCCGCAAGAATACTGCAAGCAACAGAAGAGAGCACGCACGGCACCAAGAGGCTTGCAACTGATGTCTTATACGGAATGCAAATTCCTAAACCATCGTCAGAAAAGCAAGAAAAGGCAGTGGCTGTTTTCGAGGCTTTTCGCACCAAGCTTGCTGAAATTGCGGAGCATATCGCCTCGTCTCAGCACATGTTGCGCAGTCTGAGGAATGCAAAAGTAGGAGCCGTCCATGTTTAACGAGAGACCATTGCACGGCGCGCGCAGCGAGAATGCACTTTAACAGTCTGATAATG
>CAYSSA010000212.1:8030-8757 GCA_964433485.1 uncultured Tepidisphaeraceae bacterium | reverse complement strand
AGCGTGCCCATCCGCCTCAAGGACGTGGCCACGGTACAGCTTGGACCGGAGTTCCGGCGCAGTTCATTGGAAAAGAATGGCCGCGAGGTCGCCGGGGGCGTGGTGATGATGCGCTACGGGGAAAACCCCCTGGCCATTACCCAGGCCATCAAGGATAAGATCCGCGACCTTCAGGCCGGGCTACCGCAGGGCGTGCGCATCATTCCGTTCTACGACCGCACGCGACTGATCGAGTCGGCCATCCACACGGTGACGGGGACGCTGCGCGAAGAGATCATCATCGCGACCATCGCCATCCTGCTGATCCTCACCCACTTCCGCTCGGCGTTCGTGGTGTGTCTGACCCTGCCGATGGCGGCGCTGGTCAGCTTCCTGTTCATGTACTATCTGAACATCCCCAGCAACATCATGTCGCTGAGCGGCATCGCCATCAGCATCGGCATCCTGGTGGACGCGGCCGTGGTCATGGTGGAGAACGCCACGCACGAACTGCATCAGCACTTCGGCAAGGAGAAGGTGCGCGGAGACACAACGGAACTGGTGGTTCGCGCCTGCCGTCTGGTCGGCCGGCCCATCTTCTTTGCCGTGGTCATCATGCTGGTATCATTCCTTCCCATCTTTGCCTTCAGCGGACAGGAAGGGAAATTATCGCATCCGCTGGCATACACCAAAAGCTTCGCCATGATCGGCGTGGCCATCATGGCCATCACGCTGGTCCCGGCGATCA
>CAYSSA010000212.1:4710-7922 GCA_964433485.1 uncultured Tepidisphaeraceae bacterium | reverse complement strand
GTCTGGTGGATCATGGGGGCCATCATCTCACTGGGAGCCGGGTTCATCGGTTCGGAACTGGTCTCGGCGCTGGCTCTGGCGGCGGGCATCGTCTTCGTCGTGCTCGGCGTGCGCCAGACCGGGTGGACGATGTGGGTCATCGTTCTGGTGCTGGTCGCCACGTTCCTGGCGACGGGCCTGGCTGGCGAAAAGATTACTGTCAGCGTACCCCACACTCTGCATGAGTCCCTGCGCTGGGTGATCTGGGCGGCCGTGGCCGGCTTCCTGTTGTTGGCGATGGTACTGAGGCACTGGCGCCCGGTGGCCGTCGCCTCGTTGCTGGTGGTGGCTTTCATGGCGGACACACGGTTCCGTAAACTCGGCGGAGAGTTCATGCCCAGCCTCAATGAAGGCAGCATCCTGGACATGCCCACCAGCGCCCCGCGTATCGCTATGGCCCAGGCCCTGGATGATGTGCTGGTTCGCGATCGGCTGATACGCTCGATGCCCGAAGTCGAGCAGGTTGTTGGAAAGGTCGGACGGGCGGACACCGCCACCGATCCCTCGCCCCTGGACATGGTGGAGACGATCATCAACCTCCATCCGACAGAGTGGTGGCCCAAGCGAAAGCTGGATTTCGATGATGCGCTTCGCCAGGGCGCCGTGGTTGCCGCCGAAATGCAGCGACGCGGCTGGCTGAAGAGCGACACGGTTGGACCGGAGGACTGGGCCGATGTGCCGACTGCGGTGAAGGACAGCGAGTACCTCAAGTTCCATCCCAAGCTGACCAAGGCGTCGGAACTGATGAACACGGCCGTGTCGGTTGCGGTCGAGAAGTTCGATCGGACCATGCGGGATCTGGCCCGCCGCCGGCAGGTGGAATACGAGCCGACCGTGGCAAGGGAATTGACGAGTTCGGCATTGACGGCGGTGCTTGACCACATCGGCCACTTGCCTGCCAGGGACAAACAAATCCCCCTGCTGCGAAATCCCACAGCGCAGGAGCAGGACCAGATGCTGACCGCCGTCCACGAACATGGCGTGCTGCTGGCTGAAGTCATTCGCCAGGAGGAAGTGGACAAACTGTTATCCCAGCTTCGCGCGGAACTCGTCCGGCGTGGGATCGCCGCCGACCGGGATGACTTGCTCCTGGATGCCCCCAGCCCACTCTCGGACGCAACCAGGTTCATCAAGAAAGCCATTGGCGGACAGACGCCGGGCTTTGCCGATCGTCTAGCCGAGCAATTGGAACAGCGCCGCGACAAACTCTGGGCCGAGCGCACCAAGACCCTTAACTGGGAATTGTTCGACCAGGCTCCGGGAATGATCAATGCACTGCTGCTGGACAGCATGACTCGTACCGCTGCCGGCACGCCGATGGCGGGCAGCACACCGGAAAACGCCGCGGCCAAGGCATTGCGGGATCAACTGAATCCGCAGTTCGCCAAGGGCCTGTTCCTTTGGCAGAAGACCAAGGACGATGTGTTGAAGGAGATGGACAGCGAACTCCAAATGCCCGGCTGGGGCAACGCCTGGACGCAGCCGATCATCAACCGCGTGAACATGCTGGCCACGGGCGTGCGAACCCAGATTGGCGTGAAGGTCTTCGGGCCGACCGGCAAGAGCCTGGACCAGTCCATTGCCGACATCCAGCAAATCAGTAATGACATTGCCGCGAAACTCAAGACGGTCCGTGGTGCGGTGGACGTGGTGCCCGATCAGGCGGTGGGCAAGCGATACCTGGAAATCCACATTGATCGGAACAAAGCCGCCCGCTACGGCGTGAATATGAGCGATATCAGTGAAGTCGTGGAAACCGCGATGGGCGGCGGCAAGATCACCCAGACGGTCGAAGGCCGTCAGCGCTTCCCTGTGCGCCTGCGCTACGCCCGCGAATACTGGCAGGATGCCGAGGCCATCGGCGATGTGCTGGTCACGGCACGTACGAGTCCGGCCGAACTGCTGCAATTCCCCTCTGGAGGTTCTGGTGCCGTTGTATCGGCCCAGAAATCCCCGACGGCCCGGCCAACCGCAGGCATGGGCGCACAGGGTGGCGGTATGAGTTCCGGCGGCAAGGCCGGCGGGATGGGCGGCTCATCCAGTGAAGGTATGGGTGGAGGCGGAGGCGGCGGCAATCGCAGCGCCAGCGCGGAATCCCCCATGTCCGCCGGCTCAACCACGCAAATTCCGCTGCGGACAGTGGCCGACATCCGTGTTGTGGAAGGCCCTTCCATGATCAAGAGCGAGAACGGGCGTCTGCGCAACTACGTTACCCTCAACGTCCGCGACCGCGACATCGTGGGTTTCGTCGACGAGGCCCGGCAGGCGATCAAGTCCATTGAGGCATCGCTGGCCGGCACCGGCATGAGCATCGAGTGGTCCGGCGAGTTCGAGCACCAGGTTCGCGCCCGCCAGACGATGGCCATCATCTTCCCGATGGTGATTCTGGCCATTCTCTTCCTGCTCTACGTCACCTTCCACGAACTGCTGGACACGCTGCTGGTGTTCCTGGCCGTCATCGGCGCACTGTGCGGCTCGCTGATGTTCCAGGCCCTCTTCGGTTTCAACTTCAGCGTGATTGTTTCCATCGGCTATGTCGCGGCCTTTGGCATGGCGACGCAGACCGGCGTAATCATGCTGGTGTACCTGCGCGAGGCCATCGACCGCCACGGCGGCCTGGAGAAGATCGCGTCGCTGGAAGACCTGCGCCGTCATGTCATCGAAGGCGCCGTGCATCGTCTGCGGCCCAAGCTGTTAACCGAAGGTGTTGCCATCGTCGGCCTGGTCCCCATGCTCTGGGCCACCGGCACCGGCGCGGAGATCATGCGCCCCATGGCCGCCCCGGTGCTTGGCGGTCTGCTCATCAGCGACGAAGTCATCGACATCATGATCCCCGTGATGTTCTACTGGATACGGCGATGGAGATGGATCAAGTTGCACCAGAAGGCCGATGCGGCCATCGCGACGGAACCGCCGGCCGCAGCGCCGGAAACCGGACAACTGTCGCCGGCATGACTGCACCGCATGGAGGCATCCGCTGTTGGGCTGCGGCTGCACAATCGGATTCCACAAGCGTGCGGAAGAGCGCGATGGTGCCATCTCGGCCAAGGGCTCCAGCACGCCAACCAACGATGATGGCGTATTTCAGCCCGGCATTTGAGAGGTCATTAACGCCGATGGCGGCGATATTTTTTGCAGTCGGACGAGCGAAACAGACAATGGCGGGCGGCGTC
>CAYSSA010000212.1:0-4669 GCA_964433485.1 uncultured Tepidisphaeraceae bacterium | reverse complement strand
AGCATCGCGTGTCAGTGATGTCGACAACGACGTCATGATGGCCATGATCCGGTCGGCGAATGCCGTGTAGCCGGAGCAACTGCGTCGGTGCCAGACGCCACTCTTCAGGAAACCAAGGAGGTCATGATGCGTCGAAGAAGAAGAATGATTGAGCGTCTGGAACAGCGGCGGCTGCTTTCAGGTTGTTGTGCCGCCGGCATGGGCGACGGAGTGAGCCACGCCGCCGTGAAGGAAATGGCCGCCCAGCTTGCCAGCCAGTACCACCAATCGGCGGCCCAGACCGGCCAAGGTCACAGGGCCGAGGTATCGGGGCATGGTGCCATGGGAGGGAGCCAAATAGACACGGGACATGCCGGAGGCCACGGTGTGCTTCCCGCCGACCCAGGCAAGGGCGCCGGCCACAAGCCCAGTTCCATGACCCAGAGCGTTGCTCTGCGACGCGGCACTCTCCTTGTCCGGGGCTCCGACGACGATGATGTGGTAACGATCACGCGGAATGCCGATGATTCGACCAAAGTCGACGTGGTCCTGAACGACGTTACTCGGTCGTTCAACATCTCTGATGTCAGGCGCATTCGTGTGATGACGGGTCGGGGCAACGACACCGTCGAGGTCGATCCATCGCTCAATATCCCCAACACCGTTAATGGCAAACGCGGGCGATAGGGTGGCGCAGGTTCAATCGCAGGTGCCAGATGCACGCCAGAACAAGAACGGCCCCGACATGCGTCGGGGCCGCTTGACTCCCTGCCTGTAATGGGAGGCTCAGGCAGGATTGCAGTGCTCGTGCGAGGTGAGGCATGCCTTGCACTTGTTCAGTTCGCCTGATTCGCAAGCCGGACAGGTTCCAACTTGTCGTTCATGAGAGCCCCTGATTTGGCCACCCACCGTGTAGGTGGGCTCGCGGACTGTCGTCACCTTGTGATCAACGCATCCCCCATTCATTCCGAGCGGCGCGACTGGTTTGCCCTGCACGCTCGAAACAGCGGGTTTGCTGGCGCATCCTGTACTGAAGAGCAATGTCGCTACCAACAACGTTGTCAGTTTGACTGTGAACATAATGATCTCCTTATGGCGTGTTGGCTTATCGTCACACGCTGCATGAGTGTCGTTGAATCGTATGAGTTGCGGATCGCGATTGACTCATCCTCCAAGACGAAATGGCCGGGGCAAGAGGTTCAATATGCCTGAGAGAATCTCCGACTGGCCGATAAACATGGCGGCCAGCCGCAACCCCACCGAGCGTATCAATTCAACGAAGGGCAAAGCCGGCGTTGGATGCTCACCTCTACCGTTTGCGCTGACTGGCCAATGATTTCAGAGAATTACAACGGAGTGGTTGAACCTTTTGTCCTGGACACCTCGTCTAGCTATGCACGTAGTGAAATGGGTTTCTACTCTCGCAGCGGAGCAGACTATGGAAGATGTCAAGAGCGACTTTGCGAAACACCTGGCCGGAATTGGTTTTGAGTTGAGCGCTTCACGCGAGGTGATTCTGGAGAAACTGCGGAAACGAATGGGGGAAGAGAGATTCAAGAAGTTCCAATCGCGACAGTCGCATTCGGCGGCGAGCCAGGAAGAGTTCTACTCTCTGTTTCAGGACATTGTCGAAGGCAACCTGATGCGCAGCCTTGACACCTGTGCAACACTGGATGCCTCGCTCAGTCTCTATCAACGATGCGCCCCCCGGATCGAGAGTGGCATGCGCATTATGGAATTGGGCTGCTGGACGGGTGGCCTGGCATCGTTCATCGCCACACGGCATCCGAGCTGCTCCGTGGCCGGCGTGGATCTTTCGCACGACGTCGTCAAGGCCTGTAAGGAATTCTACCGCCTGCCCAATTTAGGTTTCCATCGCTGGAACTACCGCTGGGCAAAACCCGATGAGGTCGAGCCGGCCGACGTGTTGCTCTGCGCGATGGGCGTCGTCCACCATATGCCGAACAACGGCTCGTTGCCCGACCCTCGCTCGATCCGCCGTTCGCCGGAATACAAGAAGCAGTTGGAACATGCCATCGGCTACTTTGGCATGTGGCGGTCGGCGGCCAAGGATGGCGCAGTCTTTTACGCTGCTCTGCGGCTCGGGCTGTTCGCCCGCTTCCTTGCCTGGATCGACGCCGCACAGGAAGCGGGATGGACGCCCCGGCTGGATCGTATGTGGCATGTGGACATGACGGGCGAGAAACACCCTCTGCCTGGCCTGATGTTCGAGGCGCAAAAGTGCGATCCTTTGAGCGAGGAAGCCATCATCGACCGCTGGGCCTGGTTCAGCCGCCGCGATCATCTGTACGCCTGTGTCGAAGGCGTGCCAGCGCTGGCGGCGTTTCGAGCGTTCACCGATAAGAAGGTCATCGGCACCCGAGAATACCGCCCCAAGGAATTGCTCACGCGTGACGAAGTGGGCGTGGCTGGCGGCACAGGGTACGCCTTCACACAGGATGCCGTCTCCGGGTTCCGCCTGCTACTGGTTTCGCGGGCCAGAGCCGAGGAACTGGCAGCCGGCATTTCCGCCAAGGAAGCCACTGCTCCGATCAGCAATGATGGCTGGTTTCAGTTGCCGCCGAAGAACGTCCCTATCGCAAACGGCGTATTCGTCTGCGGTGCCTCGACTCAGCAGGCCGCACGAACCGGACCGTTCTCCAGCGGGAGACCGGTTGCGTGTCTGGCGGATTGACCTGAACCGATCTCGGTGTCAATGACTCCTGTGTCCGGGAAGCATACAATCAGCCTCCCGAAAGGAGTAATTGTATGATCCGTTCCATCAGCAAAGCGGCCGTTGTCGCCGTGGCTTTCGGCATGACCTTGGGTTTGAATCTGTCATGCGCGCATGCCCAAGATGCTCACAACGACCACGCGGCCGCGCAGCCGGCACAGGCTCAGTTCAATGGTGATCCCTACCTCTTGGGCACCGACCCTATTTCCGGCGAGAAGCTGCCCGACAAACCCGTCGTGCATCAGCACGATCGCCGCGAATTGCGTTTCGCCGATGAGAAGAGCCTGGCGACCTTCAAGGCCGGCCCCGCGGCTTACCTGGCGAAAGTCGATCAACAGATGATCCAGCAGCAGGCGTCGTTCTACCCGTTGGAAACGTGCATGGTGTCGGGCGATAAGCTGGGCGGCGACATGGGCAAGCCGGTGGACACCATCTACATGAACCGGTTGGTTCGCTTCTGCTGCAATGACTGCGTCAAGGATTTCAAGAAGGATCCGGCCAAGTACATCACCAAGCTCAACGAAGCCGTAATTGCCAAGCAGGGTGCGAAGTACCCCGTGTCGGCGTGCGTCGTTTCGGGCGACAAACTTGGGGGCGACATGGGTAAGCCCGTCGATGTGGTCGTCGGCAACCGACTGGTGCGTCTATGCTGCAATGATTGCCTCAAGGATCTCAACAAGGATCCGCTGAAATACCTGAAAATGATCGACGATGCCGCGCAGAAGTAGCCCGGCAATGACGGTCGCAACAGCCACGCTGGGCACCAGGGCTAACGACATGTACGCCGCGGGTCACAACTGACAACGACAATCAAGTTTCGTCTCAGCTCCGTCGAACTGACGGCTGTTGGTTCCATCGCTATCCCTTCAAGCCGCTGTTGTAGTGCATAAGAAAGGATGTTCTTATGCACCAGAATTCGAAAAGTGACAGGTTCTTAATGTTTGAGCCGCCGCATGGAAGATGACATCGTGACCGTCATGGGATGATGCCCTTTTGAGATGCGCATTACGTAATGCGCAAAACGCCTAACAGAATGCAAAGAGTCGCAAAATTTGAAATTCACAAGTGCCATTGTTACAATGCTTTAGCGTTTCGGCGTAAGCCCAGAACCGTTTCGGGACCAAGAGGTCGCAGGTTCAAATCCTGTCACCCCGATTTAGCTGGATTGAAGGCCGTTCCGATAGCTCTCGGAACGGCCTTCTCTTTTCCAGGCAAAGACTTGTGGCGCTCAGCCGCCGGTTCAAAGATATCGCCTCCAAAACCAGCCGCCTCCTCGCGATCTTTGAACCGCGCCAATCCTCGGCCGCATTCTGCGTCCAATCGAACAACTTGACCGCAATGTCCCCGCGACCGGTTTCCATGTCACCGGTCCCATCGATCTGCCGATCCAACTCGCCCAGTTGGGCGTCGAGGTCGACGGTCTGCGTTTTGAGCGTCGCTTCATCGATCGCGCCGGAGACAAATGCCCGCACCAGCCGGTCCTTTTGCCCGGTGATCTCCGCCCGCCGCCGCGCCAGGATCGTCTGCTGGCGGTCCCGTTGCTGGGCCTCGAGGGTAAAGACCTGCTGCAACGAGTGGCTGAACCACGCTGCAATCTCCGGCGTGGGCATGCGCATGGTGCCGAGATCCTCGGCGATGGCCTCGTCCAGTTCCTCCGCCCGCCAGCGCACCACCGGGTGATCCGGCCCCGGGTTGTTGTTGGCACAGCGGTAGTAGAGATGCTCGCGAACCCCGCCTCCCTTGAGCCGCCGCCGCACGCGTTCGCCGGTGATCAAGCTCCCGCAGTGCTCGCAGCGGAACAGCCGGTAGGCCAAGGGCAGGTCGGGCTTGCCCAGACGGCGGGTCTTCCCGCTCAGCAGCGCCTGGCAGCGCTGAAAGGTCGCCACGTCGATCAGCGGCTCGTGGCGACCGGGTCGCCACTCCTTCTTGTGCCAGCGGAACTGCCCGATATAGAAC
>CAYSSA010000211.1:6326-8788 GCA_964433485.1 uncultured Tepidisphaeraceae bacterium | reverse complement strand
AGGGTGAAAACCAAGGCGGCCGGCGGCGAATGGAAAATGGAGAAGCAATCCAAGAGCCTGGGCAATGTTGTGGATGCGAAGGAATTTATTGATCAGCAGGGCGCGGATCTCATGCGCTATCTGCTGTTGTCCACGCACTATCGCCGCCCGATCGATTTCTCCGATGAGGTCATTGCGTCAACGCGCAAGGGACTGGCGGTATTCCCGCGCCTGTTTGAGCGCGTCCAAGCCATTGCCGGCGGAAAACTCGGGGACGACACGCCCGACATGGACCAGTTTTCCGCGGCGGACGGCCCGCTTGGCGCGTTTGTCAAGGCGGTGTTGGCGCACAAGGCGAAGTTCGGCGAAATGATGGATGACGATTTCAACACGGCGGGCGCCATCGCCGCGATGCACGACCTGGCCGGCGAGATCAACGGCTTTATCGAATCCCAGCGGCTGGAGCAGCACAAGGAGTCCGAACTGGCGGCGGCGGTGTTGGCGGCGGCCGGCGTCCTGCGCAGACTCGGATTGACTCTCGGCCTGTTCCGCTCGGGCGTGGCCGCCCCGCGAGCGGCCGGTCGGGATGACCTGTCCGACAAACTCATGGCGCTGCTCATACGCCTGCGACAGCAGGCGCGCAAGGAGAAGAACTTTGCGATTGCCGATGGCATCCGCAACGGTCTGACGGAAATCGGCGTCACGCTCGAAGACCGGCCCGACGGAACGATTTGGAGAAAGGCGTAGTCGGGGGTCGGTAGCAACCATGTCCGACAACTACCGACGACCGACTATCAACTACCGATGCGTATACTCGGCCTCGATCCTGGTTTGCGCCTCACCGGCTACGGGCTGGTGCGGATGCGGAGCGTCTCGGTCACGCCGGAACTTGTGGACGCCGGCGTGGTCCGGCTGGACACCCGGGCGCCGATTGCGTCGAGGTTGGAGGAACTGGAACGTGAATTGGTGTCGCTGATCGAAGAACTCAAGCCGGATACGGCGGCCGTGGAGACCCTCTATGCCCACTATGCTCATCCGCGAACGGCGATTCTCATGGGCCATGCCCGTGGTGTGATCCTGCTGGTGGCGCAAAGAAAAGGACTGGCAATTCACGAGTTCGCGGCCAATCGCATCAAGCAGGCGGTCGCCGGCCACGGTCACGCGAGCAAGGTGCAGATGCAACGGGCGGTGCAGTCGCTGTTTCGGTTGGCCAGACCGCCCGAGCCGCCCGACGTGGCCGATGCGCTGGCGGTGGCTTTGTGTTGCGCGCAACGGAAACGCGTGCTGCGTGGCCGCGAACCTTGATAACGGGTGCATCGGCCGCGCGTTAATACATCCGGAGGTTGAACATGGCGATTCGCTTCTTGGCTACCGCGTTGATGATCTTGCTGTGCATGGCCGTGGCCGCCGCTGAGCCTGCTTATGATGTGGTGATTTACGGTGGTACCAGCGCAGGCGTGTCGGCCGCGGTACAGGTGAAGAAGATGGGCAAGACGGTCATCATCGTCTGCCCCGAGAAACATCTTGGGGGCCTGTCGTCCGGAGGTCTCGGTTTCACGGACACCGGCAACAAGGCGGTGATCGGGGGATTGTCGCGGGAGTTCTATCAGCGCATCTGGAAGCACTACGACAGGCCCGAGGCGTGGCGCTGGCAGAAACGCGACGAATACGGAAACAAGGGTCAGGGCACGCCCGCCATTGACGGCGCCCAGCGCACCATGTGGATATTCGAGCCACATGTGGCCGAGCGGGTTTTCGAGGACTTTGTGACGGAGTACAAAATCCACGTCGAGCGGGACCAGTGGCTGGACCGCGCAAAAGGTGTGGCCAAGAACGGGCCGCGCATCGCCTCCATCACGATGCTTGGCGGCAAGACCTATGCCGGGCGCATGTTCATCGACGCCACGTACGAGGGGGATCTGCTGGCGGCGGCGGGTGTGGACTATCACGTCGGCCGCGAGGCGACCACCACTTATGGCGAGAAGTGGGCCGGCGTGCAGACCGGCGTGTTGCACCATCGCCATCACTTCGGCGTGTTGAAGGAGAAGATCAGCCCCTATGTCATTCCCGGCGACCCCACGAGCGGTGTACTGCCGCGCATCAGCGCCGCGCCGCCCGGCGAATATGGTCAGGCCGACAAGCGCCTGCAGGCATACTGCTATCGCATGTGTCTGACCGATCATCCCGAGAATCGGATTCCCTTCGCCAGGCCCGAAGGCTACGACCCGAGACAGTACGAACTGCTGGCGCGGATATACCAGGCCGGCTGGCGCGAGACTTTCGATAAGTTCGATCCAATCCCGAATCACAAGACCGACACCAACAACCATGGCCCGTTCAGCACCGACAACATCGGCATGAATTACGACTATCCCGAGGCTTCCTACGAGCGGCGCCGGGAGATTCTCAAGGAACATGAGACGTATCAGAAGGGCTGGCTCTATTTCATTGCCAACGATCCTCGCGTGCCCGCGGAGGTGCGG
>CAYSSA010000211.1:3154-6316 GCA_964433485.1 uncultured Tepidisphaeraceae bacterium | reverse complement strand
AATGCAGAAATGGGGATTGCCGCGGGACGAGTTCACGGACAACGGCGGCTGGCCCCATCAGATCTACGTGCGCGAGGCCCGGCGGATGGTCGGCAGGTACGTCATGACCGAAAACGAATTGACGGGCAAGCGCCCCACCCCGGAATCGGTCGGCATGGGCAGCTACACCATCGACTCGCACAACGTGCAGCGATACATCACCCCCGAAGGCTACGTGCAGAACGAGGGCGACATTGGCGTGGCCATCAGGCCCTACACGATCGCCTATGGCTCGCTTGTTCCCAGGGATGGCCAGGCCGATAATCTGCTGGTGCCCGTGTGCGTCTCCAGTTCGCACATCGCGTTCGGCAGCATCCGCATGGAACCGGTGTTCATGATCCTCGGCCAGTCGGCCGCCACGGCTGCGGTGATGGCAATTGACACAGGCGTACCGGTGCAGAAGGTCGATTATGTGAAGCTCCGGGCCAGGCTTCTGGCCGACGGGCAGGTGTTGGAATTTGATGGCGCACGAGAGCAGCGCGCGGCCGGCATCGATCCAAAAATTCTGGCCGGCGTGGTCGTGGACGATGCGCAGGCGGCGATTACGGGCACATCATCGGCGGTGGGTCCTTTCGTTGGGGCCGGCTACCGGCACGACGCGAATGCCGGCAAGGGACAGAAGATCGCCAGATTCGCGGCAAAGCTCGCCGCCGGACGCTATGAGGTGCGCATCGCCTATTCTCCCAATGCCAATCGTGCAAACAATGTCCCGCTGGCAATTCAACATGCGGGCGGAGTGAAGACGGTACAGCTTGATCAGCGGCGGGCGCCGGCGATCGACGGACTTTGGTTCTCGGCAGGGATCTTCGAGTTTCCGGGAGATCGGCCCGCGGTTGTGGAAATCGGCAACGCCGGGACAACCGGGCATGTTGTCATCGACGCGGTGCAGTTTCTCCCGCAAGGGAAAGACGCTCCGCGTTGATCGCAGCGCCAATCGGCACTGCATCTTCGCCGACCTGTGCCAGTTTAACCGGCGGTCCGGGCAGAAACGAGTCCATGAGTTGTGCGTGGGCGTGTCGTTCGATGGCCGCCCGCAGAGGTTCTCCGACAAGGGAGAGACCCCCGCCCATGACAACCACCTCGGGGTGGAACAGGTGGATGGCGTGCGAAAGGGCAAACCCGATATTGGCGGCCACCTGTTCGATGATCCGCAACGCCAGTTCATCCCCAGCCTCGACGGCCGGACGCAGGTGAATTGCCTGCCCTCTCGACAAGCCGGCGCATGGCGCAGCCAGGCGGCTTTGCGGATGCCGATTGATTTCTTGTGCAATCAATCTGTCAACAGCCCAGCCGGAACAACAATGCTCGACAATCGGACCATTGGGGCCAAGACGCAGGTGGCCGAATTCCACCTCGCCGGGCGGGGCGCCATGATAAATGCGACCCCCGGCCGCAAGTCCACCTCCGACGCCGCTGCCCATATTGAAGTAGAAGACCGGGTCGAATCCCTTGCCGGCGCCGAGCGTTGCCTCGGCCAGTGTTGCAACATTGGAATCGTTCTCGACGAATACCGGACATTCCACGACTCGCGCAATCCAGTCGCTGATGGAAAAGCCTTCCCATCCAGCGACCTGATGCGAGCGGTCGATTCGTCCGGTGCGGCGGTTCACGGGTCCGCCGAAGCCGACGCCGACAGCCGCCGGACGGCCTCGCCGCAACAATTCCGCCATACCCCGGTCAATGTGCTGGCGAATCAACGACGCATCGGCCGCGACGGTCAGCTTCTGCGCCCATCGCTCGATGACTGTCCGGCCGCGCATGGAGAGGATCTGCAATTTGGAGCCGCCGATTTCGATGCCCCATATCTCACGGTTATCACAAGCCATGGCTCGTCAGTCCTTGGCAGGGGGAGTGGATGGAGAACCGGGGGTGGCGTCACCGGCCTGTGGCGGCTCGGCCGGACCGCGGCCTCGTCCCCGTCCCCGGCGTCGTCGCCCCATCATGCCCACACCCTGCGGTCGAGATTCGGCATCGGCCGATCCTTGCGCCGGCGCGGTCGGTTGGGATGCGGCCGGCGCGTCCGGCGTGGATTGGGGGCGGGGTTGCGGCGTTCGGTGCTGCTCTCGCGGGCGTTCGCCGCGATTCTCGCGGCGTTCCCGGTTCTCTCGATCAGGTCTGGGCGATCGACTGTCACGAGGGGTTTGCGCATCCCGCGGCTCGCGGGTTTCGCGGCGGTCGCGTCGGGTACGGTCCTCCAATCGCGCCGAGACGTCGCCGTTGTCGAAGCGAGGCGGCGGCGGGGCTTCCTGCAGCGCTGATTGCGGCAGGTCTCGCTCCAGCAGTTCCTCGTTGGCCACTGCCACGACGCGGTCCTCGCCGATCAATACTTTGACAAGCTGCGTCAGGATCGTCGTGTCCCGCCCGACGCCTTCCTTCGTCCGGACAATCGTCCCGCCTCGCGGCAGCTTCTTCCGCAGTTCCTCGTAATTGTCCTCTTCATAGCGCAGGCAGCACTTGAGCCGCCCGCAGCGTCCCGAGATCTTGCTCGGGTCGAGCGTGGCCTTCTGCATCTTGGCCGCCCCCATCGACACAGGCCGGAGCACTTTCAGGAATTGCCGGCAGCAGCAGTGCTCGCCGCAGGTCTCGTAATCGGCCACGAGCCGAGCCTCGTCGCGCGCGCCGACCTGATGCATCTGGATTCGCGTATGGAACCGGGACGCCAGGTGTTTGACCAGCGAGCGGAAATCGACGCGGTTTTCCGACAGGAAGTAGAACGTCACCATCTCATCGCCGAGGATGGTTTCGACGTTCACCAGCTTCATTGGCAGTTCCATTTCCCGGATGAGCGTCTTGCATGTGGTGGTGTATTCCGGCTTGCGGGCGTCGTTCGCCGCCTGGCGTTTGAGATCCTCCGGTGTGAGCAGCCGCAACACTCGGCCCTCGGTCGAGAAAGGATAATCTCGACCGCCCGATGCCTCGATGTAGGCGAGCATCTTTTCACGCGAAATCGCCTTGGCGCAGCCGGTCGATGAACAACTGGTCGTCAGCACCTCGGCGATTTCGGTGCCGCGACGCGTGCGGATCACAACCTTGGCGCCGCAACCGGGCCGGCTGTCGCCGTCGTACGGAAACTCGCCCAGCATGCGCAGATAGCTGTAGCGCACCACGAGTGAGGTGGGGGGC
>CAYSSA010000211.1:0-3082 GCA_964433485.1 uncultured Tepidisphaeraceae bacterium | reverse complement strand
GTCGGAACACCTTCTCAAGTCTCACGGCAACAGTCTGCAAAATCAAGGCGACGTTGACATTGGAGTCGATGAGCCCCTCGGCCTCCACGATCGCCTCAATGCCGCCGCAGCAGGACTCCATTGCCGATTCGTCGCCCGTTGCCAGCCGCCGCCGCAAATACTGCGATATGAGCTTGAAATACAGCGCCAGACCCTCGCGCGTGAGCTGATCCTCGCTGGCCTTGTCGTCTATTTCAAGCTGCTTGGCGGCGTAGGCTTTGGCCGCATCCCGCAGCCAGTCCGGCAGGTCGCCGCATCCCTGGCCGCTCGTCAGCCCCTCCAGCCGTTTGCGCAGTTCGCGAGTCGCGGCGACCACGCCCTGGTCGATGAAGGAGATCGCCCGTCCCAGCGACCCTTCGGACAACACGGCTGCTTCCGCCGCATCCTGCGCCGCATATCCTCGCCTGGCGAGTTCCGCCTTTACTTTGTCCGGCGCCAGCGACGTGAATCGCACAAGCTGGCAGCGGCTGCGGATGGTCGGCAGCAGGGCGTCCGGGGCGTTGGTCAACAGCACGATGAGCGTCCGCCCGAACGGCTCCTCGAGGGTCTTCAGCATCGAGTTCTGCGCTCCCGTGCTCATCAACTCGGCGTCCTCGATCACAAAGACCTTTCCCCGATTCATGGCCGGCTTGCGCGATGCGGGCTCCAGAAGGTATGGCCGGATCACGTCGATCGACAGATCTCGGGCCTTCACGTCCGACTTCTCCAGCCGCACAAGCTGCCGGTAGATGTAGTGATAGTCCGGATGGTTGCCGGATGGGTAAACCCGGCACGCGTCGCACTTGCCGCAGGCTCCGTCATCCACCGGCTTGTCGCACAGGAACAATCCGCCGAGCGTGTTGGCCGTGAGGCGCTTGCCCACGCCGGACGGGCCGGCAAATATCAACCCGTGCGGCAGTCGATCCGCCCGCCATGCCCGAACGATCTGTTCAATCGCGTGCTCCTGGCCGAAGATGTCCTGAAATCCGGTCATGTAATGCGATGTGGGTTTCTGAACTGCAAGACTCGATCGAATGGACCGTCGCCGTCTCCCTTTTGCCTGGCGACTTTTTCCTATTCCTGTTACGCCATCTCACGTCTGCGTTGTGAGCATGTGCCACACCTCTCCATGCACTTGCTCCGGTGTTCGGCCGGCCGGTATCACCCGGTAGCGATCGGGAAACATCGTCGCCTGCGCCAGGTAATTTCGCCGCACCTGCTGATGGTATTCCAGCGACCGCTGTTCGATCCGGTCCTTTTCCCGACGAATCCTCGCGTGCGACTGGTCCACCGGCATATCCAGAATCAGCGTCAGATCAGGCCATCTTCCGCCGATGGCCACATCGCCGATCCTCGTGATTTCTTCCGCTGTCAGTCCGTCGCCGCCGAGTTGATACGCCAGCGTCGAAGAGATGAAGCGGTCGCAGATCACCACGCATCCCTCATCCAGCGCCGGACGGATCACCTGTTTCATCATCTGCGCGCGGGCGGCCATGTACAGCAACATCTCACATCGCATGCCCATCTCGATATGCTCGGGATTCAGCAGGATCGAGCGAATCTGTTCGCCGATGCGCGTCGTTCCCGGATCGCGCACCACCATCGACCTCAGTCCCGCGCCCGCCAATCGCTCGCCGAGCATCCTGGCCTGCGTGCTCTTGCCGCAGCCCTCAGGGCCGTCAAGGACGACGAATTTCCCCTTGAGGCTCGCTGTCGCCTCGTTCTTCGCTGTGTTCAGATTCGACATCGGCGGGAATGTTACAGGATGCCGACGTATTCTCAAACGCGATCGCCATTGCCGGAAAGCCGTAATCCGTTCTCGATGCCTGCGGCGTGCGCCGCCTCCGGCGCTTGCTCTCTCAATACCTCGGAGGTCCGTTCGACCCGTTTCACGGCCGCGAAGGGCTCGCCCATCTCCGCGCGTATGGCGGCCACGTCATATCCACCCACGCGACTTAGCAGCGTCGCCAAGACCTCGCCTTCGCGGCGCGATCCGGCCGGCGCCGAAAGGGCCGCCGCGAACGGTTGTATTCTCCCTTGCCAGTTCTCCCAGCAACCATCCTTCTCGGCCCAGCTTGCCCCGGGCAAAAGGACATCGGCCGCGTCAGTCAGGGTATGCGGGAGAATATCCTGCACGATTCGCAGCCCTTTTCGGAAAAGTGCCGGCTGGTCCTTGCCCAGCCAGGCCGAGTGATATCCGCCGGTAATCCAGCCACCCTTGAGCTTTTTCACGCCGTCAGCCTTGCCGGCAACCAATTCATCCCACGATGCCGTCGGACCGCCCAGCATTCCGATCACACGGCGAATCCCGGCTGCGTTGGGCACCTTTTCGGCCTTGATGCGGAAAGTCTCTTTGCCACTTTGATAGTGCCTGAACACCTCGTCGGCCGCCGCTGTCGGCACTGGCCCGGGTACGAGCACAGCCTGCGGATCCAACAAGCGGATGAACTTGCCCAGCAGCCAGGCTTCCTCGCATGCCAGCATCGGCGACAGCATCGCATAGAGGCTGCCGGGGCCACCCTCACGGACGATCTGCCGAAGTGCCGCCTCGGCCGTCTCGATGGCCGTCTCGAAACTCACGTCCACCTGCGAACCATACTGGTTCTTGCGCGCTCCGCGCAGCCGTCTGGGGTCGTGAGCCACTTTATAGCTGTATCGCGTGTCATCGCTGATCCACCAGGTGTTGACCTCGGCATTGAATCGCGGCTTGATGCGGTGGATGATCCCGTCGTTGTGCTCCAGGTAGATGTTCTCGCCGCCGGCGTCCGCCGGAGAAATCGATGGCGTCTGCCGCAGCATCCACACTCGCTGCTTGAACAAAAAGTCCTTGTCCAGCAGCGCGCCGACGGGGCATAGATCGACCACGCAACCAGAAAGCTTGTTGTCCAGCGGCTTGCCGGGGAATATATCGATTTCCTCCTTGTGCCCGCGGCCATCAACGAACAATTCGCTTCCGCCGGAAATCTCGCGCGTGAACCGCACGCATCGCGAACACATGATGCAGCGGTCGTTGTACAGCAGCACGTGCTGCCCAATGTCCTTCTTGGGCTTCTTATGCTTGTCT
>CAYSSA010000210.1:5164-8821 GCA_964433485.1 uncultured Tepidisphaeraceae bacterium | reverse complement strand
ACAGTCGACCGCGGGCATCTATGCCAGTCGAGTGACGGGGCTGACGCTTCGGAATTGCGCCGTCACATGGGGTTCGGAGTCGCGTGACGCCTGGGGTGCTGCGCTGGAGGCCCGAAAAGTCGTGGGGCTTGTTGTCGAGCGATTCACGGGCCGATCCGGCCGGCCTGAAACAACGCCCGATCGCATCGACGAACCGTAGTCTACTTCCCTGATTTCTGTCCCAGGGCTTCCACGACCTGTGCAAACCATTCACGATCGGGCAGAGAATAGGGCCGGAATTTCTCCAGCACGCCCTGTTCTTCGCTGAACGAAAGAGCTCGATGGAATCCAAGTTTGTTCGCCGCGGGTGAGTCGATCAGGTTCGACGAGTCGTTGGCCGACATCTGGAAGAGAATGCGGTTGTCGAACTCGCGCAGCGAACCCCGCTCCAGTGTGCGCTCGAGGCTGGCGGGAGTATCCACCCAGACGACAAAGTGGATCCCGAACGCCGGTCCGTCCTTGAGCAGGTCGGCGAACAACTTTCCGGGTTGCGGCTTCTTGGCCTCGTCGGACATGCTGAAGGAAAAGTCGTCCTCGCCCTTGCGCAGCATGCGGTACCGCTGCAATCCGGCGATGAAGATGTACTGCGACGGCGCCTGATGCACCGAGCCGGAGTCGTCGGTGCGGCGGCGGTCCAGTTCTGCCGCCAGTTCGACCATGCAGTCGTCCACTCCGCGATAGTCCACATTCACGCAGTCAATCGGCAACTGCGAGGCGTATTGATGCAGGATGCCGAACTGCGGCGAATCGGCCGGGTTGCCGTCCAGAATGTGTACGCGAGCCGATCCCGGTGCGTGCTGGGCCGCCAGCGACACGATCATACTGACCATGATGGATGTGGCGGCCTCATCCTGCTGCCCGATCAGCAGCACATTGACCCCGGACTGGCGGCGCATGACGACGGCCGTCGGATCCTTGATGGCGACGGGGTCGCCGGTCCACGCGACAATGGCCGCGCCGGTCGGCGGATACTCGTGAGTGCGAAGCAGTTCGGCCAGTCGCTTGTTCTTGCGGATATCGGCCGGGGCATTGCCCTCGAAGACGATGGGTTCCTCGAACACGATCTTGTTGGCGACGGTGAGATCCTGCACGGCGTCGAGGTAGTGCTCCTTGCGATCATCGGGCAGCCATGCCACCTGGAAGGGGGAGTTGTGTTCGACCAGGCCGCCGGCGTCGTTATAGATGGCCTCGCCCGGCCGAGTGAGCAGGCGTGCAGCGGAGTTACCGTCGCCCAGAATGAGTTGGGAGTCGGCTTCGCTGGTCTGCAACGCAACGCGCACCGCCATCTGCCCGAGCGTGGCACGCGACAGTCCCGACGATCCGCCGATGGTCTGCGACCCCAGCAGCACGTGAACGCCAAAAGCGCGACCCTGACGGACGAGGCGGTCGATGAGCAGCGCCGAGTCCTGCGCCAGCTTGTCGTCTTCGGTGAAGAACTCCTGGTATTCGTCGATGATCAGCAGCACGCGCGGCATGCGCTCGCCGGTCTCCTGACGATAGCTGTTGATGTCCTGAACGCCGATCTTTCGATAGAGATTGCCGCGGCGGGTCAACTCGGCATCCAGTCGCTGCAGCACCGACAGGCCGAATTCTCGGTCAGACTCAACGGCAATCGCCCGAGCGTGCGGCAGCGCGTGCGTGGCGTAGGTCTTGAACTCCACGCCCTTTTTGAAGTCCACCAGATAGAACTCCACCTCATCCGGCCGATACCACATCGCCAGGTTGGTGATGATGGCGTGCAGCAATGTCGATTTTCCGGAACCCGTCTTGCCGGCGATGATGACGTGCTGCGCCACCCCTTTGCCCAGCTTCATGTACTGCAGCCTCGTGGCGCCCATGCGCCCGATCGGCACGACCACTTCCTCGTTGGTCTTGCGCGTCCAGAATTCCTCCAGCCGCGGCGCGATGGTGTCGAAATTGACCTCGACGCGCTTGGCCTCCTTGGCGTGGCGGCCGACGATGTCCATCGTCCGGGTGAGCCAGTCTTCCGACGGCGGCGGATCGATATCCAGCGGAAACTGCGAGAACATCTCGTCTTTCCAGATGTAACGGCCGTCCTGATATTTGAGCACCACACTATGTTGTTCCAGCTCTTCCAGACGCATTTCCGATGGCAGCGTCTGTCGGATATCCTGCAGCACCAGCGTGTATACGCCGCATCGGGCCCCGCTCGATGCGATTGACGACAGCCGCTTGCACGCTTCCGCCTCGCAACTCGTGGGAAAATCGGCTATCACCAGGAACCGATAAGGCTCCGCCAGTTCGCCCGCCTGATCGTTGTATTCGTCGATGGTTTCGTATTCGTTGCGCAGGTATTTCTGAATGACCGTCTCCATGTGCTCGGTCAGATCGGCCAGCCGTTGCTGAATCTGCTCGGTCTCCGTCCAAATGCGCCCGCCGATCAGCGCATCATCATGGTCGGCCAGGTGCATGAACCCGGCGAAATTCTGACCCAGACCGACGGGGTCGATGATCGTGAATCGGACTCGTCCGGCCGGAAGAGTTGTCAGCAGCCGCGCCATGACCATCTGCAGGATGCGCAAGCCTTCCTCGCGGCCGTCGCGGTCGGTCTGTATCAGCAGCGACGCCTGCTTCGGGAAGCCCAGGGAAGCCGTCATCGTGAACGGCTCGGGCAGCTTGAGTTTCAGTTCTCCCTTGCGCGGCACTGCATCGGCGATTTTTTTGAGATCAACCGTCAAATGTCCCAGTCGCAGAGTCGAAGCGAACGTCTTGGGCGGAGTCCAATGCGCCCACAGCGGATCGTCCCATGAGCGCACCGCCTGATCGCTCTTTTCCTCAATCGGCGCCTGGATGCGGGCAAGGCCTTCCGCCAACCGACGCTCAAGCGAGGACCAGGCTTCGAAATACGCCTTATTTGCGTCATCCTGCTGCTTCTGATACCGCTCGCGAAATGACTGCTGATCCCTTGCATAACGATCCAGCAATTCCGCGTGAGCGGCCTTGCGGGCGTCCTCGATCTCCGCGCGGGCCTGTTTGTGGGCGGCCTGAACGTGGCGGACGCGCGCGTTGAAGTCGGCCGCGATCATGCCGATGGCGTCGTCGCGCTTCTGCCGGGCAGCGTTGATCAGCGGCGAGTATTTCTCGCTGGCCGCCTTCTCTTCGGCTTTGCGCTTTTCCTCCGCCTCGTTGAGCTTGCGCTGGTTCTCGTCCCTCGCCCGCTCCAGTTCGGCGGCAGATAGCCGTCGCGCCTCTTCGTTGAGCTGGCACACCGGCACCCACGCCTTCTTCACCTGCGAGATGCCGACAAACTTCAGGATAATGCCGACGATCACGCAGACACCCAGGGCGATACCGGCGCCGATGCCGACCGGCTTAATGCGTAGTACGGCCGGATCTCCGCTCAGCAGGTGCGTGATGCCCCCGACAAGGCTGACGATCAGCAGCGCGTAGAGCATCGGGCGGGCGCCGACGAACATTCGTGGAAGGCTCAGACGCGACAGCCGGTCGATGGCGGCCTTTACTTCGTCGCGTTTCTGGTTGTAGGCGGGTAGTGGCTCGGGCGGTACGGGGGTTTCCGCAGGCGGCGGCACCTCCGGTGGCGGCACCTGTCCATAGAGCACCATGAGCCGTGTGCCCTGGCCGCCAAGTTCGTCCAGT
>CAYSSA010000210.1:0-5135 GCA_964433485.1 uncultured Tepidisphaeraceae bacterium | reverse complement strand
CGTTGTTGCGCGCGGCCATGGCCGCATTGGCATTCTTGAGTTCCTCGGCAAGCTGGATTGTCGAAGCCTCGAAGACGCTCTCGGCCAGCCACATCGCCTGATCGTAGAGCTTGCGCAGTTCCTTTTGAGTGTTCTTCAGGTCGAGTTCGACGCCGTATCGCGCCTTTTCGTCGGCGGCTTTGAGGGCGCGCATCTGCGCCTCTGCCTGGGCGTCCACCTGCGCCGCCTTCTGCTGGTGTTCGGCCTCGATCTTCTCCTTCAGCGTCTTGAGACGATCGTCAATGTCCCAGTTGCGCGTCTGAAAGTCCTTCTTCGCCTGCTCCAGCGCGGCCTGCAGCTTGCGCTCGAGCTGCGTTTCCGTGGTGGCACATTCGGTTGCCAGCGAAACCAGATCGCGCAAGGCCATCCGTTGCAGATCTCGGCGGGTAACGCCGGGCGCAAAGGCCGTTGGTGCGGGGAGGGGGGTGTCAGTGGACGTATCGGAAGTAGTTTGCGTCATGTTGTGCCGACTGCTCGTGGATCACCATTCACTCGCTCGCGTCGCGCTTCGCCTGGCCCAGCAGAATCGCCATGTGGTCCATGGCGCCCATGGCTGTTTTCACGTCGAATTCCAGCGCCGCGAGTCGCTCGGATTCGAACTTCGCCGCCACCGCGTCCTGCCAGTAGCCCTTGGTCTCGGCCCACTTCTGCAAAAGTTCCTTCGTGGCCTTGGTAATCTGTCCTCGGCCTTCGTATACGCCCATGGCTGACCTCCCGCAAGACTGTATATGCCGCTATACGCCAGGAGTTGTCTCCGACGCCGGTCCGGGCAACAAGTCCCGGTCCTGTGGGCTGACCACCGCGGTCAGTCCGCTTCCGGCCGATATCACAACGAGGAAACCTTCCGGAAATTGCAGCACTTCCCGCAAATCCGGCCGGTCGCGCAACAGTTCTTCCGCGCGCACCGCCACGCACGTGCCCACCGGGCCGGCGGCCAGATCGGCCGGACCCACATACCAGCTTGCTCCATCCGGCAGGCGGCCAAGCCGCTCGAAATAAACGGCGGGAGCATTCCAGACATCGGTCGCGCAAATGATTCGTTCGCCGCCTGTGATATTGTCCTCGGGCACGCCCAGCCTCGTCAGCGTCTCACGGTCGCCTGACATGATCGCCCCCGACACCCATTGCATGTCTCTCATCGGCTGGAGGGGGGCCGCATCCCGAATCAGCGCTGCGGGGGTCATGCGCCGCAGACCCGCCCAGGGGCTGGCGGCTTCCTTGCGATCAGGCTCGGCGGCGCGCTTCATTTGCCCTTCGCCCGGCGCTTCTCCCGCGGTTGAACCGGCCTCCACGGGAACCGCGGCGTATTGCTCCAGCGTGAGCACGTAGTTGTTGAGCTGCGCGACGGCGGCGGGAATGTCCGTGGATGCCGCCGTCACCAGCCTCATCACCTGCCCCTTGTAAAGCAGAATCTCCTTCTGCATTCTCGACGCCCATTTCTTGGTGGCGATGGCCTTCTGCTCGGCTTCCTCCATGCGACGCCTGGCCACGGCCACCGCCTTTTCCTCGTCCACCGCCGACGGCGTGCGCCCGGTGGCGTCCTTGAACAGCTTCTTCATCCGCAGGGCTTCCTTGGCCTTTTCCAGGGCGTCATGCCGCTTGCGAAGTTGCGTTTCCCAATATTTTGGTTGCTCGTTCTCAAGCCAGTTCAGCACCCGCCGCATCTCCGATTCCGCGTCATCCAGCGCGGCCGAGATCTTCTCGCCGAACTTCACCAGGGCGATCTTGAAGTTCTTTAGTGCCTCGATGCTTTCGACGCGGGCGCCTGTGCTCATGGTCGGTTACCTCGACTTGAGATACTCCTCGATCAGCGCCGCTTTCTTGTTCAGCACCTGCACATGCGTGTGCGAGTCCTCCATGAACGCCGCCAGAACCTTGACGGTACCTTCAAACGCCTCGGTGAACTTGCGCTGCTCTTGATCACGCCAAGTTGCTTCGAGACCCCGCAACTTCGCATGCAGCCCTGCGACAATGGTCTGAAGGTCGTTGTTGAACCGGTTCAAATCCTGCGCGAATCGCCGCAGTTCCGCTGGATCGACTGATGCTTTGCCCATGCTCAAATCTCCTGACATCTCTCGGGCCGCCTCGTAGTATACAGCCGAACGCCAACATGCAAACCATTGCGACTGCTCGTTTTGGCCGCTCCGTGTAGTCCACCTCAAATACTCCCTGGCGCGGCGCGATCCATGTTATCCATCACATCACGGTCACGCCGATCTGCGCGCCTGAGTTCCGGAACCTGTTCGTGCCCTTGCTCACTGCGGTATCCCGAAGAATGTCCATCAGCCCTCCACACTGACCACGGACCGCCTGGGCGTGGTATAACACTCATATATGATCCGACTACCCGTACTTCTCATCCTGCTTGTCGGCCCGCCTTTGCTTGCACAGCCGCGCCCGGCCACTCGGCCCGCCGCCTGGGGCGAGAACCACGACGGCCTCGCCGTCCTGGCCGAGTTCGACGGCGATGTTGCCTCGGGCGGACGGGTGATACTGAAGATGTCGCTGAAGAACACAAGCGGTGCCGGTGTTCGGATGGCCGACGTTTTCGGTTGGCTGCTCGTGGTCGAGACTCGAGAGAAGGCATTTTACACTGAGAAGATCGCGCTGGCCGATGAGAAAGACTGCCCGCCCGAACTCGCCGATGGCAAGACGCTCGATCTGACCATCGACCTGTCCCGCCGCAAGGCATTCGCCATGCAGAAGGGGATCAAGGTCATCGGCGGTTTTCCTGTGGCCGACGGAGATCCACCGGCCCACGCTGGCGCTCTGGCCGATGTCTTGCCCGTCACCGGCTTGCGTGCTCGCTGGACCGTCTGTGTGCCCCAGCCGGGCAAGGTGTTGTCGCTGACCTCCGAGGTCCAGCCCAAAGCCTACGACAACATGACGGCCGAGCAGCGCAAGGCGCACATCGAACATCTGGTTTCCGAATTCAAGAAGAGCGCCTACGCCGGCCAGCGGGCGCACGCCCTGGCCGTCAAGGCCGGGCAGGATGCGCTGCCCGCGATCCTCAAGGCCCTGCAAGACTCGGATGCCCCTGACTTCGCCCGCCTTTGGCTCGCCACCGCCGTCTGCGACATCGGCGGCGACAAGGCGGCCGAAGAAGCCATCAAACTGCTCCAGAGCACCGACGGCCCGAAAATGCGCAACGCCAGGTTGAACGAGGCGATCCTCGCGGCCGCCGAGAAGGGCGATGGTGCTATCAAGTCTTGGGCCGCCCGCGGCATGGCCACCAATGGCTACGAGGTCTCCGATCGCCTGATCGACGCTGCCATGGCCAGCCCAGAGCCGCTCGCCCGCGCCGAGATCGCCACCGTCCTGGTCAAGCGAAAGGACGAGAAGGCCATCGCCTGTATCGAAAGACTGCTGGCCGATCCGGATGTGAACGTCCGTGGCGTGACGGCCAAGTGGCTCGGCAACAGCGAACACAAGACCAAACGCATCATCAGTGCACTGATCGCCGCTTTGGACAAACCCGGCGACGCCGCCCGCCAGACCATCTGTCAGACCCTTGGCAAATTCAGTGGCCGCGCCGGCGCCTACGACCCCAAAGGCACGCCCGAGGTCAAGGCAAAGATCATTGCCCAGTGGAAGCAGTGGTGGGCCGACTCGCAAGGGCAGTATCGGTGACGAGGCTTGGGCATCCTGCACACCGCCTCTATCATGCCGTTGAGGTCAAAAGCGGAAGTCGCCACCCATGATCAGAACCTGGATCGTTGCTACGCTCGGCCCGGCTTCTTCTGACGTCGATGCGCTCGATCGTCTGCTTGAAACCGGTCTGGATGTCTGTCGTCTGAGTTCATTCCACGGCGAACTGAACGAATCGGTTTACCCGGGCTGTTTGGCGGCATCATGATTCACGCCCTCGGACGCTCCCCGTTAACTGCGGGACACGGTACAATTCAGGAATTGGAGAACGCATGAGGACATACAAGGCACCAACGCACGCAGGAACGAAACCACCAGGTGGATTGCGCCGCTCGATCGTCGTCGCGAGCATCGTACTTGCCGGATGCGGCGGCAAAGACAAATCCAAGACCACGATTATGCCTTCAACCACGCGCCCCTTCGCCACCGATGTCGATCCGCAGTTGGCCTCGCCCTCATATTGGCTCAAGCAGCCGGCCACATCGGAAACCAGCTTTGCCGATTTCCAGAAATTGTGGGACAGTTGCGAGTCCGTTGCCCACGACTATCTGTTCCGGATTGAGCGCCGCGACTACCGCCACGGGTTGCTCACCACTCAGCCCATGATCAGCAAACAGTGGTTCGAGCCTTGGCGCAAGGACGGACCGACCAACCGCGACGTCCAGGAGGCATCGCTCGGCGGAATCCGCCGGACCGTCTACTTCCAGTTCACGCAGAACCTCGACGGTTCGTATACGGTGGCCCCGAAAGTCATTGTCGAGCGGGAATCCCGGCCCGATCCGAAATTCCGCCTCTCAGACGACGTCGAGCATACCAGCTACTGGTATGCCCTTCGTCGCGACGAGCAGATGGAAATCCGCATGGTGGCGGCCATCCGTGAGAAACTTGGTGTTGGAAAATAGGCTTAGGTGCCCAGCCCCGCGAAGACGCGACAAGCTGAACGACGGCGCTTGCGAGGCGAAGCGAGTCATTCCACCGATTAACTACGCCGGCCACTGTTCCGCTTCGCGCCTCAATCCCTTTGCTTGCGGCGAAGCCGAGCTCTGTGATCCGCCTGCGCATCTTTAGCGAGATCGATCCGGGCACTGCCTCCCCTGATCGGGAACACCTGGCCGCTGTCACCGCAGCGGCCATCAAGTCCGCCCCCGCCGTCCGGCGAATGCTCACCGACCAACGCGACTACCGACCTGAGCATCTTCCAGCAAATCCTGAGAGGTATGTACTTGTAAAGCGCACAATCCTGAAGACTCGTTCCACCATGCGCTCGACTTCACATGGCCGGTCTTCCCGATGCCAGGGGGCGGGATGTCAGTCCATGACAGGCTTTGCAAAAGACTATCCGATCACCATATGTGCGCAATCCAGCATAAGATTAGGTTGTTGCGTAGCAAAACTTGCCATGCAATCGCCCCGGGAATTGTGGTTTGCAGCATCAGCCCTGACGAGTC
>CAYSSA010000209.1:0-8872 GCA_964433485.1 uncultured Tepidisphaeraceae bacterium | reverse complement strand
TCCGGCCGAAACACTATATTATGCCGTCTCCCGGAAATTTGGGCACACCCGTTCAGCCGTTGGGTCTTTCGTGCTGCATCGCGCCTCGACATGACACCGTAGAATCCAGTCGCTTTTGCCATCCCCTCATCAAATGGATTGATATTGAAATCGCCCACCAATACGGTACGGCGATGCTGATGCGAGTTCTCCGTGTCGCGCAGCAGTTGAGCGGCCATGCACGCTTCCGTGTTCAGATCCACGAGATCACTTTCCAAACGGCTGATCCCGTGAACCACAGCCAGGAAAAGGGTCATTCCGTGCGAGTTGACCGAGTAGATCGCAAGGTACTGTGATTCTGCAATAGGCTTTCCGACTACAGCCGAATCTGTGGAGAACACCAAGGCACGGTTGTTTGTCCGGCCTGGGTGGACAGAAAAGTTGATGCCAGAGGCCGTCGACAGCGATTCTCTCATCTCGTCGGGTGGCAGCGGATTCTCCACCGTGACAACCAGATCAACCGACCGCTCGCGGACCATCGCCGCGAGCGGCCGGATCAGTCTTTCCTTTGCGCGTAGATTCCAGAACAATAATCGCAGCATGGGTGATCTACTTGTACGTGCGAACGTCGTGTCACATGCAGAGCAATCACACTGCCGACCTCAATCCAGAATATCAATCGTCGAGAAATGCCCGTTCTCGAGGAATTCCAGCGAAGCTCCGCCGCCGGTGCTGACGTGGCTGACCTTGTCGGCGCAGCCCATCTGCTCGACGGCCGCGGCACTGCCGCCGTCGCCGATCACGGTGATGGCGCCGGTCTTGGTGGCAGCGACGACCGCGTCCACGATCGACTTGGTGCCGGCCTCGAACTGCGGCTTCTCGAACACGCCCATCGGGCCGTTCCACACCACCGTCTTGGCCTTGGCCACCTCGGCCTGGTACAACGCCCGCGTCTTGGGGCCGATGTCAAAGCCGGACTTATCGGCCGGGATCGCGCCGGCATCCACTATGCTGGTTACGGTCGAGTCGATACCGTCGGCGATCACGTTGTCCACAGGCAGCATCAGCTTGGCGCCGGCCTTGGCCAACAGGCTCTTGGCCAGTTCGACCTGGTCGGGCTCGACGAGGCTCTTGCCGACCTGTTTGCCCTGGGCCAGGAAGAACGTGTACGCCATGGCGCCGCCGACCAGCAGCTTGTCCACCTTGCCGAGCAGGCTTTCGATGACCTGGATCTTGTCCGATACCTTCGCCCCGCCGAGGATGGCCACGAACGGCCGCACGGGCTTGGTCACGGCGTCGCCGAGGAACTTCAGTTCCTCCTCGATGCGGAAGCCGATCACGCGGGGTTTGCCCTGCATGGCCTGGGCCGCGCCGAAGGTGCTGGCGTGGGCGCGGTGGGCGGTGCCGAAGGCATCGTTGACATACACATCGCCGTAGTTGGCGAGCAGTTTGGCGAAATTCGGGTCGTTCTTTTCCTCTTCCTTGTGGAAGCGTAGGTTCTCCAGCAGCGTGACATCACCATCCTTCATGGCGTTGACGATCCCCTCGGCCTCGACGCCGATGCAGTCGGTGGTGAACTTCACAGGCTTGCCCAGCAGTTCACCGAGTCGCTCGGCGCAGGGCTTGAGCGAATACTTGGCCTCGGGGCCGCCCTTGGGCCGGCCGAGGTGGCTGCACAGCACCAGCCGGCCGCCGCGGTCGATGATGCTCTTGATCGTCGGCAGCGCCATCACGATGCGGCGATCGTCGGTGATCTTGCCACCTTCGAGAGGCACGTTGAAGTCCACGCGCATGAGAACGCGCTTGCCCTTGACGTCCACGTTCGCAACAGTCTTCTTTGCCATATCGGTCTCCTGTCCTTTGAGTGTTTTCTGCCTGGCGGCAGGGAGTCTGCCCCCACCGACATTTCAGCGGAGGTCCTTGTCCGAGATGGCGATGCTAGGAGAATCAGGCGGAGAGTCAAGGACATCAGCGGCGACGTTGGCGTCTGGGCGCTCTCGTGCAACCGTGAGGGTGACCTCGGGAGCCGGTTGCCCAAGCAGCCAGGCAGGCAGACACGAATTGCCGGGCGTTTTCCCGATTCGTTGTCTATCGCCGACTTTGCTGTATGCTTTGCCGTCGAACCGTCCGTGCCCACCGGCGGACAATGAGGATCGCACAAATGAATGCAAGCAGCACCAATCTGTCCGGGAAACACTCGAATACAGGCATGCTTCCTTTCGCTGAAGCCCTTGAGGAACGCCGCATGCTCGCCAGTGAACTGGCCTGGGGTGTTGGCTGGGGCTATCCGGACGTCTATTCCAGCGCGAACCACTCCGTCACCGATGCCAACGGCAATACGTACGTTGCGGGCATCTTTCGCGGCCGGATTAATGTCGCCACAGAGGGCCAGTCGCCGCGGTTCATCGTAAGCAATAACGCCAAAGACGATATCTTCATCGCCAAATATCGCCACGATGGAACCCTTCTGTGGATTCGTGCCTTTGGCGGGAAGAAGTACGAGACCGTCACCGCGCTGACGCTGGGGCCGGACGGTTCCCTCTATCTGGGCGGCACGTTCCAGGACACTATCAAGTTCGCCCTCGGCAAGAGCAACACCCCGGCACTCGTCAGCCGCGGCAAGAGCGACGCCTATGTTGTGAGGCTGAACCCGGCCTCGGGCACGCCCATGTGGTCGGGCTCGGCCGGCGGTGTGCAGGATGATTCCGTCACCTCGATCGCCGTCGACAGCGCCGGGCGGCTGTACGTGGCCGGCTGGATCCGCCGCTCGGGAAATATTGCCCTCACGGGCAAGGCCGTCACCCTCTCCGCCCGCGGGGCCGACGATACCTTCATCCAGCGGGTCAATCCCGCCAATGGCAGCCTCCTCTGGCACCGCGAATTCGGTGAAAACAAGACCCAGGAAGCCGCCCTGAGAATGGTGGCTGATCCGGCCGGCGGCCTGATCGCGTCCGGCATATTCAACGACAAGGTTCAGTTCGACCGTTCTTCATCCCGCTTCACCCTCAAGGCCGTCAAGAGCTACGACATCTACATCGCCGGCATCGACCCAAACGGCAAGTTCCGCTATGTGCGCCAGTTCGGTGGAAAGCACGAAGACCACCTGTCTGACATGGTCCTTGCCCCCAATGGCGACCTTTACTTCACCGGTTACTTTGAGAGCGACATTAATCTGAGCGCCAACCCCTCCAAGCCGTTTTATCTCGAGGCCGAATACGATGTCAGCGTGTATATCTCGCGCATGCGCCCCGACGGTTCGATCGTCTGGGCCGGACACATCGGCAGCGATGACCACCTTACCATGTCGGCTCTGGCCGTCGATCCGTCCGGAAACGTCTACCTGGCAGGCGCATTCACGGACGACACCGATTTCGATCCCGGAAAGGGAACCAAGTACCTTACTTTTGACAAAGACAAGGCCGGAATCGTGCCCGGCCAATATGACGCCAGCGACGCATTCCTTCTCAAGCTGGATGTGGACGGGAAATTCGTTTCCGTCGATCAGATCGGCGGCGCGGATGGTTCCGTGGTCTATCACGATGTCGGCGTGACCGCCTCCGGGGCTGTCTCTCTTGTCGGCCAATTCACCCGCACCATCGACATTGATCCAGGCACGGGCAAGAAGCGGCTGCGAACGCCCAGCGATGATGACACCACCAATGTGCTGGTGATGCGTCTGCTCACAACATGACGGTGATATATTCCCGAGTGAATGAGTGCGCACGAACAATCGGGAACTTGCGCCCATCAATGCTCATGCGCTGCCTGGCTGAGTTCGCGATCCGTGTGGATAGAACTGCCGTTGACCATCGCCAGCATCTCCCCGACCACACCACGGAGTTGCTCAGCCTGGCTTGCCAGTTCTTCCGCGGCGCTGGCCGATTCCTCGGCGTTGGCCGCCGTTCCCTGCGTCACCTTGTCCATCTGGCTCACCGCGATGTTGATCTGCGAGATCCCCCGGCTCTGCTCCTGGCTGCCCGCGGCGATCTCGCCCACCAGGCCACACAGTCTCGTCGCCGATCCAGTGATCTGCTCGAGCGTCGCAGCCACTTCGGCACTGATGGCCACCCCGTTTCTGGCATTGCCAACCGACTCTTCGATCAATGCCGCTGTGTTTCTGGCCGCCTCAGCGCTTCTTATCGCCAGTCTCCGCACCTCATCGGCGACAACCGCGAAGCCTTTCCCGGCCTCACCGGCGCGCGCCGCCTCCACCGCCGCGTTCAGGGCCAACAGGTTCGTCTGAAATGCGATCTCGTCAATCGCCCTGATGATCTTGGCCGTGTCACGGGCGCTCTTTTCAATCGTCTGAATCGCGTCGGCCATTCGACGCATGGCCAGATTTCCGTTATCTGCCGCCACTCTGGCCTCCGAGGAAAGCTGGCTTGCCTGTTGCGCCGTGTCCGCGGTCTTTCTCGTCATCGACGATATTTCCTCGAGCGACGAGGTTGTCTCCTGGAGCGCGGCCGCCTGCTCTGACGCCCCTTGGGCCAGCGACTGGCTGGATGCGGCAACCTGCGACGAAGCTGAACTCGTGTGCTCGGCTCCGCTTCGCAACGTGTCGGCGAGCCTGCGGAGGGGCCGAGCGATCGAACGGCCGATCAGAACGCCGGCGACGGCACTCATCGCCAGCGCCACCGACCCACCCGCGATCGTGCCCGCCAGCATGGCTCTCACGGAAGCAGCAATGGACTCCAACGATTCATTCAGCTCCCGCACCTGCAAATCCACGAAGGGCGCCAGCAACTCCGTCAGCCGCTGCGCCGCGGCATCGAAACCGGCCATCTCCTTGTTGCCCGCCGACGGCCCGCCGGAGACGTACGCCTGGGCCATCTTCTTGCCAATGGCATAATAGGCATCGAACTCGGCCCGTAAATCGCGTACCTGCTTCAGCCCACTCGCGTTTCCTTCGGCCTGATACATCTTCTCAAACTCCGCCAGCTCTCCAAGGAATGACTGGGCACTTGCCTCGGCCTTCTTGAAGCCGTCGTCGAGGCCATCCTGGCCCCGCGTGGCGGAGATATCGGTCAGCCACTGCTGGACCTGGACGACATCGAACTGCATTTGCCTGGCTCTCAGCGCAAAGACGGAGCTTTCGGTTCGTGCGAACTCGGCCTTGCGGCTGACGAATCTGGCCGACAAATATACCGCGGTGACGATGGCCGCGATGATGACCAGTGGTACGATCGATCCAATGGCGAGCTTGTACGACAGCTTTAGCCTGCGACCCGCAGCATGCATGATGGCGTCTCCGTTGTTCAAGATCAATGCGCCGGCCGCGACTGTAGCGTTGGCGTTATCGCTGCATCGGCTCTCGTTATGCACAACTCCAGATTGACAATACGTAGATTGTCCCCCAAGGCGTCCAGATAATGGACATCGCAGTCCTGAATTCCCCGAACGTCGTGCGGAGGCGCCGAGCATGGTTTGGACCGCCGTGCATGCGGCCAGCAAGTGCCATATTCTGGGACTCACGCCGCGGCGACCTGCGGCAGTTCGACTGGGGGTGCTTCAGTCCCACGCTCCGTGATGCAAATGGCGCCACGAACCTGACCATTGCCCCCGCGGTCCGAAGCCTGCGAACCTACACGCGCGCTCTGCGGACCAGTGAGGCAGTCGGTAACTTCCGGGCGGGATCATAGCGTGGTGGGATCGATTTCGCCGTTGTGCTGTTTGGTGTTGATGATTCTGGCAACCACTTCCGCCTGTTTACGGCTCCTGCAAGGAATGG
The DNA here is from genome assembly GCA_964433485.1 of uncultured Tepidisphaeraceae bacterium. GTDB lineage: Bacteria > Planctomycetota > Phycisphaerae > Tepidisphaerales > Tepidisphaeraceae > JANYKD01. The sequence continues at coordinate 3,165 of CAYSSA010000209.1, read as the reverse complement.
AGAACTCGCCACGGCCCTGCTTGCCGTTCCAGACGACCCAGACGTTGCCCGAAGTGACGGCGACGCGAACTTTGCCGAGGTTCTTGGGGATTTTGTGAATAGCCATATCGTGTTTGGTATCTCAGGAGATATTGTCACCGGGATGGTGAGGCGCCGCAACAGGCGGGCGTACCCCAACAATCACCCCATGCGCTGCGATTCCGAGAGGTCCGTGGCGCAGGTGCAAACCTGGCGTTTGTCTCTGTCGCCGCTCATGTGTATCCGCTCTCTAACGGCGCATGTGTATCCGCACGAAACCGTCCCACGATGGCAAGCGCGGCTTCCAGGTCATACCTGGCAACGACCAGCGTCAGGCCCACGTAAGTACTGGAGAATCCTCCGGCAACCTCAGAGCGCGCCTTTTCGGATATCTCACACCACACCCCGCGCATCCGAAGCTGCTCGGCCAACAACCGCGCCAGCCAGGCATTTCGCGTCTCGTGCAGGCTGATCAGTTCCTCCCAGGGCTCAACCTTGCGGCAGTCAATCGGAGTTGCCGGCCAATCTTCCCGCAGTAACTCGAGGTTAAAGCCTTCGACCGGCTCCTCGCTGACAATCCATCCGCATTCGGGACAGCGATCAGGCGTGGCCCGCAGGTCGTATCCACATTGCCTGCATCGCGGATGTTCTTCGTCGTCGCCTGACGGTTTGGCCCGAAAAAATGACCACACGATGTATGCGATCCAAGCAAGACCGCCTGCAACCACGAGCAGGGGCAGGATGAAGACGATGCGGTCGATGCCTGAAGACATGCGTTATGCTTCGTGTCATTTCCGCCCGGCTGCCGCCTCCTCCGGCGAGGTCGTCGGCACTTCGGCCAAGAGCTTTTCCAGCACCATGTCCGTGGTGATACCCTCGGCCTCGCCCTCGAAATTCAGAATAACGCGGTGGCGCATGGCGGGAACGACCACATCCTTGATATCCTTGAAACTGACATGGAACCGGCCGTCCAGAAGCGCCCGCACCTTGGCCCCGAGGCATATCGTCTGGGCGGCACGTGGGCTGGCGCCTACGCGGACGAATTGGTTTACCATGGGAATTGCGAAAGACCCCTGTGGGTGCGTCGCCAGCACACACCGAATGGCGTAGTCCTGCACATGCTGGGCGATGACCACGCGGCGAACAAGCTCCTGATGCGCGATGATACGCGGGCCGTCGATCACGGGCTTGATCTCCACCTTGTGGCCGGTGGTGGTGCGATTGAGAATCTGGTGCAATTCTTCGCGATCGGAATACTTCACCAGCAGCTTATAGAAGAAGCGGTCGAGTTGGGCTTCAGGCAAGGGATACGTGCCTTCCTGCTCCAGCGGGTTCTGTGTGGCCATGACGAAGAACGGTTCTTCGAGTTTGCGGATGGCGCCGCCGGCTGTCACCTGTCGCTCCTGCATGGCCTCGAGCAACGCCGACTGGGTCTTGGGCGTGGCCCGGTTGATTTCGTCGGCCAGGATAATCTGGGCGAAGATCGGGCCGTGTACGAAGTTGAACTGACGATGGCCGTGTTCATCCTCCATGATGACGTTGGTGCCGATAACGTCGGACGGCATGAGGTCGGGCGTGAACTGAATGCGGCTGAATTTTAGACTTAAAGCTGACGCCAACGAGCGGATGAGGGCCGTCTTGCCCAATCCCGGCACGCCTTCGAGCAGCGCATGGCCGCCCACGAACAGACAGGTGAGGACGCCGTCCACGATGTCATCGTGGCCGACAATTGCCTTGGCGATCTCCGACTGCACAGTGCTGAAATCGCGCCGAAAGGCGTCGGTAAGGGCCTGAACTTGCGGGTCTACGCCGGGGATATTCTCTGCCATATTCGCCTCACAACTCAAAAGAACATTGCCCACGAAGGGCCACCACGACACATCAGGAATACGGATTCTCAATCAGTCAATCGTTTCCATTCAAGACGGACGGATGCACCGTCGATCAACAAGCCTGCCCGATTCAGAGCGAACTCCCATGGCTACACCCATAACGGCAGGTAATTCGTCATTCAGCGGCAACTCCGGCATTCTCTCCTTCTTCGTGCGGTTCGCGGGCAGACCCTAATCTCCCTTCTCTTTTCGCCGGATCTGCTCCTGCGCGCGCCGTTTCGCTTCGAGCAGACTTCCCGTATGTCCGCCTTCGCCTGCGGCGACTCCACCTTTGGGCCTGGGATCCTTCGGCGGCGGAGGCACGGGTTTGGCGGTGGCGCCGCCGACGACCTGGGTGATATCTCCCTCGACGGACCTGCCCGCGTCGAACTTCGCCTTGGGGTCGGGCCTCGCTGGCGGCGGACCGGAAAGTTCGGGTTGCTTGAGCTTGGATTCGGCGGCTTCCTCGCGGACCTTCCGGAGCGCGTCCAGCGTCTGCTTGCTCTCCACACTGCGCGTCAGGGTGAAGGATTTCACGTATTGCGCGACCGAGGCGGCCATTCGCTTCGTCGCCACCCAGTCCCAGGCGATCCGCCGGATGGCCACATCGACGAGAATCAGCGCCAGCAGGAACGGGATGAGGATATCCCAAACCGGCATGGGCGAGTTGCCCACCACCAGGCCGCTGCGCGAGTAGAGATCCACGGCGGCAGCGTCCCATGCGGGAAACACCCGGCCGCCCGTGCGCCGGGCGATTTCCTCCAGCAGTCCGTCGTTGCTGCGCAGATCACGAGTCTCGACCGACTCATTGACCGACAATCCCGACACCAGCCATCCCTGCTGCTTTTCCGACGCCGCGTAATGCAGCGCCACCACATAGTTCCCGGGCTTGTTCGACGGAAACTCTCCCGTATAGGTTCCCGGTCCGGTCTGAACCAGACGGACATTCTGCGTCTGGCCGTCGGAATCGATCACCGTGCCGTCGAAGTTGACGAAATTTGTATAACCCGCGTCCTTGTTGGTAACCTCGACCGTCACCTTCGCTCGCTCGCCGTTGCGCTCCGTGGTCACGGCAAAGTCGGTGGACATCGGTGGCCGCGACACCCCGCGCACCACCTGAGCCCAGAATTTCGCGTATTGCCCCATCTGTTGCGGCGTCAGCCAGGCTGATTGCCAGCGGGCCGAGGCGTCGGACGCGAACACGGCCGACTTGCCCAGTCCAGCCTGCCAATGAACGAACAGCGGATCGGTCTTGCCGGCATTCAGCACGACCATG
>CAYSSA010000208.1:0-8876 GCA_964433485.1 uncultured Tepidisphaeraceae bacterium | reverse complement strand
CCTGCGGCCCAGGGAACTGATGTAGTAATGCCGCTCACAACTGACCATGCCGTTGCAGAGGGCAATGTTGAGGATGTCGCCGAGCAGGTGGCGTTTGTTGGGTGTTCGGGGATCGGAGACCTCGACCAGTTTGCGCAGAATCTCCGCTGATACTTGGGCTTCCATGCCAAAGTTCCTTTTGCATGACGGGGTCCGGTTGTCAGTCCACGCGAAGCTTCGCAAACGATTGTCGGGACAGTACCTGCGCGCAAGCCCTGGCGCAATGCCACAAAAGACTACGCCGCGGCGCAGCTAAACGTGGACATGCGATCACCCTGCAGTGCCGGGAGACTCCAGATTCACTCGATTGACATTCAACGCGCCCGCTGACACAATTCCCCGCATTGCGATGCATCATGGACCTGCAGCGTCGTTAGAGGAGACAAGTCGCATGCGTCAGCACGCCCAACGGCTCACCGTTCTTGCACTGGCCGCCGCTTCAATGGCTTTTGTCGGTTGTGACGGCCCTCGCTCACAGCGGGACAAAGAGATTCAGGAGAACATCAGGAAGGCCGCCGCGGAGCGCGCATCAAAGCGTCCGACGACGCAGTCGCTGGCTTCCAATGAAGCGGCCGCTCGAGTGCAGGGCGCCTCAACCGAGCAGCAGCTCGTCGCCAAACTGTTTGTGGGACAGGACAACTACAATCTGGCCGTTTCGATGCTCGGCCAGCTGGACGAGCAGGAGACGGCGGCGGCCCGCTCGCTGGAGAAGATTCGCACCGCCATGGCCGCCATTGTCCGCAATAACGTGCAGATGAAGGTTCTGGCCGGCGCGGATCCCGCCGAAGTGGTCAAGGCGATGGACACCGCAAAAGCTGATCAGAGCGCCCGGTCGTCCGAAGCCGCCGCATTGCTGAAAAAGACTCAGGAACTGGCGACTGCGAAGGGGGCTCAGATCAAGGAGACACAGGAAAAACTGGCTGCCGCCACCACCGAAATGAACCAGCTTTTCCAGAAGTCGGAACTGACCAAGGGTCAGGAGTCGGTGGATTTGTATGCCAAGGCAGTGGCGCTCCGGCAGACTGTCCAGAACACCTCGCGGGAATTGGCCGAGCAACAATTGGAACTGTCGCGACTGCAGCGGACCATCGGCGAAGCGACGGCGGCCCAGGCGACGGCGGATGCGGCTGTCGCGGCCACTGAGAAGAATCGTCAGCAGGTTCTTGCAACCTGGGAACAGACTAAAAAGGCGATGGATGAATGTCTGGCGTCGAGCAAGAGCATCATGGAATCGCAGATCGCGCCGGAAGCCCGCGAATATGCCAGGGCAATGACCGCCGCGGCCGGGATTCGTAAACAGATATTGGAACGTCTGGATAAGGCCGCGAGCGGTTATCAGGCGACCAAGAAGGAAGCCGATGCTTTGTACCGTGAGTTCATGGATTGGAAACAGTCGGGCAACAGCCTGCAGAGCCCAAGCCTGCCGGCGCGCCAACAGCTTGTGGACACTCACGATCCGCAGCGATATTCCATGCTGCTGGCCAAGACCTCGCTGATCAAAGGAATGGTGTACCTGAACCTGGTCAAGGCGGTGGAGCGCCAGAGCCTGTTTGTGGAGAGCGAACTTAAGCCCGCACTGGCGGAGGCGAAGTTGATGGTTCCCGCCGAACTGACTCCTTCAGAGATGGTGACTCAACTGACGGATGCGAAAAAAGAAGCGGAGACGCTTCTCAATGAAGCGGACGGTGTTTTCTCGCAAACGACCGAGAGCGCGATTGCGGCGGTGGCAAAGGAGTCGGGAATGTTGCGGTTGGCGTCGCAATACGCGCTGTACTCGCTCAAGGGAGGCAACGCGAATTTACAGACGGCACAGGGTGTGCTGCGAGAATTGGTGAAGACCAGCGGCCCGATTCCCCGGCTGCCGGGCGACCTCGAAGCCCGCACGATTACGCGCTCGGGTCCGGCGGGCAAGGGCAGCGGGGCCTCGGCGCCGCCGCCAACGACGCCTGTTCCACCGACAACGCCGACGAGTCCCCCGGCGGCGCCCGGTCCTGAAGCGCCGGGCGCGAATCCCGCGAACCCAGGTGGCATCGCGCCGCCGATGGGCACGCCCGATTTGAGCGGCCTGACCAACCTCATCCCCGGCATGAGAAAGAAAGACCCGAACAAGCCGACTCCGACTCCGGACGACAACAAGTAGATCAATCCCTCGCGAACCACGAGTTGTCCCTGGGGCCATGGAATCCGAGGCGCATGGAGGCGTTGTCCGCGCCATAGGCGTTTCTGGCATAGGTCCAATCCATGTCGCATGTGGTCACATGCCCGTCGCCCCAGGCGATATTGGCTTTGCCGCGGTGGCGAAAGTGCATGGATGGAGAAGATTCGCCAAATTGAGTGCGCGGAGGCTCGACGAACGAATACTCGATCAGAGCAAAGCCCTTGCCCGATTTCACGGCCATGGCGGCGTCGGCGAACATGATCTTGCGGTCGGCGTTGCGGATCATGCAGTCGCGGGCTGGAAGGTTTTCTGATCCTTGCGCCCAGGCCATGGTCGCGGTGCTGCTGCCGAAATAGTGGTTGTTGTAGCCGTAGCCGCCGGCCGACGCCTCGAAGCCGACCTTGCCAGGTTCGAACTCCGGACAGGTGCGGATAGCGGTCGCCCGCATGTACCTCCGCAGTGGCGAGCCCTCAAAGCTGAAGGGTTCGGTCGCCGCCGAACGCGTCCCATGCCAGCGATGCAGGTTCGATGTGAGGAACTCAAAGTGGGCCGGGGGATAGTATCCTCGATTGTCGGAGGCGTAGGCGATGGCGCAGGCGGCGAGCTGGCGGATGTTGCTCGCGCACACCGTAGTCAGCGCCGATTGTCTGGCCATCGCCAGCGTCGGCAACAGGATGGACAGCAGCAGGGCGATCACGCCGACAACCACCAGCAGTTCGACAAGGGTGAACGCTCGCGAATGCCGCTCTTGAGAGGCTTGAAGATCGCCGGGCATGTTCGGACTATCTCCTGCGCTGCATCAATATGCAGCCAACAAGGCACAATAATGTACTGCCCCCGGGCTCGGGCACGCTGCGGAAAGACATCGACATGGATTGTCCGGTCTCCGAGTCGCACAACGGGTTGATCCGGCCGGCAAGCACGAAGGTCGAGCCTCCGCCAATGATGATTCTCACGTTGTCGCCAACGTGAACCGGCCCGCTCTCGACCGCGAACTCGACCGTTCCCGAGCTGATGGTGATGGAGGTGCCGGTCTGGTAAGTCAGTGGCCCGGTGAACAGGAGTCTGCCGCTGCCGGCGGACAGCGTCACTTCGCCGGCGAACTCGATCGGCGACGAGATGGCATGATCACCGCCCGGCGCAAAGATGCCGGCGAGATCGCCGCCGCCATCGAGCAGCAGCGCCGCGGGTCCGGCCAGTGTGTCGGCAGTCGCTCCGAAATCCAGGCGAGCAAGGCTGACGGGTTGGGTGATGCCGAGCGTTGCCCCGTTGCCCAGCCGCGAAATGTCCGCCGTCGCTCCATCGCCGGTTGGGACAAGACCTGTGTCCCAGCGGGACGGATCATTGAAGTTGCCCCCGCCAGGTTCCATCAGCCGCGCCGACAGCACCGCCGGGCCGCCATGGATCACGGCGATCGCGTCGATGTCGGCGCCGTTCACGCCGTCTCCGGTCGGATCAAAGATCGGTCGCCCGTTCCGGTCCGTGTCGCGGCCGTCGCCGATCACATCAATCAACCGCACTTGCCGAATGGCATTCAGGTTAACCTTGCCGGCAAGCACCAGCGGGTGATTCGACAAGTCGGAAAGGTCGAAGGCATCGCCGCCGGCAAGCAGCGGATCGAAAGGGCTCAGGTTGTTGTTCTGTACATTGGCCAGGACAGGTTGAACGCCGGCAAAACCGGCGACATCGGCCGGGCTGATGGTCGAGTAGGCGGCAACCGGTTCGGGGGTCTTCGAGATAACGGGGAAGCGCGCGAAGTCCACGCCGTTGGACGAGACCTCGACGTAGAGCAACTCGGCGAAGGTCCAATCGGGATCTCCATTTTCAAAAAGGGGGTTCTCGAAAATAATGAAATCCGCTCCGGGCAGGTCGCGGATGATGCGGGGCGAGGCTCCTTCGTTGAAGCCCAGCACGATCGATCCGCCGACGCCGAGATTGTAGACGTGGGTGCCGCCAAAAGCGGGCCCCCCGCCACGCGGACCGCCCAGCGCCAGGTCGGGGTTGGCGAAGAAGGCGCTTTGTGCGGCGCCGGCCACGCGAGAGATGACCTGTGTGGCGAAGAACTGTTCCGCGCCGGCTGTCAGGGGCCAGACCGCCAGCGACACAACCGCCGAAAGTTGGCGTAGTCTCATAGCGGCCTCCTTCGACGACTCAGCCTGCGGGCCAGGAGCGTGGTGGCCGGTGTCAGCAGGATCAGTCCGCCTGGTTCCGGCACAAAAGCGGCCGCGCTGTATAAGTTCAGAGTGTCGCCGCTCCATGGTTTGGCGAAGAATGAATCAGTCGCCGGATTGTAGGTGACGCTGACATAACCCAACCCCAGGTCGTAGGCGAGTCCCGCGCCGTCTGGAGTGAATACGGCGACGCCCTCATTGCCGCCGACGAAAAGATAGCCGCGAGCATCGAAGAACATGCCGGCCCCACTGTTGTTGCCGGTGCTTCCCGCGTTGAACAGTTCGCCGTCGGTCCACGCGAGAGGCGTATTGCTGAGGAACGCGGACTCAATCGCGGACCATTCAAACCGGCGGATGTCGCCACGGTGGGCTCCATAGCCGATGCCGACGTACAGGCGATTGGCGCTGTCAACGGCCATCGATGCGCCGGCGCCCGGAATGGGAGTGATGACGGGCGTGCTGAGTCCGGTGGTCAGATCCGTTATGCTGACGAAGGACTGCAGGCCGGGAAGTCCGGCATCGACCAGCAGTTTGCGGGTCGAATTGGCCAGCGTGGCGCCCGCGGGCAGCGGAATGAAGTCGACATGGTCGTTGATGTCGGCCGAGGGGGTGTGGCTGGTTCCACCGCTTGCCGGAACGGCGAACAGCAGTCCGTTGCTGGGATCGAAGGGGTCGAACCACGGCGCCAGTCCGCCGGCGCCGTTGCCGACGACGACCATCGATTCATCGGAAGTGAAATTGATCGCGGCTGTATCGGCGCTGCCGCTGCCCAGGCCGCCGGGAGTGAGCAGGGCGAAGGGACGGGCGCCAGGCGATGTTTCGTAGAGAATGTTTGCACCATCCCAGACAAACAGCCGGCCGTCGGATGTATAGCGTGCCGAAACCGTGAACGTGTTGGCATTGCCCGGGGCGGGCAATGTCACCTGCCCCACCGGCACGGGCCCACCGGCCAGGGCCGGCGTCACGAACAACAGGACAAGCGGAGCGGACAGACGAAGCGACATGGCAAGACTCCTCCAGGCCCGTTCGCGGAGCCTGAGCAACGAGGGTGGCCGATGGGCGCAGCCCTCGGCGTCGCGCGATGGGGATCAGGAATCGGGAGGAAGGTGTCGGGGTGCGAGGCAAATCACCGCAAGCGGATTTGCCGAGCCAACCAGGCAACTATCCCGGGCCGTCCCGTATCGCGAGGACGCAAGACCCAAGTTTGCGCGACACACGATGTGGCGCGCTCATTGCCCAGGGCCGGTCTTCTGGCTTAGGACAGGGTTCCAAACCAGTGGTTTGGAAATGCCGGGCCTTCCCATCGTCAACCGACAGTGGCCGGCGGCAACCCACAGATGTCCCTTACAGCGGCGCGTCCGCGGCGGATTCTCACCGCCTTCCCGTTCGTCGCTCAACGTGCGACGGGCCTTCGCAGCCGCCCTGAGTATCCGTTTACGGTACATCGAGACATTGAAAATGCAAGCACCCGGCGGACGCAGAAGGGGTCATAGGCTTAACCCTTTTGCGATCAGCTCATTCATGCGCCTGGCAAACCCGACCGGGTCCTTCACGCGCGAGCCCTCGGCAATGACCGCCTGGTCATAGAGCAGGCGCGCGATGCTTTCAACGCGGGGGTCGGAGGCGCTGACTTCGTGGAGTTTGAGCAGACCCTGGACCACTGGATGCCGCGGGTTTAATTCGAGGATGCGCTTGTCGCCGGGCAGCTCGTCGGCCCGGCCCATGCGGTGCAGCAGACGTTCCATGTGCGCCGACATGCCGTGTTCGTCGGCAACGAGCACGGCGGCGCTTTCGCTGAGTCGGCCGGACAGGCGGATTTCCTTGACCTCGCTGATGCTCTTGCCGAGCGACTCCAAGAGTGGCTTGAACTTCGCCTTGTCCTCATCGGAGACACTGTCGGCCGCCTCCGCGCGGTCGATGGGTTTGAACTTCTTGCCCTTGTATTCGCCCAGGGTGGGGATGACGTATTCATCCACCGGGTCGGTCAGCAACAGCACCTCCTGGCCGCGGCTCTTGTACAGTTCAATGTACGGAGAGTTCTCGATCTGGGCGCGGGTTTCGCCGATGAGGTAGTAGATTTCCTTCTGGTCGGCCGGCATTCCCGCGACGTATTTCGCCAGCGTAGTGAACTTGCCGGGCTGGGTGAGGGTGGATTCGAGTTGCAGCAGATCGGCCACACGCTCGCGGTTCTCAAAGTCATGCACGCCGCCTTTCAGGATCGAGCCGAACTCGGCGTAGAACTTCAGATATGCCTCGTACTCACTGTCGCGCATTTCCTCCAGCGTCTTCAGCACGCGATTGACCAGGTTCTTGCCGATCTTGGCCAGCAGCGGATTGTGCTGCAATGTCTCGCGCGAGACATTCAGCGGCAGGTCGGAGGAATCAACCACGCCCTTGACAAAATGAAGATAAGGCGGCAGCAGATTTTCGCATTCATGCGTGATGAGCACGCGCCGAACGTAGAGCTGCATGCCCGGCTTGGTGATGCCGAAATGGTAGTCCCATGGCTTGCGCGCCGGCAGGAACAGAATCGCGCGAAACTCGAGCTGGCCCTCGGCCATCATATGGACCCACTTCAGCGGATCTTCGAAGTCGCGACCGATCTGCTTGTAAAAGGCTTTATACTCTTCGTCCTTGATATCGCTCTTGTTGCGCAACCAGATCGCCTGGCGGCTGTTGAGCGTGTCTTCCTCGAGCGTCTTCTTGCCGTCCTTCTCCCGCTCGACATCCATGGTGATGGGGTGTTCGATGAAGTCCGAATATTCCCTGACGATCTGGCGCAGTCGCCACGGATCGAGGAACTCCTTCGCGTCTTCGCGCAGGTGCAGGATCACATCGGTGCCGCGGGATTCCTTCTCGCACGACTCGACAGTGAACTGTCCCTGGCCGTCGGATTCCCACTTGGCCGCGTGCGTCGCCGGCCCGGCCGTGCGCGAGATGACGGTCACTCGATCGGCGACCATGAAAGAGGCGTAGAAGCCGACTCCGAACTGACCGATCAGCTCCGGCCGGTTCTTCACATCGGCGCTCTTCAGGTTTTCCAGAAACTGCCGGGTGCCCGATCGGGCAATGGTGCCGAGATCCTGAACGATGGACTCCGGCGACATGCCGATCCCATTATCGCGGATCGTCAGGGTGTTCTTTGCCTTGTCGGGAATAAGCTTGATCTTCCAGTTGGAGTTGCCTTCCAGCAGATCGTGGTTGGTCAGGGACTCAAATCGCACCTTGTCGATGGCGTCGGCCGCATTGGAGATCAACTCGCGAAGAAATATCTCCTTCTTGGTATAAAGCGAATGGATGATCAGATCGAGCAGTTGCTTGAGTTCGGTCTTGAATTCCATACGGACGGGGCCAGTTGCGGACATGGCAGAATTCCTCTCAAAAAAATGGATAATACAGCGATGGAATACAAATGCCGTGCCAAGGCAATATTGGCCTAAGTGGTTGCAATAGCGAGGCTTAAATTATATTTGCATTTCGCCGATCTGCCGGTTTGGCAGCCAAAGGGTTGGCGATTGCTTCAAGCGACAACCGGTCCATTGCGGCTCAAATGCCGGACGGTTCGTCGTGCGTGCTTCCAGTCTTTGGAGGGTTGGAAGGCGGCACCACAATTCCTGCGGCGAGGGCATGCTTGCCACCTGTTTGGACAACTGGCTGATTGCTCATCCGGCCACTACAGGGCCGGCGCCGGTCCGGCGAGGGTGGCGTATTCTTCGAGGGCCGAGCGGTCGCCGCTGAGGACGATGTCGATGTCCCGGCGGATGTTGGGGAAATTCATGCTGATGTAGCGCCTCGCGACGGCTTTCTTTCGCTCGCTGGCGGCGGCTTGTTGCAGGAAGAGATGGCCGACGAGTACGGCAATGGCACTGTCGACCAGACGGCGACCGTGGAGGTCCATGTACTCAGCACCCTTGTCCTTCACAAATGATACCGCCTTGAGGATCAGGGCCTTGCCTTCAGCAAGTCTATCCTTCAGTGCGACCAGCGTGACATCATCGCTCTTGAACTGCTGTTCGTAGGCGTCGATGGCCTTCTCGAAGGCGCCGGAACAGACGCCGCGGACAGCCGCCACGATCTGAAGCTGGCTGGTGCCTTCATAGATGGTGGTGATGCGGGCGTCACGGAGAAGTCGCTCCGAGGGATAGTCCTTCATGTAGCCGGAGCCGCCGAGAACCTGAATGGCGTTGGTGGCGACGGTGACGCACATTTCGGAGGCGTAATACTTGCTCATCGGCGTGAGCATGCCGTTGAGGCGCTTCCAGGTGCGGGCGTCGTTCTTGCGGCGCTTGAGCTCCTCGGGATCCTTGGGCGGATTCAGCTCGACGATACGGAGATTGTTGTTCTCGAGGTCGCAGATGCGGGCGGTTTCGTAGGTCAGAGCACGGGCCGCCTCGATATGGATCTTCATATCTGCGACAAGTTCGGCGACGGCCGGAAGTCGTTCGATGGCGACGCCGAACTGTTTGCGAGTGCTGGCATATTGTCGGGCCACGCGGAAGGCGGCTTCG